>DASXBA010000136.1:0-1629 GCA_036406475.1 Thermoleophilaceae bacterium | reverse complement strand
GGCGTTCGCGCTCTGGCTCAAGCGGCGGGCGCTCTTCTACCGCTTCGCGGCGACGCTGCTCGTCCTGTCGTACGCCGGCGCGCTGACCTTCTGGCTCTTCCCCGCCGCGCCGCCGTGGGCCGCTTCCGCGCGCGGCCTCATACCGTTTCTCGCGAACCCGGCCGGCGTCCAGGCGGCCACATCTCCGCTGCCGACCGACTCGGGGCCGGTCTACCGGCTGCTCGACGGCAACCCGTACGCCGCGGTGCCCTCGCTCCACGGCGGGTACTCGCTGCTCATCTTCCTCTTCATCGCGACCCTGGCCTGGCCCACGCGCTGGCGGTGGTGGGCGATCGTCCCGGCCGCCGCATACCCGATCATCCAGAGCATCGCCGTCGTCTACACCGGAAACCACTACGTCGTCGACCTCCTGATCGGGTTCGGCTACGCGGTCGCCGCCTTCTACGGCGTCCTGCGGTTGTGGCGCTGGCGGGGATGGCCGGAGTGACCGACACGGCCGTCGAGCCCCCGGTCGAGCCTCCGGCGACACCGGCGGGCAGCCCGGAGCCGGCGAGAGAAGGGTGGCTCGCCACGTACCGCTATCCGCTCATGGTCTTCGCGCTGAGCCGGGTGGCCGTCTACCTCCTGATCGCGGCGGCGTCGTGGACGAGCCGCATCCCGCGTGAGTCGGGCGTCTCGTGGCACGGGCTCTTCGGGGCCCTCGGGCAGTGGGACGTCGTCTGGTACCGGTGGATCGCCGACCACGGCTACGACCCGGCAATCGGGCACGGCAACTCGGCCGCCTTCTTCCCGCTCTACCCGCTGCTCTGGCGGCCGTTCTCGATCCTGCCCGGGCCGATGGAGCTGTGGGGCAGCCTGCTCTCGACGGTGCTGTTCGGGGCGGCGCTGTGCCTGCTCTACCGGATCACGCTGGGGCGCTACGACGAGGCCATGGCCCGGCGCACCGTGCTCTACCTCTCGATCTTCCCGCTCGCGTTCGTGTTCTCGCTGCCGTACGCCGAGAGCCTCTTCCTGCTCCTCGCGCTCGCGGCGTTCGCGCTCACCTGGTACGGGCGCCAGTGGGAGGGTGCTGCGGTCGGGGCGCTCGCGGTGCTGGCGCGGCCGGTCGGGATCGCGCTCCTGCCCGCGCTCGCCTGGCGGACGTACCGCCGGCACGGCCTGCGCGTGCGGCCCTACCTCCCGCTGCTCCTTCTGCCGCTCGCGGAGCTGGCGTTCTTCGCGTATCTCGGCTGGCGCACCGGCGATGTCCTCGCGAACGTCCACGCCCAGGAGCGCGGCTGGGAGCGGGGCGTCGGCGTGCTGCCGTACGTCTTCGGCTACACGCTGTGGCACGACGTGATCGAGGGCGGCCACCTGCGCTTCCTCGTCCATATGGGGTTCACCGTGCTCTGGTGCGGGCTCTTCTACCAGGCGTGGCGGATGCGGATCCCGGCCGAGTACCTGATCTTCGCGGCGCTCCTCATCCTGCTTCCGACGACGGGCGGGCTGCTCGTCTCGATCGGCCGGTTCGGCATGGTCGCGTTCCCGCTCTTCTGGGCGCTGGCCGACCTCGGCGAGGACGGGCGCGTCGACACGCTGGTCAAGACCTCCTTCCCGATGCTCCTCGCCGCGCTCGTGATGATCACGTAC
>DASXBA010000135.1:0-11275 GCA_036406475.1 Thermoleophilaceae bacterium | reverse complement strand
GCTCGCCTCGACGCCCTCCTCCCCGTCGAGCAGCGCAAGCGCGCGTTCCAGATCGGCGCCGGGCGGCAGCCATACCGAGATCTCGACCTGGATCCGCGGATCGACCACGGTGTGGTTGACGATCGAGCCCGCGGCGAGCTGCTCGTTCGGAACGATCAGCCGGCGGCCGTCGTCGAGGCGTATGTAGGTGTAGGTGAGCCTGACGTCCTCGACCTCGCCGGTCTCGTCGTCGAAGGTCACGAGGTCGCCGATCCTGATCGGCTGGGTGATCGCGAGCATGATCCCGGCCACGCCGTTGGCGAGCGTCTGGCGGGCGGCGAAGCCGACCACGATGCCGAGCACCGCCGAGGACGCGAGCACGCCGGTCGCCACGCGCTTGACCGACGGGAACTGGATGAGCGCGAAGCCGACCCCGAGCACCAGGATCGTGGCGAAGATCAGCCGCCGGATGAGCCGCAGGCGCGTGTCCGCCACCGGCGACAGCGACAGCGCCTCCTGGACCCGCTTGCCGCGACGGGCGATCAGCCGGTCGACGAGTTCCGCGACCACGATCGCCAGCAGAACGGTCGCGATCGCCGTGATCTCGTTGCGGTGCTCCGTGACGAACGAGGCGGCCGTGTAGAAATGGGCGTCGGGCATGGCGTACGAGGCTAACTTTCGGCCGGCGAGCGAGGCCCTCGTCGCGCTGCGCGGCTCCGAGGCGCTGCGGGCCGCCTGGCGCGTCTTCTGGCCGCTCCGCCTGGCCGTTTTCCTCGTTGCCTTCTTCGCCGCGCTGTCGCTCGGGCCTCCCGGCCAGGGAGGGCTGGGCGAGCGCAATGCGGGCAGGTTCGACGACCCCGCGCTGACCGCTCCAATAGGCGGGTTCGGCAAGCTCGCCCTGTCGCCGCTCGCCCGCTGGGACTCGGTCTGGTACCTCCGGGTGGCCGACCACGGCTACCCCGACGGCGGCGCCGAGGCCGCCTTCTTCCCGCTCTATCCGCTCCTCGCACGCGGCCTCGGGGAGGTGGGCGGCGGCTCTCATGGGGCGGTGCTGATCGCCGCCTACCTCGTGTCGCTCGCCGCGCTGCTGGCGGCCCTGGTCGTCTTCCACAAGCTCGTCTCGCTCGAGCTGGGGCGGCGATTGGCGGGGCCCGCCCTGCTGCTGCTGATGCTGTTCCCGGGCGCGCTCTACTTCGGGGCGCCCTACTCGGAGAGCCTGTTCCTGCTGGCCTCGGTGGGTGCCTTCTACGCGGCACGGACCCGGCGCTGGCCCTGGGCGGGCGCCTGCCTGGCTGCCGCGGCGGCCACGCGCAGCGCCGGCGTCCTCCTCGTGGTCCCCATCGGCCTCATCTACCTCCAGCAAGTTCGCGCCGGGGGACGGCGCGCGGACGGCCTCTGGCTCCTGCTCGGGCCTGCGGGCGTGGGGGCGTTCGCCCTCTATCTCGGCCTCCAGCAGGGGGAGCCGTTCCTCTTCACCCACGTGCAGGACTTCTGGTACCGCGACTTCGCGGGCCCGCTCGTGGGGGCGTGGGACGGGCTCGTGGCGGCGGTGGACGGTGCCCGCCAGCTCCTCTCCGGGTCGCGCGACACGATCTACTTCACGCGCGCAGGAGGCGATCCGTTCCGCGTGGCCGGGATGAACCTGATGCTGTTCGGCTTCCTCGTCTTCGCGGCCGCCGCGGTCTGGGGCGCGCTCCGCCGCCTGCCTCCGGCGTACGGCGTCTGGATCGCGGTGGCGCTGCTGCTGCCGCTGTCGTTCCCGGTGGGCCCGCAGCCGCTGATGTCGCTGCCGCGCTTCCTCGCCGTGCTCTTCCCGATCTTCATGTGGCTGGCGATCGTCTGCGAAGAGCACGGCTGGACCGAGCGCATGGCGGGTCTGTTCGGCCTGGGCCTCGGCCTGTTCACGGTGCAGTACGCCACCTGGCACTTCATCGCGTGACTAGGAGCGGGGTCCGGGCGGTGCTGCTCGACATGCTCGGCACGCTCGTCGAGCTGCGCGACCCGGTGCCGCGGCTGCGGGACGAGCTGCGCGAGCGCACCGGCGTCGACGTCGGCGACGAGGCCGCCGGCCGCGGCTTCGGCGCCGAGATCGCCTACTACCTGGACCACCACATGGAAGGCCGTGACCGGGAGTCGCTCGAGGACCTGCGCGACCGCTGCGCCGCCGTCATGCACGAGGCGCTCGGCGTCGAGGAGCTGCCGCGCACGGAGGTGCGGGAGGCAATGCTCGCCTCGCTCGAGTTCGCTCCCTTCCCGGACGTGAGGCCGGCGCTGGCCGCACTGCGCGAGCTCGGCCTCAGGCTCGTGATCGCGAGCAACTGGGACTGGTCGCTGCCGCAGTGGCTCGCGCAGACCGGGCTCGAGCCGCTCGTGGACGGCTGCGCGTCGTCCGCCGTGGTCGGCCGGCCCAAGCCGGCCCCCGACGTGTTCCGGGAGGCGCTCCGCCTGGCCGGCGTCGGGCCGGAGGACGCAGTCCACGTGGGCGACTCGCTCGAGGGCGATGTCCAGGGCGCGCGCGCCGCCGGGATCCGAGCCGTGCTCGTCCAGCGCCACGGCGACCCGCCCGGCGGAGTCGAGGCGGTCCGCTCGCTCGCCCAGCTCCCGTCCCTACTCTAGGTACGCCATGGAGACCGAAGCTGCGCCGCGCTGGCCGGCCTGGTACGCCATCACCGGCTTTATGGTCGCCATCGTGGCGACCTTCGTCGTCGTGGGCATCGCGGCCGCGGCGACCGGCGCCAGCGACGACTCGCCGTCCTTCACGACCGTCGCCACGCTCATCCAGGAGCTGATCTTCGCCGGCACCGCGGTGTTGTTCGCCTCGTTCGTCGCCAAGCCGCAGCCGTGGCACTTCGGCCTCCGGAAGACGCGCTTCTGGCCCGCCGTGGGCTGGGCCGCGCTGGCGCTCTTCTCGTTCTACGTCTTCACGATCGTCTACAGCCTCGCCGTACACCCGCATTCCGAGCAGAACGTCACGGAGAGCCTCGGGGCGGACCAGGGCACGTTCGGGCTGATCGCGGCGGGCGTGATGGTGATCGCGGTGGCGCCGGTCGCGGAGGAGTTCTTCTTCCGGGGCTTCTTCTACCGCGCGCTGCGGGGCCGCTTCGGCGTGATCACGGCCGCGCTCATGGACGGGGCTCTCTTCGGCCTCATCCACTACGACCCGTCGGCGTCGAGCCCGCTGGCGGTCATCCCCCCGCTCGCGGTGCTCGGCTTCGTCTTCTGCCTGGTCTACGAGCAGACGGGCTCGATCTTCCCGACGATCGCACTGCACGCGCTCAACAACACGATTGCGTACGGAGCGCAGGCGGACGGCTGGGCCGTGTCGGCGGTCGTGGGACCGCTCATGCTGCTTGCCTGCATCCTCGCGCCGCGGCTGATCCGGCCGCTCAGGACCCAGCCCGCGCTCAGATGAGCGCGGCCGTCACGGCCCGGGGGCTCGTCAAGCGCTACGGCGGGATCGTGGCCGTGGACGGCATCGACTTCGAGGTGCGGGCCGGCATCTGCTTCGGCTTCCTCGGCCCCAACGGGGCGGGCAAGACGACCACGATGAAGATGATCTACGGGCTCGCGCAGGTCGACGAGGGCGAGCTGTCGGTGCTGGGGCTCGACGCCCGCACGGAGCGGCGCGAGGTCAAGGCGCGGATCGGCGTCGTGCCGCAGGAGCAGAACCTCGACCGCGAGCTCACAGTCCGCGAGAACCTCACGGTCCAGGCGCTCTACTACGGCGTCCACGCCGACGGACGCATCGACGAGCTGCTCGACTTCGCGCTGCTCAGGGAGCGTGCCGAGTCGAAGCCGGGGGAGCTGTCGGGCGGAATGAAGCGGCGCCTCCTCATCGCTCGCGCGCTCGTCAACAATCCGCAGCTGGTGGTGCTCGACGAGCCCACGACCGGGCTCGACCCGCAGGCGCGGATCGCCGTCTGGAATCTGCTCGAGCAGCTCCGCGCCGAGGGCGTGACGCTGCTCATCACCACGCATTACATGGAGGAGGCCGAGCGCATCTGTGACCGGCTCGTGATCATGGACGGCGGCCGGATCGTGAGCGAGGGCGCGCCCGGCGACCTGCTCGAGCGCTACAACGAGCGCAACCTCGAGGGCGTCTTCCTCCAGGTGGCGGGGCACGAGCTGCGCGAATGACCGCCGCCGAGATCGTCCCCAGCGTCCCCGCGGCGACCCGCGTCTGGCGGCGCAACCTGCGCGTCTTCTCGAAGGTCTGGAAGGGCGCGCTCCTGCCCCAGTTCTTCGACCCGCTCTTCTACCTGCTGGCGCTGGGGTTCGGCCTCGGCACCTACCTCGCCACGGTCAACGGAATCCCCTACAAGCAGTTCGTCGGCGCCGGCCTCATGAGCTCCGCCGTGATGTGGGCGGCGACCTTCGAGACCACCTGGAACATCTTCTTCAAGATGGAGGAGACCCGCCTCTACGACTCCGTCCTGAGCACCCCGGTGGAGGTGCAGGACCTGGTCCTCGCGGAGGTCGCCTGGGCGGCCACCCGCGCCGTGATCTACGGCACGACCTTCACCGTCATCGTCGCGCTCTTCGGACTCGTCGATTCGCCCTGGGCGATCCTGACGCCGCTCTTCCTCGCGCTGGGCGGCGCCTGCTTCGCGATGCTCGGGCTCACCTTCACCTCGCTCATCAAGACGATGGACTGGTACAGCTTCTACTACACCCTCTTCATCACCCCGCTGTTCCTGTTCAGCGGCATCTTCTATCCACTTGACCGTCTGCCGGAGTGGGTAAAGGTTGTGGCCTGGTTCACGCCGCTCTACCACCTGGTTCAGATAACGCGCGGGCTGGTTCTGGGGCCCGACGCGTTGTCGGTTCTCGGCAACGCGGCATGGCTTCTCGTGGTGGCCGCGGCGCTGTTCGTGATCCCCGCCCGCGCGCTCAGACGGAGGCTCGTGGCATAGTTTCCGCCGCAATGGGTCGTCGCCGCCTCCTACTGCTGCCGCTCCTCGCTGCGGCAATCGCCGCCGCGCCGGCCTCGGCGCAGCTGCCGACGCCTACCACCCCGGCGCCTCCGCCGACTCCCAAGCCCAAGCCGAAGCCCAAGCCCAAGGGCGGCAAGATGTCGATCAAGATCTACGGCGGGCAGGCCACCAAGCGCTACCGCTACGTCACGCGCGGGCAGCGCGTCAAGGTGGTCGGAACGGTCAAGCCGTTCGTGCGCGGCCAGGTCGCCTCAGTGATCGTGCTGCGCAAGGGCAAGGTGCAGACGCGCAAGCGCGCGCGCATCCGCGGCATCGGCAAGGGGCGCGGGCGCTTCGTCGTCCGCTTCGTGGCGGGGCGCCGCGGCACGCTCCGGATCGTGGCCCGGCACAAGGCCACGCCGAGCCAGGCCACCTTCCGCGCCCGCTCGAAGCGCGCCAAGGTCGTGCTCTGGAGCGCGGGCCAGGGCCGCAGCGGGCTGCGTGTGCTCCTGCTGCAGCGCGGGCTGCGCTCGCTCGGCTACGCGGTGAACGTCAACGGCGTCTACAACGACGCCACCTCACGCGCCGTCCTCGCCTTCCACAAGGCCAACGGCATGGCGCGCACCGGCCACGCCGGCACGGACGTCTACGGCAAGGTGTTCCGCGGTCGCGGCCGCGTCACGCTGCGCTTCCCGCGCGCCGGCCGCCACGTGGAGTTCGACTGGTCGCGCCAGATCCTGATCCTGGCCGACAAGGGCAGGGCCTTCCGCGTCTTCCATGCCTCGTCGGGCAAGCCGTCGACGCCAACCGTCTTCGGCACCTACCACTTCTACTCCAAGACCCCCGGAACCAACTCCGAGGGCATGGTCAACTCGAGCTACTTCATCCGCGGCTACGCGATCCACGGCTACGCGTCGGTCCCGCCCTACGCCGCCAGCCACGGCTGCATCCGGGTCCCCATCCCGAACTCGGCCTACATCTATGGCTGGATACCGCTCGGGATGACGATCTTCGTCTACCGGTAGGCCCGGCGCTCAGAAGCGCCAGCCCTGCACGCGACCCACGAGCAGGAGAACCAGCGCGGCGCCGATGAGGAGCGTGGGGTAGCGCGGATCCGTCGAGGACCCGATGACCGCCAGCAGCAGGAGCCCGACGACGCCCAGGCGGAGCGGCGTGAAGTGCGCGCGCACTAGCTCGAGCCGGCTGTGCGCCAGTCGCCGCCGCTCTGGGCCTTCGGCTTCGGCAGCGAGTTCGCGATCAGCAGTAGGAGGAGGCCGTAGGTCAGGAGCGCGAGCAGGGTCGGTACGCCTCGCTTGACCCAGACGCTGCCCGAGCCCTCGACGATCCCGGAGAACGGAGCCAGCAGGATGTCGTTGGCGTCGTCCACCAGCTCGCGGGCCTGGCTGTGCTCCTTCTCGCGTCGGCGCTCGGTGGCGGGGCCGCGGGTGGGGTCGTTGAAGTCGTCGGCGAGCTTTGCCTGCTGGGTGTTGGAGGCGTAGCGCATCTCGTCGGCCGCGAAACCCGCGAATCCGAGCACCACCACCACGCAGGCGGCGATCGCCAGCCAGTGAATGAGCTTGGCCATCTCCCGTACTATCGGCAGCCGCCGTGTCATTCCTGATAGATCCGGCCCTTCTCTACGCGAACGGCCAGGCGTACGCCCGGCTGGCGCCCGAGCCCGAGCGGCCGGAACGGGCCACGCTGTTCGGCGCCGTCACCGTCGGCTACTTCTGGCTCGTGAGCGTGGCCATGTACCTGAACCGGGACTGGACCCTCCCGATGACCAGGCTCCTTCGAGCCAGCGACGGCCGTGACTGGATGCTCAACTCCGGCGTGTTCCGCTTCGACCAGCGCAAGGCCGGCGGACGGACCCACGCCCTCGCCGTCCTGCTCTTCCTGACTTATCCCCTCTGGCTCCTGCTCGGCTACCAGCGCGGGCTGCGGGCACGCGAATCACAGGGTTGAGCGCCGGCGCCCGCGAACGGCTGGTGGCCTCGCTGCGCGAGCACGCGCTCGTCATCGGCGAGGTGACGCTCACGAGCGGCCGCAAGGCGCAGTACTACGTGGACGCCAAGCGGGCCATCCTGCGGCCCGACGGCTTCCGCGCCCTGGGCGAGCTCGTGGCCGCCGAGGCCGAGGCGGTGGGCGCCACGGCGGTGGGCGGAATGACGATGGGCGCCGACCCGGTGGCGTGCGCGGCCCTCGCCGCGGGAGCCGACGTCAAGGCCTTCTTCGTCCGGAAGGACCGCAAGCAGCACGGGCTCCAGCGCTGGATCGAGGGCCCGGAGCTCGAGCCCGGCGAGCGCTGTCTCGTGGTCGAGGACGTGGTCACGACCGGCGGCTCGACCCTGGCCGCCATCGAGCGGGTGCGCGAGGAGGGCTTCGAGGTGGCCGGGGTCGCGGTCGTGCTCGACCGCCTCGCCGGCGGGGGCGACGCGATCAGGGAGCAGGCGGAGCACTACGCCGCCCTCACCACGATCGACGACGTCTACCCGGACCGGCCGGACCGCGCCTAGCCGCGCCTGAGTAGGCGCCCGACGGCGCCCATGAGCTCGTCCGTCCGCTCGGGGGTCGTCACGCAGTGGTGGGCGTGGTCGTCGAGGAGACCGAGGGCCACCTTGTCGAGCGCCGCCTGCACGGCGCCGATCTGGGTGAGCACCTCGATGCAGTAGCGGTCGTCCTCGACCATCCGCTCCACGCCCCGCACCTGACCCTCGATCCTGCGAAGTCGATTCAGGAGCTGGTCCTTGGTGGCGCTGTAGCCGCGCGTCTCCATATACCCCCCCATGGTATACCTGAGACCTATGTCGGACGTTTTCTCGACGATCGGCGACGGCCTCTGGAACGCCTTCCTGATGGCGTGGGAGGTGTGGTGGGCGCTCGTCTTCGGCTTCGCGATCTCGGCGATCGTGCAGGCCTGGGTCCCGCGACGGCGCATCGAGTCGGCGCTCTCGGGAAGCGGCGTGGGCTCGCTCGCGCGGGCCACGGGCCTCGGCGCGGCGTCCTCGTCCTGCTCCTACGCGGCGATCGCGATCGCCAAGTCGCTCTTCCAGAAGGGCGCGTCGGCGAGCTCGGCGCTCGCCTTTCAGTTCGCCTCGACCAACCTGGTGTGGGAGCTGGGCCTCGTCCTCTGGGTCCTGATCGGCTGGCAGTTCACCCTGGCCGAGTTCGTCGGTGGGGTGATCATGATCGCGCTGATGGCCGTGCTGCTCCGGCGGTTCGTCTCGCCGCGGCTCGAGGAGCGCGCCCGGGAGCACGCGCAGCACGCGCAGGCGGGCCACCACCACCACTCGGCGGGCGTGGAGAGGCCGCTCCGCGAGCGCCTCAGCTCGCCCGCGGCCTGGTCCGACGTCGGCCACAACTTCCGCCACGACTGGGGGATGCTGTGGAAGGAGATCCTGATCGGCTTCCTGCTCGCGGGCTTCATCGGCCTGCTCGGCGACGACTTCTGGAACGGCCTCTTCCTCACCGGCGCCCCGGACGCGTGGCAGACGCTCTGGAGCGCAATCGTGGGCCCGCTGATCGCCGTTCTGAGCTTCGTCTGCTCGGTGGGCAACGTCCCCCTGGCCGCGGTGCTCTGGGCCGGCGGGATGTCCTTCGCCGGCGTGATGGCGTTCATCTTCGCCGACCTGATCGTCCTCCCGATCGTCATCGCCTACCGCAAGTACTACGGCCTCGCATTCGCCCTCCGGATCACCGCGCTGATGTTCGTCGCGATGGTCTTGGCGGCGCTGGCGGTCGACGTGCTCTTCTCGGCGGCCGGGCTGATCCCCGACACGCGGCCGAGCAGCAGCGACATCTTCGGCTCGGTGCAGCTCGACTACAAGCTTGTGCTGAACGTCGTCGCCACCGCGGTCTTCGCCGCGCTCTTCGCCGTCACGATGGCGGCTGACCGCGAAGCGATCGCAGGACACGCCTGAGCGTCGGCTCGTAGTAGGAGCCGGGCAGCTTGGGGTTGAAGAAGGCCACCAGCGCGTACGTGACCTTCTTCGGCCGCCGGTAGGCGACCACCGCGATGCGCTCGGGACGCTTGCTCGTCTTGAGGGTGCCCGCTCCGTCGACGCGGGCGTTGGGATAGGGCGAGCGGTGCACCCGGGTCGCCGCCGGCAGCACCGAGCCCTCGAACTCCGGCAGCGCGTCGAGCGTCTGCCGCGCGTAGGCCGTGGCGCCGAGGTTGCGTCCCTGGGCGCCGCGGTCCGCGGCCACCGTGATCACCAGCAGCTTGTCCTTCGAGCGGATGAGCGTCGCGGCGTGCTTGAGCCTGACGGTCCAGTTACGCGGCACCGACAGCGTGAAGCCGGCCGGGCGGTTGCGGATCGTCTTCCAGCCGTGAGGCGGCTTGGCCGGCCGGTCGGCGTGCTCCGCCGGCGTCTTCGAGTCTCCACCCCCGCAGCCCGCCGCGGCCAGGACGGCCGCCAGGACCGGGAGCGTCCGCCTGACCGGCCTCAAGCGTCCGCTAGAGCGCCGAGCGCGTCCTCCCGCGAGGAATGGCAGTCCAGGGTGTCGAGTAGCTGGGTGACTTCGAGGATCCGGCGAACGTGGCCGGGCGGACAGACGAGCGCCAGGCCGCGGCCGCGCCGGGTGAGCCGCCGCTTGGCGTTGAGGAGCACGCTGAGGCCGGTCGAGTCGATGAACTCGAGCGCGCTCAGATCGATCACGAGTGGTCCCTTGCCGCGCGTCGCGACCTCGGCCAGCCGTTCTCGCAGCGCCGGAGCGGAGGCGGCGTCGAGCTCGCCGGTCAGCTCCAGAGCCTGAGCGGCGCTCATCCGGTCTTCCTTGACGTCGAGGATGTGGGCTGCGAAGCGCATGCGCAACGGGTTGCGAGCCCGGTCCGCAGCCCGGCCGATTCCGTCCGGCCTCGTCCCGTGCGAACCCAGCATACGCGCTGTCGGCCCCCCAGGTGCAATCCTTCCACCAAGGGGGATGGCGGCGATGCGACGCGCGGCAGGGATTGCACTGGCGGCAGGGGCGCTTCTGGCGAGCGCCATGCCCGCGCGTGCCGCGCTGCCCACGGTCCCCTCCGGACACCGTCCCGGACCCGACGTGCTCTACCGGCCCGCGGCCGTCGCGCCCCAGCTGGAGAACGCCTCCCCCTGGTCGGCCAAGCCGCTGCTGGTGTCGGGTGCCGCCGCCTACCGGTCCGGCGAGTTCCTCTACCAGGACTACCTCTACGACGATCACGGCGCGGCCGGCACTCCCGATCCCACCGATCCGTTCAACCCCGCGGTCTACCTGTTCTCGCCGAAGAAGGGGACCGTGACCTACCCGACGAATCCGGTCTTCGCCAACAACGCCGCCGACCTGGTCGAGCTGCGCGTCAAGCCGCTCGCCGACGCCACGGCCTTCCGCGTGACCGTAAACACGCTCAAGGACCCGGCGCGCACCGGCTTCACGATCGCGCTCGGCTCCTCGGCGGTGCCGCAGACCTGGCCGCACGGCGCGGCGGTCCGCTCGCCCGCGGCGCTGTTCCTCACGGTCCACGGTGGAACTGCCGAGCTCCGAGACGCCGCCACCAACACGGTCAAGTCGCCGGCTTCGACCGCCAGCGTCGACCTTCGCCGCCATCAGTTCGACGTCCGCGTGCCCCACGCCGCCTGGAACCCCGCAAACGGGGTCGTGCGGATGGCCGCCGGCGTGGGCGTCTGGGACCCGGCCTCCGGCAGCTACGCCGCGCCGCAGGTCGGCCCGGCCTCCGCGACGCGGCCCGGTGGCGGCAAGCCCGGTGCCGGCGCCCTCTTCAACCTCGCCTTCCGCTTCGACGAGCCGCTGCCCAAGATCTCCTCCCCCGGGGTCGCCAACACGATCGCGGAGGGCGGCGCGGGTGCGGCGCTCGACGGCACCTGGTGGCGCGAGCGAGCCCAGGCGGAGGCGCTCGCGTCGGGTGACGTCAGCCACTTCGCCGAGAACATCGACTTCGGCAAGCTCAGGTCCGGCGCCACGGACGAGTCGCAGGTCCCGAAGACCGGGCCGATCGACCGGATACTGGCGAGCCACACATCGCTGGGCGACGGGGTCGACTACTCCACGAAGTGCTTCCCGACCCCACCGGCGGGCGGCTGCAAGGGCACTACCCGGGGGCCGCTCCAGCCGTACGCCGTCTACGTGCCGCACAAGCCGGCGCCCAAGCAGGGCTTTGGCATCACGCTTCTGATGCACGGGCTGTCCGCCAACCACAACGAGTTCCTGAACAGCCGCAACGCGACGGAGTTCGGCGAGCGCGGGAGCGGCTCGGTGGTGGTCTCGCCGTATGGCCGTGGACCCGACGGCTTCTACTCCGGCTACGCCGAGGCGGACGTCTTCGAGGCCTGGGCCGACGCGGTCCGTCACTACCCGATCGACTCGAGCTGGGCGGCTCCGAGCGGCTACTCGATGGGCGGGATCGG
>DASXBA010000134.1:0-17253 GCA_036406475.1 Thermoleophilaceae bacterium | reverse complement strand
CTATTACCACACTATAACCCTACACAACGCAATACCCATCTCCAGCAGAACCTGTTCGCGGAGCTCGAGCGGAAGATCGCCGAGAAGAAGGCCGCCGGAGTCGACGTGATCAGCCTCGGGATCGGCGACCCGGACACGCCGACGCCCGAGCTCGTGATCGACGCCCTCGCCGATGCGGCCAGGGACCCGGGCACCCACCAGTACCCCTCGAACCGCGGGCGGGCCGAGTTCCGCGAGGCCGTGGCGCGCTTCTACGAGCGCCGCTTCGGCGTGCAGCTCGACCCGGAGACCGAGATCGTCCCGGCGCTCGGCGCCAAGGAGTGCGTCTTCAACCTCAACCTCGCCTGCCTCGACCCCGGCGACGCGGCCCTCGCCGCCGACCCCGGCTACCCGGTCTACACGGGCGGGCCGCTACTGGCGGGCGCCGACCCGGTGCTCATGCCGCTCCTGCCGGAGCGCGGCTTCGCGCCCGACCTGGGCGCCATCGGCTCCGCCGATCGCGAGCGCGCGCGGCTCATGTACCTCAACTACCCGAACAACCCCACCGGCGCGATCGTGCCCGACGGGCTGTTCGAGGAGGCCGTCGGTTTCGGCGGCGAGAACGACGTGCTCGTGGTCCACGACGCCTCCTACACGGAGACGACCTTCGATGGGTATGTGGCGCCGAGCTTCCTGGCCACGCCGGGGGCGAAGGACGTGGGAGTCGAGGTCTTCTCGCTCTCCAAGGGCTACAACATGACCGGCTGGCGCACCGCCGCGATCGTGGGGAACGCCGCCGCGGTCGACGCCTACCGGGCGCTCAAGACCAACATCGACAGCGGCATGTTCGACGCCGTCCAGCTCGCCGCCGTGGCAGCCCTCGACAAGGGCGACGAGGTCCCGCGGCGGATGAGCGAGACCTACGCGCGCCGCCGCGACCTGGTCTGCGGCGCGCTGGCGGAGGTAGGCGTCGACGTAACGCCCCCGAAGGGCACCATCTACGTGTGGGCGCCGGTGCCCGAGGGTCACACTTCGGCGTCCTACTGCGAGCTGGTGCTCGAGGAGTCGGGCGTGGTCGTCTCGCCGGGCAGCTCCTACGGGCCGAACGGCGAGGGCTTCTTCCGGATCTCGCTCACCGTGCCGGACGAGCGACTGAGCGAGGCCGTCGAGCGGCTGCGCTCGAGCTTGCGAGGCTGAATGCGCTACTGCGGCGTCGTGCCCGTCCGCGGGCTGCTCCAGCTCGCGATGCTCGAGGAGGTGTTGCAGCCGGAGCCTCCGGTCAGGCTCCAGGCCGTCTTCTACGAGCCGGGGCCGGCGGCCCAGGTGGCGGCGGAGCTGACCGCGCTGGATGAGGTGGTCGTGGCGATCGGAGCGCCGACCACGCAGGGCTCGAGGGGCTGCGACGACCGGCTGCGGGCCCGTGGCGTCCCGCCGGCGCGATCCGATCTCGAGGCCCTGAACGTGGTCGGCGAGCTGCGGGCTCTCGGGCTATTCCAGCCCGCCGGCGACGCCGCCGAGGGTCCCGTGCCCGAGGGGGCCTTCCGTGAGGCGCCCGTGTTCGAGACCAATCCCGACGCCGTCTTCTTCGCCCTCCAGGGCCGGCGGCTGCCGGCCAAGCGCCATCCGAGCGGACTCCGGCTGCGGATCGAGGAGCTCGAGCAGGACCAGGTCATCGACGACGGCGGCGGCCTCTGGCAGCGCCGGATCGAGGAGGTCGACGCCGCGGGGGCGGCCCTGTGCGCCCACCGCTACGCGGTCGGCCACGCGAGCTGGCTGGGCGACCCCGGAGAGGCGGTCGTGGTGCTGCCGGGGACCTCGATCCCCCAGCGCTTCGAGACCGCCGGCGTGCTCGCGCCCGTCGAGCGCCTGCAGCTGCCCCGCTGAAAAAAAGGGCCCCGTCCCCTTTCTTTCACGCGCCCGTCGAGCGCCTTCAGCTGCCCCGCGCCTGAAAAAAAGGGCCCCGTCCCCTTTTTTTCAGGGGAGCGTGTCCTTCAGGCCCGTCTCGAGGTCGCGCGGCTTGAAGCCGAGCTCGCGGCGGGCCTTGGCGTCGGTGGCCCAGTAGGTCACCCCGTCGGACACCTTGATCAGCTCGCCCAGGTTGGGCGGGAAGCCCATCAGCGGCCCGACGACGGGCCCGAGCGGTGCAGACGCCTTCATCAGGACGGCAGGCATCGTGCCGCGCGGCGGCTTGCGGCCCGACATCTCGCACACCCGGTCCACCAGGTCGCCCATGCGCATCTGCTCGCCCGCGAGCACGTACGCCTCGCCGACCTCGCCCTTGTCGAGCGCCAGGAGGATCCCCTCGGCCACGTCCTCGACATGGATGAGCATGAACCCCGTCTCGGGGAACATCTTCATCTTCAGCTTCCCGGTGCGGGCCTGGTCGATCATGTTGCCGATCTCCGAGTGGTCGTTCGGCCCGTAGACGCCACCGGGCTGCACGATCACGATCGGATAGCCCTTCCCGAGCCGGTCCTCCGCGACCTCGTGGGCGCGGTACTTCGTCTCGTCGTAATAGGAGAGGAAGCCCTCGGACTCGTCGCGGCGGTAGCTCTCGTCGACGAGCTCGCCCTTCGTGTTGCCGAAGACGTTGCAGGTCGAGACGTAGACGACGCGCTGCGCGCCTGCCTCGTGGGCGGCGTCCAGCACTCGCTCGGTGCCGCGCACGTTGGCGTCCCACATCGCCTCGCGCTCCTTCTTCGGGATGCCGACCTTGTAGACCGCACCGCCGTGGACGACGGCGTCGCAGCCCTCCACGCCCTTCTTGATCGCGGCCTCGTCGGAGAGGTCGCCCTCGACCAGCTCGCAGCCGAGCTCACGCAGGTCGCCGGCCTTGTCCGGAGAGCGAACCAGGGCCACCACGTCCTCGCCCCGGTCGCGCAGCTTTCGCGCCACGTGGCCCCCGATGAAGCCGGTGGCGCCGGTCACGAACACGCGCACGCGGGGAGCCTACCGGGCAGGAGCGGAGCCCGATCGTTGATCGGGCGAGCACCGCACCTACACTTCATTTGAATGCAGAGCTACGGCAACGGGATACACAACCCCCGGGCCCGGCAGCGAGCGCTCTGCATCGCGGCGGGACCCGAGCAGCCCGACTTGTCGGAGCTGAGCGAGCTGTTGCGAACGGCGGGCGTGGCGGTTGCCGGAGAGATGACACAGCGGCGGCCCGAGGCCGACCCCAACCGCTACTTCGGCAAGGGCAAGCTCGCCGAGCTGAAGCGTGCG
The DNA here is from genome assembly GCA_036406475.1 of Thermoleophilaceae bacterium. Taxonomy (GTDB): domain Bacteria; phylum Actinomycetota; class Thermoleophilia; order Solirubrobacterales; family Thermoleophilaceae; genus DASXBA01. The sequence continues at coordinate 14,049 of DASXBA010000134.1, read as the reverse complement.
GTCGCCGAGGCGGACGCCAACCTGGTGGCCTGCGACGACGAGCTGCTGCCGCGCCAGGAGCGGAACCTCGAGGAGGCGCTCGGGGTGCCCGTGATCGACCGCACGGCGATCATCCTCGACATCTTCGCCGACCACGCCCACACGGCCGAGGGGAAGCTTCAGGTCGAGCTGGCGCAGCTGGAGTACAACCTCGCCCGCATGCGCGGCCTCTGGACCCACCTCGAGCGGCTGGGCGCGGGCCGCATCGACGGAGGCATCGGCACGAGAGGCCCCGGCGAGACCCAGATCGAGACGGACCGCCGGCTGGCCCGCGACCGCATCTCGGCCCTCAAGCGGCGGCTCGCGCACACCAAGGGCACCCGCCGGACCATGCGCCGCGAGCGCGAGCGGGCCGCGCTGCCGACGGTGGCGCTGGCCGGCTACACGAACGCCGGCAAGTCGACGCTCCTGAACGCCCTGACCGGAGCCGACGTCGAGGTGCGCGAGCGGCTCTTCCACACCCTCGACCCGACCACGCGGACGTTCGTTGCGGGCGGCCGCACCTACCTGCTGACGGACACGGTCGGATTCATCCGCAAGCTGCCGCACCAGCTCGTGGACGCCTTCTCGGCCACGCTCGAGGAGGCGATGGGCGCCGACCTGCTCGTGCACGTAGCGGACGCGTCGGTGCCCGAGGAGCTGCTGGCCGAGATGCTCGCCGCGGTGGACGACGTGCTCGGCGAGGTAGGGGCAGCCGAGCGGCCCCGGCTGCTCGTCCTCAACAAGGTCGACCTGCTCGACGAGGACCGGCGCAGGGAGCTCGGCTTTCGCTATCCGCGCGCGGTCCAGGTGTCCGCGGAGACGGGGGCGGGGCTCGAGGAGCTGCGCGACGCCGTCGAGGCCCGCTTCCTGCCGACGCTCGAAGCCATCGACCTCCTAGTGCCCTACGACGAGGGTGGCAGCCTCTCCGAGCTCCACGAGCTCGCCGGCGAGCTCGAGCGCCGGGACACCCCGGAAGGGGTGCGCGTCCGCGCCCGGGTGCCGACGGCTGCGGTTGCCCGCTTCGAGCGCTTCGCCGCCAACGGGCATCGCCCGGGCGAGTGAGGCTCCGCTACTCGCTCCTTCGGCCGGAGGCCGTGCCGCCGTCGCGCGCGCACTCCGACGACGCCGGGCTCGACCTGCACGCCGCCGAGCACGCGCGGCTCGTGCCGGGAGAGCGCGCCAGCGTGGGGACCGGTATAGCGCTGGCCATCCCGGACGGCTGGGCGGGCCTGGTGCTGCCGCGCTCCGGGCTCGCCGCCCGCCACGGCATCGCGCTCGTGAACGCCCCGGGGCTGATCGACCCTGGCTACCGCGGCGAGGTGAGGGTGCTGCTCCTCAACACCGACCGCGACGAGGCCTTCGAGGTGGCGCCGGGCGATCGGATCGCCCAGCTCACGCTGGTGCGTTTCGACGCCCCGGAGCTCGAGATGGTGGACGAGCTCGACGAGACCGTGCGCGGCTCAGGCGGCTTCGGCTCCAGCGGGATCTAGTGCTGCGGTGCTCGCCGGGCCGACGCCCCGGCTCCGCTCCTCGCTAGCTCCTCGAGTCCCTGCTCGCGGGTCTTGACCGGCGCATAGCCGAGTTCCTCGCGGGCCTTCGAGATGTCGATCGTGCACTCGAGCGACGACAGCCACACCGCCAGCCGGGTCACCGGCGGCGGCTCCTTGCGGCCCAGGAGCCGCCAGATCGGCTCGAGCGTCGCGGCGCCGGCTCGCGCCACGACCGGCGGGGTGTTGCGGTCGCCCGGCGTGACGCCCTGGGTAGCGAGCAGCTCGGTGACGAACTCGCGGAACTCCACCGGCTCGCCGTCGGTGACGAAGTAGGCCTCGCCCGCCCGGCCCCTGGCCGCGCCGAGCAGGAGGCCCTCGACCACGTTGTCCACGTGAGTCGTGTCCGTGAGGTGGCGGCCCCCGCCGATCCAGGAGAAGCGACCTTTCTCGACCGCGGTGAGGAGCCCGGGGAGCACGGTGCCGTCGTCCGGCCCCCATACGAGCCGTGGCCGGACGACGACTGTCTCGAAGCCGTCGCGGTTGGCGCTCCGGACTGCCTGCTCGGCCATCGCCTTCGTGGCCGGGTAGTGGGCCCGCGAGTCGGGACGAAGCGGAGTCGTCTCGTCCACGCGGACGAGCGGCTGGCCCACCATCAGCGCCGCCTCGGTCCCGACGTGCACGAACCTGCCCACGCCCGCCTCGCGGCAGCCGCGCAGGGCGTTCTCGGTGCCGGTCACGTTGCCGCGGACGAACTCCTCGCGCGGTCCCCACTCGAGCACGGCCGCCGCGGCGTGGAAGGCCACGTCGCACGCATCGGCCCCGGCGCGAATGGATTCGGGGTCGTCGAGATCGCCTCTCACGGGCTCTACTCCGAGCTCGCGCAGGCGCTCCGCGGAGCGCTCGGAGCGGGCAAGGGCGCGCACTCGCCGGCCCTCGTTCACGAGGCGGCGGACCAGGGCGCCTCCGATGAACCCGGAGCCCCCTGTCACGAAGGCAACTTGTGACCCCTGCACAGGCTCAAACCCTAGCCCGGTTCTGCCGATAACAGACAGCAATGAGCACGGGCAGTGAGACCGTCGCCCCTGCGGCAGAGCAGGCCGTACCCGGGCTGACCCCCCCGACGCCGCACAGCGGCGCCAAGCCTCGCATCGGCGACGTGATCGTGGCTCTGGGCTACGCGGACCGCGAAACGGTGGACAAGGCGGTCGAGGCGTCGCACGAGCAGAAGCGGCCCACGGGCCAGATTCTCCTCGAGACGAGGGCCATCGATTCGCGCCAGCTCGCGCACGCCCTCGCTGACCGCAGCGGCTTCGATTTCGTCGACCTGGACACCTACACCGTCGACATGGGGGCCGCCAACCTGATCGACATGGCGGCCGCCAAGCGCTTCCGCTCCGTGCCGATCGCCTTCCTCGACCAGGACCGCCTCCTCGTGGCCACGGCGGACCCGGCCAACGTGCTGGCCGTCGACGACATCGCGATGAGCACCGGCTACGAGGTCCGCATGGCGGTCGCGTCTCCGGAGGACATCGAGGCGCTCGTCGGCCAGCTGTCGCGCCTCGACCAGTCGATCAGCGAGGTCGAGGAGGAGGCCGAGGACGAGGCGCAGGTGATCGAGCTGCGCGAGTCGGCCGACGAAGCGCCCGTCGTCAAGCTCGTCCACTCGGTCATCGCCGACGCCGTCAACCGCGGCGCCTCCGACATCCACTTCGACCCGCGCGACGGCGACATGCGCGTGCGCTTCCGTGTCGACGGCGTCGTCAACGACTCGACGACGGTGCCACGCGCGCTGGTACCCGGCCTCCTGTCACGGATCAAGATCATGGCCGAGCTCGACATCTCGGAGCGGCGCATCCCGCAGGACGGCCGCGTCGGCTTCACGGTCGACAACCGCAAGGTGGACATCCGGGTCGCGACTCTGCCGGTGGTCCGCGGCGAGGCCGTGGTCATGCGAATCCTGGACAAGGGCCGCGTGGTCATGCAGCTCGACCGCCTCGGGATGCACGTCGACGACCGCGAGCGCTTCCACCACGCGATCAAGCAGAGCCACGGGGGCGTGCTGGTCACGGGACCCACCGGCTCCGGCAAGACGACGTCGCTCTACGCCGCGCTCCACGAGATCAACACGCCGGACAAGACGATCATCACGATCGAGGACCCGGTCGAGTACGAGCTCGAGGGCGTCAAGCAGGTCCAGGTGAACAACCGGACCGGCCTCACCTTCGCCGCCGGGCTGCGTTCGATGGTCCGCTCGGACCCGGACATCATCATGGTCGGCGAGATCCGCGACAAGGAGACCGCGCAGATCGCCGTCGAGTCGGCCCTCACGGGCCACCTCGTCCTCTCGACGCTGCACACCAACGACGCTCCGATGGCCGCCGCGCGCTTGATCGAAATGGGGATCGAGCCCTTCCTGGTTGCCTCCGGCGTCGAGTGCGTGATGGCCCAGCGGCTGGCGCGTCGGCTCTGCGACTGCAAGGAGCCGACGAAGATCAGCCCCGAGCGGCTCGCCGAGAACGGCTTCGAAGGGACGGAGGAGATCGACGCCTGCGAGCCCGGCGGGTGCGTGCGCTGCGGCGGCACCGGCTACAAGGGGCGCGTCGGCCTCTACGAGGTCATGACGGTCACGGACGAGATCCGCAAGCTGATCCTCGACAAGGCGGACGGCAACACCATCCGAGAGGTCGCCCTCCGGCAGGGCATGCGCGCCATGCGCCAGGACGGGATCGAGAAGGTCGGGGTTGGCGTGACCTCCATCGAGGAGGTCCTGCGGGCGCTCGGTACGGCCCGCTCCTAGACCCCGGCGGCGCGCCGGGCAGATTCGTGCGCGGCCAGCTCGAGCTCGTCGTCGAGCGGCTCGAGCACCACGCCCAGGGCCAGCTCGATCAGGCGATCGGCGAGCCAGACGTTCTTCGGCAGCAGCGGGCCGTGCAGGTAGGTGCCGATCACGTTCTGCCTGTGGACGCCCTCGAAGCCGTCGCGGCCGTTGTTGCCGTGGCCCTCGAGCACCCGCCCGAGGGGCCGCTCGTCCTCGCCCAGGTAGGTGCGGCCCCCGTGGTTCTCGAAGCCGGCGATCACCTGGAGGCCGTCGCCGAGGTCGGTCTCGATGGCGCAGTTGCCGATCAGCCGCGGGCCCTCCTCCCGGACCGTCCTCAGGTCCACGAGGCCCACGCCCGGCAGCTCGTCGTCGCCCAGCTCGTAGGCCGTCCCGAGGAGCTGGTAGCCACCGCAGACCGCGAGCACGACGGCGTCTCGGTCGGCTGCGGCGTGAAGGGCATCGCGCTTGGTCTCGACCATGTCGTGGGCCACCGCCACCTGGTCGCGGTCCTGGCCGCCACCCATGTAGAAGAGGGCATGCGCGTCCGGGTCGAGCGGCTCGCGCAGGGTCGAGCCCGCCAGCTCGAAGCCGAGCCCGCGCCACTCGCAGCGGGCGCGCAGCACGGCGATGTTGCCGCGGTCCGCGTAGATGTTCATCAACTCGGGATAGAGCGCGCACACGCGCAGGGTCGGAGTCACGAGAGCAGCACCACCGTCGAGCCGAGGAAGTCCCGGGTCTCCGGCACTCGCCGGCGACCGGCAGGTAGGAGACCGGTCTCCACGGCTTCCTGCTCCAGGAGCTCGGGCGTCAGCTCGTCCAGACGGAGGCTCGAGAGCTCCTCGCTGAGCTCCCCAGACGGCGACACCGCCTGACGCAGCCGCTCGACCACGACCCCGCCGGGATCGGGCCGCATCGCGAGCGGCCGGCTCGAGAGAACCCAGCCGTCGCGCTCCAGCACGTCGGGAAGGGGCGGCAGCACCTCCTCCTCCGGCACGGCCTCGGCGGGGTCGGAGAGCGCTACGGCGAGCACCCCGCCCGGCGCCAGCGCCTCTCGCGCACTGCGCAGGAAGGCCGTTCGCCCGGCCGAACCGCCGAACAGCTGCACGACCTGCTGCGGGGCGATGACGAGCGGGAAGCGGGCGGGGAGGACGAAGCTGCGCGCGTCGGCGACCACGGCGTCCACGGGCAGGCCGCGCTCCTGGGCGCGCCTCGACAGCTCCTCGACCAGCTCGGCCTCGGAATCGAGCCCGGTCAGCTCGTGGCCGCGGCCGGCGAGGTCAAGCGTGACACGGCCCGTGCCGCAGCCGATGTCGAGGACCGGGCCGCCTCGGTCGTCGGCGAGCTCGCGCCAGAGGGGGAGGTCGACGCTGTAGGCGGAGCACTCCACGTCGTGCCAGGCGACGGCCTCGTTCACTCCGACCACCTCGGGGCCAGGCCGCGCCGGGCCAGCAGGTCGCGCAGGTCGAGCAGCGCGGTGTAGGTCGGGAGCGCGTACAGCGGCCCGCCGTCGAGGCCGGCCACTGCGGCGTCGAGCGAGCGGCCGAGGTCGCGGTCGACATCGATCTCCGCGTCGATCCCGGCGTACTTCAGCCGCAGCGCCATCTCCTCCGCGCGGGTGCCCGAGCAGGTGGCGCGGCGGACGCGCCCGCTCAGCAGCTCGAAGTCTGCATCCCAGATCCAGGAGACGTCGCGACCGTCGGCGGTCCGGTCGTTGAGCGCGAGCCAGAGGTCCAGCCGGCCGTCCTCGAGGGTCAGCGTGCGCAGCACCTCGTTGGCGCCGGCCGGGTTCTTGACGAGCAAGATCGAGACGTCGTGGCCGTCGACCGGGATCGTCTCCACGCGCCCGAAGGCACCGGCGAACTCCTCGAGCGCCTGCTTGATCACAGGCAGCTCGATGCCCAGCTCGAGGGCCGTGGCAGCCGCCGCGACGGCGTTGTAGACGTTGTAGAGGCCGGGGAGGGGGAGGGCGAGCCGGACGTCGCCGCGCGGCGTGTGGAGCTCCACCCTGGAGCCACTCATCCCGTCCAGGTGCACGCTCGTGGCCACGACCTCCGGGGCCGGACGCTCGCGGCCGCAGTTGGGACAGCGGTAGCGGCCCATGTGGCCCAGGTAGACGGCCTCGTAGACGTACGCGTGGCCGCAATTGCGGCAATGCTTCGAGTCGGCCGCGTGCTGGAGCTCGGGGACGGCCTGGGTGTCGTCGGAGATGCCGAAGTAGACGACGCCCCGGCGCTCGCGGCCCAGGTCCGCGACGAGCGGGTCGTCTGCGTTCAGCACGAAGCGCGCGCGCCCGTCCTCCCGGGCCACGAGCTCGGCCCAGCGATCGGCGAGCAGCTCGAGCTCGCCGTAGCGGTCGAGCTGGTCCCGGAAGAGGTTCGAGAGGAGGTAGAGGCGGGGGTGGACCGCCTTGGCGACCGACGGCAGCCAGGCCTCGTCGACCTCGAACAGCCCGAGCTGGTCGCGGCCGCTGCGGGCGTCGAGCAGCGCCGTGGCCACACCCCAGCTCATGTTCGACCCCGCGCGGTTGTGCACGACCGGTCTGCCCGCGCGCTCGAGCGCGGCGGCCAGCATCGCCGAGGTCGTGGTCTTGCCGTTGGTGGCCGAGACCAGCACGCCGCCGTCGTCGAGCTCGCCCGCCATGCGCTCGAGCGATCGCGGCGACAGCCGCAGGAGGAGCCTGCCCGGCGCGGTGGTGCCGCCGCTGCGCCCGAGGCCGCGGCTGGCGGCCCGGACGAGCCGGGCGAGCAGGCGCCAGACCCGGAACATCAGGCCGGAACCATGACCCGGAGGCAGTGCGGCCGCACCCGGATCGTGGCCGGGGTGCGGCCGATCGGGTCGCCGTCGGCGTAGATGTCGAAGGGCCGGTCGGACTCCACGGTCACCTCCTCGCCTCGGTAGGTCGAGATCTGTGGCAGTTCCACGTGCGTGCCCTTGAAGATCCTCGCCATCACCTTGAGGAAGAAGAGCTTCGAGCCCTCGGAGCAGGTGACCACGTCGAGCTTCCCGTCGTCCAGCTCGGCGTCGGGGGCCGCGTACATCCCCCCGCCGTAGGCCTTCGAATTCGCGACGCCGACCGTCCAGCCCCGGAAGGCGTGCCGCTCGCCGTCGATGGTCACCGTGAAGCCCGCGTGCTTCCAGCCCATGAGCGCGCGGAAGGCGGCGTACATGTAGACGAGGTTGCCGCGCACCAGCTTGGCCTCGTTGGCGATCCGGTTCGCGTCGGAGTCGAAGCCGAGGCTCGCGATGCCGATGAAGGGCACGCCGTCGACCTCGCCCATGTCGAGCAGCCGCTCCGTCCCCTGCACCGCCACCCGCGCAGCGGCAGCCGCGTCGTCCGGGACGCCCAGCACGCGGGCGAAGTCGTTGCCGCGGCCGGCGGGAATGATCGCGAGGCGGCCGTCGCTGTCGCTCACTCCGGCCGCCACCGGCCGGACCATGCCGTCACCCCCGAGGGCCGCCACGGTGCCGCCGGCCGCCGCCGCCTCGCGCGCCGCCTCCTGCGCGTGCTCGAGGCTGCGGGTCTCCACGCGCTGGTGCTCGACGCCCAGGCGGTCGAGCTCGGCCACCACCTTCGGCACGAGCTCGAGCGGCCGGCCGCCGGCCGACACCGGATTGACGAGCAGGGTGACCGGCTGCGTCACGCGGGCAGGTCGACTCGGATGAGGTCGCGAACGGGCAGCCCGTCCAGGTCGGACGAGTCGCGGAAGGCGGCGTATTCCTCCGGGCCGAGCGCCCGGAATCCGGCCTCGACGCCGTCGAGATAATCCCGGCTGACCACCGCCGTCCCGGAATCCCTGCCGCGCTCGAGCCGCGCTCGACCGGCCTCTGACCCGACGTAGGCCCAGACGCGGCCGCGCGCGTCGGCCACGGCGTCCGTCACCTCCACGCGCCTGTAGTTCCGCTCGCGCTCGTCGAGGCCGCGCAGCCCGTCCTCCTCCACGAGAGTGCAGGCGCCGTTGACGCTCGCGCCCTGCTCGGGCCGGATGTCGAGGAAGGCGACGTACACGTCGGGGCGGCTACCAGTCTCGTCCACGTAGTACTTGTAGCCCGAGACAGTCTCGCCGTTGTCCATGGCCACTCCCCAGCAGCGTCTGAAGCCGTTGAGGCGCGTGACGTAGCTCGAGGGGGCATCGGCGACCAGCGAGCCGTAGGTGAAAACGTAGCTTTCCGGGCCTGTCACAGGCCGCCGGGGGCGTCCCGGCCGGCCATGATCCCGGCCGCCCGGCGGGCCGCGAACTCGCCCCGGGCGCGTCCCCTCAGGCCGGGAGGCGGCTCGAGCGGGTCGACGTCCGCCCGCGCCACGAGCTCGTCGCCCAGGAGCCGCTCCGCGTGCGGCTCTTCGAGGTCATCGGGGTCGAGCACGAGGACCACGTCCTGCTGGACCGTGTGCCAGGGCTCGTCGGTGAGCTTCTCCGAGGACACGAGCAGCTGGCCCGGACGGGCGAGCCAGTGGAGCTCGAAGATCCCGAAGCGGTAGGCGTAGAGCCGCTCGCCGTCGGAGAGGAGGAAGTTCACTCCCGAGAAGGGTGAGCGCTCGACGACGGCGGTGACCGGCCCCCGAAGCGACCCGACCGGGTCTGCGGGGTCGTAGTCGCGCATCAGGAGGTTGAAGAACGCCTCGGAGTCGGTCTGCCCAACGGGCTCGGCCACACCGGCCTCGACCAGGCGCGGCCAGTGGAGCACGGTGCCGTTGTGGCCGAAGGTGTAGTTGCCGAGGCGGAACGGATGCGTGTTCTCGAGCGTCAGGCCGCCCATCGTGGCCCGGCGGACGTGGACGTTGAAGATGCGGCCGCGCGTGGAGGTCGCCTTGACGTAGTCGCCGTCCATGTACGCGGCCTCGGGGCAGCGGATCAGCTCCGGCTGCGAGCCGTCCGAGCGCTCGTAGACCGCCATGCCCCAGCCGGAGTCGTGCTCCTCCGATTGGCGGATCATCGGATTGACCGCGTCGAGCAGCTCGTGCCTGATCGACACAGGCTCGGCCGCGACGCATCCGAATACACGGCACATCGGTGGAGAGTCTAAGTGGGGGGCGAATTGCCTCGCGAGCGTGCTTAGCCCTGTGCCATGCAGGAACCCAAGCGAATCTGGTGGGCCCGTCCGGGCAAGCTCTGCGCCCTCGAGCGGCCGGGCGGCGGCGGTCGCAGCCACAGGCCCGAGCGCCGCGAGGCCGAGATCGAATGGCTGGTCGACCAGCGCGTGCACACGGTCGTCTCGACGATGGCCACGAGGCACAACCTCGCCGCCTACGAGCGGGCGGGGCTCGAGTGGCGCCACATTCCGGTCGCTTCGGCGGCCGAGGGAGCGGAGGCGCTCGAGGAGCTCCTGCGGCTGCTCCGGCGCGAGCTCCGCCGCCGCGGCGCGGTGGCGATCCACGGCAACAGGCACACGGACTTCGTGGCAGCGGTCTGTGCGGCGCACCTGCACGAGGCGAAGGGGATCGATCCCGCCGAGGCCCTGGCCGACGCCCGCGAGGCGGGGTTGACCGTTACGCCCGACGCGCTGGCGCTCGTGGGCGTCGTCCCCGCCTAGCCGTTCACGAGCACCGCGAGGCTCTCCGCCACAGCCACCGGCTTCGGCACATCCGCCTTCTTGCCCTCGGACGCGGCCTCCAGGGCGCTCGTGCCGCCAGTCAGGACGAGCGCCGCGTCGAGCCCGGCCCGGTCCGCCGCGGCGACGTCCGAGTCGAGGCGGTCGCCCACCACGAGCGTCCTTCCCTCGCCCAGCCGGTCGAGGGCGGTCTCGAAGAGCTGCGGCTCGGGCTTGCCGACGATGGCCGCCTTGCTGTCGGTGGCGTACTCGACGGCGGCCACGATCGCCCCGGTGCCCGGCCAAAGGCCGTCGGGTTGGGGATATGTGGGGTCGCGGCCGGTCGCAACGAAGTCGGCGCCGCGGCGGATCGCCAGGCAGGCGTCGCGGAGGTCGGCGTATACGAGGTCCTCGCTGCCGCCGACCACCACCACGGCGGCCCGCGAGGCGAGGTCGGTGCCGTTGAGCACTCGCAGGCCGGCGTCGGCGACGTGGCGGGCGAGCGGCTCCGAGCCGATCACGAAGGCGGTCCGGCCGGGGCGGGTCTCGGCCAGGAGGTGCTGCACGGCGCCGCCGACGGTCACGACGTCGGCCAGCGACGCCTGGAGGCCGATCCGCCACAGCTTGGTCACGTAGTCCTCGGTCGAGTGGCGGGGATCGTTGGTGGCGAAGACCACCCGCTTGCCCGCCTCCCGGAGCGTCTCGACGGCGTCGACGGCGCCCGGGACCGGCTCGTCGCCGACGTAGATGCAGCCGTCGAGGTCGAGGATCAGCTGGTCGTAGCGCCCAGCCAGGGGGGACAGAGGCACCTCGCTAGCCTAGACGCGGTGACTCGCAGGCTGGCGCTCCTGGTGCTCGCGCTCGCGCTCGCCCTGACGGGCTGCGGCGGGGACGACAGCAAGGACAAGTCCGGGGGCTCCTCGAGCCGCACGACCACCGCTCCAGGCGGATGTGAAGACGTACAGGCGCCGCCGCCGCGGAACGACGGCGGCGCGCACAGGCCGGTCAGCGCGCTCGATCCGAAGAAGACCTACGACGTGACGCTGGACACCACCTGCGGGCAGATGACCCTCCGGCTGGACGTGAAGACGTCGCCGACGACGGCCGCTTCGTTCGCGTCGCTGGTCCGCAACAAGTTCTTCGACAACACGACCTTCCACCGGATCGTGCCCGGCTTCGTCATCCAGGGCGGCGACCCGACCGGCAGCGGCAACGGCGGTCCCGGCTACACGACACGCGACAAGCCGCCGGCGGACACGAAGTACACGAAGGGCGTCGTGGCGATGGCCAAGACCGCGGACCAGCCGGCGGGCACGGCGGGCAGCCAGTTCTACGTCGTCACCGGCGCGGACGCCGGCCTGCCGCCCGAGTACGCCCTGCTGGGGCGGGTGGTGAAGGGCCTGGCGACCGCGGAGCGGATCGACGCCCTCGGCGATCCGCAGAGCGGCGAGGCCGGCACGCCAATTCGCCCGGTGGTGCTGAAGAAGGCGAGCCTCCATGCCTCCTGAGGTCCAGGCCGTGTTCGACGTCGGCGAGGGCGACTTCGAGGAGAAGGTCGTCCAGCGCTCGCACGAGCTTCCCGTGGTCGTCGACTTCTGGGCCGACTGGTGCGGCCCCTGCAAGGCCCTGTCGCCGGCGCTCGAGAAGGCGGCGGCCACCCGGGCCGGCCGCATCGAGCTGGCGAAGGTCGACGTCGACGCCAACCAGCGCATTGCGGCGGCCTTCCGCGTCCAGGGGATCCCGTCCGTCAAGGCCTTCCGCGACGGCAGGGTCGCGGCGGAGTTCACCGGGGCGATCCCTCCCGCGGAGGTGGACCGCTTCTTCGACGGGCTGCTCCCCTCGGAGGCTGACGAGCTCGCGGCCAAGGGGGACGAGGAGTCGCTCCGCGCCGCTCTCGACCTCGACCCGCGTCATGCCGAGGCGAGGAGAGAGCTCGGCAGGCAGTTGATCGCGCGCGGCGAGCCGGGGGAGGCGCTCGAGCTGCTCGAGCCCGCCGCCGGAGACTTCCTCGCCGAAGGCCTGGCCGCCCGGGCGCGGCTGACGCTAGCCGGGGAGGACGACCTCGCGCCGGCCTTCGAAGCCTGGGACGAGGGCGACCACGGACGCGCGCTGGAGCTGCTGCAGGACGCCCTCGCCGCGTCAGACGATCCCGAGGCACGGGATCTGCTTCGGCGGGCGATGGTCGGGATCTTCACCGAGCTGGGCCCGGACGATCCGCTCGCCCGGGAGCATCGCCGCCGGCTCGCCGCGGCGCTGAACTAACCGCCGCCGGCGGCGCGCTGCTCGCGCATCTTCGCCTGCCGGCGTCTGCCGAACAGGGTGAGGATCCCGAGGGCGGCAATCACGATCAAGACCCCGATCAGGAGCGCCGCGCCGGTGCTCGCGCCGCCGAACGGCAGGGCGACCAGTTCGGCGATGCCGAAGCCCACGGCCAGCAGGACGATCACGATCAGTAGGAGCAGGGCGATGCCGCGGATCCGCATCAGGATCCCGGTGCCGGGCGGCGGGGCGATCAGCCCCATCAGGCGCAGCAGCATCAGCTGGCGGCCCGAGGGCGCCTCCTGGCCGAGCTTCTCCATCGCGTCCTTGAGCTCGTCGGGACGGCGCTCGGCGAGGGCGAGCGAGGCCTTCATCATCTGGCGGAGCGCCGGCCGCTCCTGCGGATGGCAGCCGGCCAGCGCCTCGTTGAAGTAGGCGCGCGCGGCCTTGGCGTCGTAGCGCTCGGCCGCCCGGGCGCCGAGGATGGCCTTGGCGGCGACGCGGTGCTTGGACTCGCTCTGGAGCTGCTCGTCGGTGCGATTCTCGAGCTGCGGGATCGCAGCGAGCGCGCCCACCTGCATCTGCATCTTCATCTGCTTCTGCTTGGCCACGGGCGATCAGTGTGCCAAACCCGCAACCCGGGTACAGCGGCAGCATGCTCCTGGCGGCGATTGTCGGCATCTGCGTCCTGCTCCTGATCCTCGGCTTTCTCGTCCCGAGGCTCTCGCGGAAACCCCAACGCGGAGTCGACAGGGCGCTGACCGGCGGCCAGGGCGTGGCGGGCAAGGCGCCCGGCCCGATCGGCAGGCTGCTCGCCAAGCCCTTCGGGACCTCCAGGCGAGCGGCCGACAAGAGCGCCGCCACGGGCCGCAGGGCCCGCCACAAGCTCTAGATCTCGAGCAGTTTCAGCAGCCGGCGTGCGAGCAGGGGGCTGCCCTCGATCTTCACCCGCCTGCCGGCCACCCGGGCGAGCGCGGCGCGCCCGCGCTTGTCCGTGACCTTGGGGATGCCGCCTGCCAGCGGCGCGGCGGCCAGCTGCACGATGTCCGGCAGCGACCCCTGGATCACGAGGTCGGCGCGCTCCCGCTTCTCGTCCGTCGCGTCCTCGACGACCACCTGGTCGTCGGCGAAATCGACCCGGACGGGCGTGAACTTCTCCTTGAAGCGGAGCTCGACCGTTCCCCTCATCGAGTTCACGATCTTCGGCCGGCGGCCGGCCCCGCGCTCGACGAGCGCGTACATGCTGGGCGAGATGCCGTTCGGATCGACGTTGCCCAGCTTGACCGCGGTCTTGGCGGTCATCGTTCCCCACCTCCTGCGGGTCGAACAACCGTTCGGACGTTAGAAAGGGGGGAGGGGGGCTGTGTGACCGCCATCACACGGATCCCATCGCATACCGTGGCGATCTGGTGAACGCCAAGGCCGTTCTTCTGCTGGTTTTCGAGGCGGCGCTCGCGCTCGCAGCTACCGGTTTCGGGTGCATAGCGGTCATCGCCTCGCTTGACGACACCGCAGACTTGTCGGTGCTTGGTGTCCTGATCGGCGTTGTCGCGCTGGTGCTCGCGGTGGTGAGCTACGCCAAGTCCCCGAGCTACCACGTTGCGATTTTCGGTCTGGTTTTCCTGTCTGCTGCGCTGTCAGGACTTGACTGGCACCTGGCCTGGACCTGACACACGGGCGCGAAAAGCTGTCCGCCATCACAGGTCGAGGCGGCTCCGCAGCGCAGAGCTGTGACCCGCACGAGTAGCGCGCCGTCGCGCTCCCCGGCCACCTCGCCGCGGCGGGCGCACGCCTGCACGCGAACTCTCAGCTCGCCCATCGGCCCCATCCGGCCCGGGTTACTTCGAGCCGCCCTTGGGGCGGCGCTCGACCTTGAGGACGCCCTCGGCTATCCCGTCGTCACCCTCGAAGGCCGGCTCCGGCCGTGAGGGAGGC
>DASXBA010000133.1:0-30378 GCA_036406475.1 Thermoleophilaceae bacterium | reverse complement strand
GAGCTTCTCGGCCTGGTCAGCCATGACGCTTCGCTTCCCAGATCTTCTCATGGGCAATCGCCCTTGGGTGGCCGCGAAATAGACTGCCCGCGCCATCAAGGTCCACCACCTCAACTGCGGAACGATGTGCCCGCGCGGCGCTCGTATCCTGGCCGGGCGGGGCGGCCTCCTCGCCGAGACGCGGCTGGTCGCGCACTGCCTGCTGATCGAGTCGGGCGACGGGCTGGTGCTCGTCGACACCGGCTTCGGCAGCGGCGATGTCGCCGATCCGGGTCGCCTCGGCGCGCCCTTCCGCGCCGTGGTGCGGCCCAAGGTGCTCGACAGCGAGACCGCCGTCCGGCAGGTCAAGGCGCTGGGGCTCGACCCCGCCGATGTACGCCACATCCTGATCACCCACCTCGACCTGGACCACGCGGGAGGCCTGAGCGACTTCCCCGACGCCGAGGTGCACGTTTTCAGACCGGAGCTCGAGGCGGCGCGGTCACCCTCGCTGCGCGAGCAGGCTCGCTACATCGACGGGCAGTGGGCGCACGGCCCCAACTGGGTCGAGCACGACGTGGACGGCGACGACTGGTTGGGCTTCGAGAGCGTGCGGCTGCTGCCCGGCCTGACCGAGGAGATCGTCCTCGTGCCGCTGGCCGGCCACACGCGCGGGCACTCCGGCATCGCGCTGAAGGACGAGCGGGGCTGGCTGTTCCACTGCGGCGACGCCTTCTTCCATCACGATGAGGTCGCCACGCCGGCGTCGTGCCCGCCGGGGCTCAAGCTGTTCCAGACTCTCACCGGCTGGGACAACGGGAAGCGCCGCCACAACCAGGGGCGCCTGCAGGAGCTGGCGCGAGCGCACCGGGAGGACGTGCGGCTGATCTGCTCGCACGACCCGGAGCTGATGGACGTCCGCTAGCCGCGGAGCGCACACGCCCGGCGATCGCCGCCAGGCCGGGCGGCAGGCGCCCGTCGGTGGACAGCCAGGACCCGGCAAGGATCAGGAGCAGGCCCGCCACCGCGCCCGCCGTAACCCGCTCGCCGAGAATCGCCACGCCCAGGCCGAGGGCCACCACCGGGTTGACGTAGGTGATCACCGTCGCCCGGCTCGGCCCGACCTCGGCGACGAGCCGGAAGTAGGCGATGAACGCGAGCGCGGAGCAGAACACGCCGAGCGCCGCGAGCGACGCGAGGCCCTGCGCGCTCGCCTCGCCGGCCGGGAAGTCGGCCACTCCGAAGGGCAGCAGCATGATCGACGCGATGCCCATCGCCGCGGTCACCGGGCCGAGCGGGTCGACCGCCGAGAGGTGCCGCTTGATGATCAGCGGACCGGTGGCGTAGCCGAGCGTGGCGAGCAGCACCGCGGCGGCGCCGACGAGCTCCGCCCCGTGCCCGCCGATGTCGATCCCCACGAGCGCGACCACTCCGCCGAGCCCGATCAGCATCCCCACGAGCCGGGTGCGCGTGGGCCGCTCGGCCTCGTCGAAGCGAAGCGCCATGAACGCCACCACGAGCGGCAACGAGGCGATCAGGATCGCGGCGAGCGACGAGGAGATCCGCTGCTCGCCAAAGCCGATCAGCGGGAACGGAATGGCGATCTCGGCCGCGGCGAAGATGGCGAGCCAGCGGAGCGGCAAGCCTCTGAGCGCGCGGGCCCGCCAGGCGAGCGGCAGCAGCAGGAGCGCGGCGAGCGTCACGCGCGACCAGGCGACGAAGCCGGGGCTGATCCCGTCGTCGACGGCGATCTTGATGAACAGGTACGGCATCCCCCAGACCACGGAGACGGCCGCGAACAGGCCCCAGCCACGAGCGCTCACGAGTGGAGCCAAACGGACGAAGGCCAAACCGTGGGGCGAGCGCTCAAGGGCTGCCGATCTCGGAAAACGCCACCACCGGAATCACCCGCCGTGGTCCGCTCGATCCCGCTCTTCGCGCCCGTGTGGGTGAGAACCACGGCCGGCGTGAATACGAGCGTCGACAGCTTTCCACGGGTCAGTCGAACCAACGTCGGATCGACGCGCCGTGAGATGTTCATCAGCGCCCACTTGCCGGCGCTGGTGCGTGCAGGCGGCGTGATGATCCGCTTCGCCAGCGTCGGCCGAGCCGTCGGATCGACCTGCGGAATCGGCATGGTCCGAGGCTACCCGGAGAACGCGCCAGCGCTTGAGCGCTGGCGATGAGTTCAGGCGAGCGGGTGGGTCTCTACCGACATGAGCGATAGAAAAGTGATTCTCAAGATGGTCATGTCCCTCGACGGCTTTGTAACCAGCCCCGACGGGACCCATGAATGGATGTTCGAGTGGTTCGGCGATGACTCGGGTGAGTGGAACCGCCGCGCGCTCGAGGAGGCCGGCGTCCACGCGATGGGGCGCCGTAGCTACGAGATCATGGGCCCGCACTGGGCCGCGTCCGAGGGGCCGATCGCAACCGCGATGAACGAGAAGCCGAAGGCTGTCTTCTCTCACACCCTGGAGAAGGCGGAATGGGGACCGGCGGAGATCTTCGGCGGGGACCTGCGCGCGGAGATCGCGGAGCTCAAGGCTCGGGACGACGAGGGCACGGTCCTCGTCCACGGCGGCCCCGACTTCGCCAAATCGATGACCCGCCACGGCCTCATCGACGAATACCAGCTGACGACGGTCCCGATTGCGATCGGCACGGGGCGCAGCCCATTCGCCGAGCTGGAAGAGCACCTGAAGCTGGACGTCGTCGAAGAGGAACGCTTCCAGAGCGGTGCCCTTGCGCAGATCCTGGTGCCGAAGCGATGAGCGACAGGCTCAAAGCGGGATTGAGCGAGAAGCGCTAGCCGCCTTGCGGCAGACCCTTCCGGGTGGCGATGGAGCCAGCCGGACTCGAACCGGCGACCTTCTGGATGCAAACCAGACGCTCTTCCAACTGAGCTATGGCCCCTCGAGCGGGATGGTACGCGGACCGCGGCGCTGCGTCAGCCGGCCGGGCGCCCCCGTTGGGGGTTGTGGCTGCCCCGTGCGTGCCATACCCTGACCCTGTCATGGAGGGCGTAGGGCAGGGCTACGCACCCCCGCGGGTGCGCGATTACGGCGACCTGGTCGCCTTGACGAGAGCGGACGCCACGCTCATGCATGTCGGCGTCGGTGGGGTCGCCGCCGCGTCCTCCACCCCGCTGGCGCCCGGAGGTACCGCCGGCGCCACCCAGGGTGGCGGCGAGCTCGGCGCCATCCTTCCGGCGACTCAAGGCGGCGGCTCCGGCACTCCCACGGGATCCACTGCGCCAGGCGGCACCCTCGGGACGGGCGCAGGCGGCGGCGCGGGCGGAGGTACCGGCGGAGGCGCCGGCGGAGGTGTCGGCGGCGGGGGTGGCGGCAGCCTGCCCTTCACAGGCTTCGCCGTGGGCATCGTGGCCGCGATCGGATCCGGGATGACCGCGGCAGGCGTGGCCCTGAAGCGCCGGCTCAGCCGTGCGCGAACCCCTGGTTGAGCAGCGCCGCCGCATGCTTCAGCGGGTTCGGCGAGTTCAGTAGGACCACCGCAAGCGTGCGGTGGTTGCGCCTCGCGACCCCCACGAAGCAGCGCCCGGCCGCGTCGGTAAAGCCGGTCTTGAGCCCGATCGCGCCGCGGTAGTGCGCGCGGATCAGCGGGTTGTGGCCCGCCATCTCGAAGTGGCCGCCCTTGACCGGGAAGCGGAAAGTGACCTGCGAGCGGCGCACGATCCGGCGGATGCGGCGGTTGGTCATGGCGAGCCGTGCCAGCTCCGCCAGGTCGTGCGGGCAAGAGCGGTCTCCCGGGCTGAGCCCGTGGGCGTCGACGTAGTGGGTGCAGCGCAGCCCCCACTCGCGCGCGCGGCGGTTCATCAGATGCACGAAGCTGCTCTGCCTGCCGGCCACGTCCACCGCCAGCGCGATGGCCGCGTCGTTGCCAGAGATCAGGAGCAGGCCGTTGAGGAGCGTCTCGAGGCGGATCCGCTTGCCCGGCTTGAGCACCCCCAGCCCGGTGCCGCCGTAGTTGAGCGCGGCCTTGGTGATCCGCACCACGTCGTCGGGAGCGGTCCGCTCGGTCACGAGCAGCGCGGTCATGATCTTGGTGAGGCTGGCGATCGGCAGCGTCCTGTAGGGGTGCAGGCGCCAGAGGGCCTTGCCGTTGTCGAGATCCACGAGCAGCGCCGCCTCGGGCGGCCTGTGGAAGCTGAAGCTGAACGCGTTGCCGCCGCCCATGTGCACCACCGGGATCGGCCGGGGGTGGTGCTGGCGCACGTGGTGGCGCGGGTGGGCGGGCGTGTGCGCCGCTACGGGCAGCGACGTGCCGCCGGAGTGCCTGCCGTGGAGCGCCGCGTAGGCGGCCGCGGCCACCACGAGCGGCACCGCCACGATCGCCACCCGGATCGCCCACTTGCCGGCCCGGCGGCGCTTCTTGCCTCCCTGGAGCAGGTTGGCCATCAGTCCTCGGGCGGCGTCGTCAGGGCGCCCAGCACGCCGAAGCCGAGCAGAGCGAGGAGGGCCAGGGAGATGATCACGAGAAGGTCGACGCCATGATCGACCGCGACGGCGATGGTGAGGAAGGCCAGCAGGCAGATGAGCACGAGGCTCGCGACTAGCGCAAGGTTGCGGGCGTTCATCAGTACACGGGAATCCGGCGCTGGCTTTCGTAGTCCTCGTGGACGTTGTTGGCGAACAGCTTGATCAGCAACAGCCCGAACAGGAAACCGCCGATGTGGGCGAAGTACGCCACCCCGCCGCTGCCTCCCACCGGCTGCCCGAGCTCGGACGCACCATAGAAGACCTGGATCAAGAACCAGAGCCCCAGCACCACGAGCGCCGGCAGCTCCACGATCGTGAAGAAGATGATGATGAAGATCAGCGTGATCACCCGTGCTCTCGGATACAGGAGCGCGTAGGCGCCCAGCACTGCTGCTATCGCCCCGCTCGCGCCGACGGTTGGGGCTGTGGCGTCGGGATTGATGAGCGTCTGGCCGAAGAGCGCCGCGAGCCCTCCCAGCACGTAGAAGAGGGCGAACCGGCCGCGCCCCATCGAGTCCTCGATGTTGTTGCCGAAGATCCACAGGAACAGCATGTTCCCGGCGAGGTGGAGGATGCCGCCGTGCAGGAACATCGACGTGAACAGGGTGAGCCAGGTGGGGGCCTGCTCCCCTGCTGAGCCGCTCACCCCCTTCTGCCCCTCGCAGATGATCTGCCCCTGCTGCTCGTCGCACTGCTTGCCCGGGTGCGAGACCTCGTAGGGGATCGCGCCGTACTCGACGACCTCCTCGTTGCCCTTGCTTCCCAGGCCGATGCCGCCCTGCTCGACGCCGAAGTAGACGACGGCGCACGCCACGATGATCAGCACCGTCACCAGCGGGAAGCGCCGGGTGGGGATGTCGTCCTTGATGGGGATCACGGGGCGCGGCGCATGATGACGGGCGGGAGCGCGCCTAGGGGACGCTCAGGAACTCGATCGCGTCCGAGAAGTGAAAGCCCGGCTGGGGTCCGCCCTCGATCGCGTAGACCCGGTTGCGCAGCGACACGCCGCCCAGCCCGTGCCGGGGGGTGAGCATGCTCGGGAGGGCGCGCCAGCGGTTGCGCCTCGGCGAGTAGACCTCGACCTGCCTGATCGTGGTCCCGCCCGGGCCGAGCTGCTCGCCGCCGAAGACCACGATGCGGCCGTCGGGCAGCCTTGCCGAGGCGATCCCGCCGCGAGCCGTCGGGATGGAGCGCATTCGCTTCCAGCGCCTCTTACTCGGGTCGTAGCGGTCGACCGCCCGGAAGTTGTGCTCGTCACGGCCGGCGATCACGAAGAAGCGCCCGCCCGAGGCCGCGCCGGTGGTGTGGTTGCGGGCCGGCCCGAGGAAGGAGCGGCCGCGGCGCCAGCGGCCGCGCTCGAAGTTGTAGACCTCGAGCGAGCGGAGCGAGCCACGTGCGTTGGCCCCGCCGGCCACGTAGAGCCTGTGGCCGATCACGGCGGCAGCGTGGGCAGCGCGCGGGCTGGGCGAATCGGGCATCCGCCGCCAGCGGTCGCGGTGAGGGTCGTAGCGGTAGAAGCGGTCCGTGGCGCTCGACAGGTCGCGCCGCCCCCGGTAGCCGCCGTGCACGTAGAGCTTGCCCCGGTAGACGGTCGCGGTCGAGTGGTTGACGCCGATCGGCATCGAGCGGACGCGCTTCCAGCTGTTCGTCCGCAGGTCGTAGCGCTCCACCGCCGTCGTGGTCGAGCCGGTCCGGCGCTCGAAACCGCCGATCACGTACGCGTAGCGGCCTATCCGCGCGGCCGCGACCTCGGTGCGCTGGAGGGTGGCCGACGTGAGCGGCGTCCAGCGGTCGCTGCGGGCGGGGCCGGGCGCCGTGTCGCCGCATCCCGCCGCGACGACCACGGCGAGCAGCGACGCGGCCGGCGCGGGCCTCATGCCTCTCGGGCTTGCTCCAGGGTCTGCTCGGCCTGGTAGCTCGAGCGGACGAGCGGGCCGGCGGCCACGGACTCGAAGCCCATGGCGTACGCCTCGCGCTCCAACTCGGCGAACTCCTCCGGGTGCCAGTAGCGGACCACCGGCAGGTGGTCGCGGGTGGGACGCAGGTACTGGCCCACGGTGAGCACCTGGACGCCGTGCTCGCGCAGCGTCCCGAAGGTGTCGAGCAGCTCCTCCTTCGCCTCACCAAGTCCGGTCATCAGGCCGGACTTGGTCACGACCTCGTCGCCGCCCATCTCCTTCGCGTTTTGCAGCACGCGGCAGGAGCGGAGGAAGCGCGATCCGCGGCGGGCGAGCGGGTAGAGCCGCGGCACCGTCTCGACGTTGTGGTTGAACACGTCGGGGCGCTCGGCGATCACGCGCGCGAGCGGCATCTCCTCGCCCCGGAAGTCGGGCGTGAGCACCTCGACCTTGCAGCCCGCTGCCTGGCGCCGAACGGAGCGGATCACTCCGACGAACGCCGAGGCGCCGTAGTCCGGCAGGTCGTCGCGGTCCACGCTCGTGATCACCGCGTGGCGGAGGCCCATCCGCTTGATCGACTGGGCCACGCGCGCCGGCTCGAGCGGGTCGACCTCGCCCGGCTTGCCGGTCTTGACGTTGCAGAAGCCGCAGCGGCGCGTGCAGGTGTCGCCCAGAATCATGAAGGTGGCGGTGCCGCGCTCCCAGCACTCGCCGATGTTGGGGCAGGCCGCCTCCTGGCAGACGGTGTGCAGCTCCTGCGAGTCGATGAGGCCCTTCAGCTCGCGATAGCGCGGGCCGCCCGGAGCGGGACGCTTGAACCAGGCGGGCTTGCGGTCGCGGAAGGGGCGGCCCTCCGGCATCGCGAGCACCCGGGCGCCGCCCGGATTCGCGCGCGAGCGTGTGCTCATGCCGGCACCGGCTCGCCCACGAGCCGCTCGGCGCTCACGATCCGCTGGCGCAGCCCCAGCTCCTCCGCCATCCGGTACGCCACGCGCTTGCGGAAGCAGCCCATCACGCCGGTGCGGCCGGTCTCCTTGAGGAGCGAAGTCATCCGCACGCCCTCGAGTCCGCAGGGGACGATCCACTCGAACGGCTGGAGGTCGCCGTCGACGTTCACGGCCAGGCCGTGAGTGGTCACTCCGCGGGAAACGTGGATCCCGATCGAGCCGATCTTGCCGCCCGCCGCCCAGACGCCGGTCTCGCCCTCGCGCACCTCGGCCTCGACGCCCTCCTCGCCCAGCGCCCGCACGATCACGCGCTCCATCGCGTGGACGTATCCCGGGACGTCGCTGATTCCTACGATCGGATAGCCCACGAGCTGGCCGGGGCCGTGGTAGGTCACGCGGCCGCCGCGGTCGCTCTCGCACACCTCGATGCCCTGCATCAGGTACCAGTCCTCGCCCATCGGCAGGTCGCCCGGCTCCGTGCGCCGGCCCTTCGTGTAGACCGGGTCGTGCTCGAGGAGGAGCAGGGCGTCGGGGATCTCGCCGGCCTGGCGGCGGGCACGGATCCGCTCCTGGAGCGCCGTGCCCTCCGCGTAGGGAAGGCGTCCCAGCTGGGCTACCCAGAGCTCGGCGGCCATCCCTCCGAAGGCTACCCTGCGTCCGATGCGTAGCGAGGAGCACTTCTGGCCCTCGCGCCTGCGCTGGCGACTGCGCGGCGCGTGGATGTGGCCGGCCTTCGTCCTGGCCACCCTTGCCGACGGCTTCGTGCTTCACAAGCTGCCGCCGCTGCGCTTCGGCTTCTCCGAAGTCGGGATGACGCTGATCGCGGGAATCATCATCGCCACCTTCGGCAACCTCTTCCTGGTCGGCGTCGTCGGGCCCTGGCTCGCCCGTCGCCTCGCGGAGCGGCGCCAGGCGGCGCCTCCGGTTTCGCGCGAGGCCCTCCGCGAGGTGACCGCCGACCGCGTCGGCACGGCGCTCCTGGCGGTGGGCTTCGTGGGCGTGCTCGCGAGCGGCCTGGCGTCGATCCCGCTGATCAACGGCGAGACCAACGACCGCAACCGCGCCGCGCACGCCCTGGTCGACTACGTCGAGGCCCACGCGCCTCCCGAGATCCAGCGCAATCAGGACCGCGGCGCCGTTGAGACCGCACGGCTCGGCGACGGCTACTTCCGCTCCTGCATCCCCTACGACGACCGCAAGCGCTCGTACTGCGTCTTCATCGACGTCCACAAGAGCCCGGTGCGGGTGAAGAAGGACCCGAGCGTCGAGTCGAACGCGGTCTATCGCCGCTTCTAACTGCGGGCGATGCGGCGGACGGCGCCGCTCTTCGAGACCACGAACACCTCGATGCGGTTGCGCCCCTTCTTGAGCGACACCTCGGGGACGTTGAAGGCGAAGTGCTCGCGGCTGCTCCCGCTCAGGTACCAGGTCCGCCCGACCGCCTGGACGACCCCGTTCACGGCCACCGCCACGTCATGCTTGCCGCGCCGGGGCCCGCCGCGCACGTCCCCCACGACCTCGGCCGGCACCCGCCGGACGCTGACCCTGGCGAAGGCGCTCGAGCCGAGCAGGCGGCCGCGCAGGGCGCTGGCCCCCGACGCCCGCTTGAGCGACGGCACGCTCATCCCGATCAGGTTCCGGTGCGGCCCGATGCCCGTGAACAGGCGCGCCCAGGGGCCGGAGCCGAACAGGGCCAGCCGGCGGCTCACGTCGTGCCGGCGGCGCGCCTCGTAGCGCCGGGCGGAGATCCGGACGGTGTGGCTGAAGTCGCGCGTAGGCAGCGACACCACGCGCCGCCGCTTCACAGCCCGGCTGTAGGCCGAGCGGCCGTCGGCGTGGTAGGGCAGCTTGTAGCCCAGGACGTCCGCGATCGTCGGCGTCACGTCGAGGGTGCTGACGTAGGAGCGGTCGATTCGACCCTTCCGCTGCCCCGGGGCCTTGACGAAGAAGGGCACCGGCCCGATCTCGTCGACGTTGTGGTTGTTCACCTTGCGCCGGTCCTTGACGCCGACCTCCCAGGCGATGCCGTGGTCGGCCACGAGGACGATCATCGTGGAGTCGAACATGTGCAGCCTGATCAGCCGCCGGAAGAGCTTGCCGAGCTCGTGGTCGACGAAGCCGAGCTGGAGCAGGTAGCGCTGATAGTTGTGCTGGGTGAGGAAGGTGTCGTGGAAGCCGGGCGGGCTGTTCATGCCGGGCACGAGGTCGCGGGCGCCGCCGCGCGCCTGGGCGCCGGACGGGAGGAAGAGGTAGGGCCCGTGCGGCAGGAGGACGTGCTTGAGCCAGAAGCCCGGCCGCTTGCCGGGCTTGATCGAGCCCATCCACTTCTCGAGCCGCTCCGGCCGGCCGCGGTTCAGGTGGGGGATGATCGCCGGCCTGCGGGTGGGCGCGTGCGGACACCAGCGCCGCGGACAGATCGCCGTGGCCTCCTCGGAATCGTGGATCGAGTAACGGTGGCGCCCGAACAGGTCGAAGATCGAGTGCTTGTGGTCGCGCGGGTCGGCGTCCTCGCCGAGGAAGGGCCGCTTGCCGTCCATGATCAGCGGGACGGCCTTGGGCGTCGAGTCGTAGCGCGTGAAGGCGTTGGGGAACCAGGTGGCGTTGCCGGCCAGCGCCGCGAAGTTCGGGTAGCGCACCGGGTCGATCCGCCGGTTCGAGCCGAGCAGGGAGTCGCCGGGGAACTCGTCCATGATGATCATCACGACGTTGGGGCGCTTGGGCACCTTGCCGGGCTTGCCGCCCGGGTCCACCAGGGCCGCGGCGTGGGCGCCGTTGTCGTGGCCGTCGGACGACGCGATCACGCCCGCGATGAGCGCGACGAGCGCGAGCGGCAGGGCGAGCAGGAGGAGTCTTTTGTTCATGAACCCGGAGTCTTAGGGCAGCTGCCGACGGTTTACGCGGAGGTAACAGTCTCGGAGGCCGGAAGCTGCGCTTCCTCGGGCGGCGTGATGCCTCGCTCGCGCATCCCGTTCTCGATCTCGCGGATCACGGTCTCGACCACCTTGACCCGCGCCCAGCGCTTCGAGTCCCCCTCCACGAGCTGCCAGCGGGCGAGCTCGTGGTCGGTCCGCTCGAACATCGCCTCCACCGCCTGCTCGTAGGCGTCGCGCTTCTCGCGGTTGCGCCAGTCCTCGTCCGTGAGCTTCCAGCTCTTGAGCGGCTTCTTCTCACGGCGCTCGAACCGGCGCAGCTGCTCCTCGGGCGAGATCTGGAGCCAGAACTTGATCAGGACCATCCCGTCGAGGCACAGCGAGCGCTCGAAGTCGACGATCTCGTCGTAGCCGCGCTCCCACTCGTCGACGCTGGCGAAGCCCTCGACCCGCTCGACCAGCACGCGGCCGTACCAGGAACGGTCGAGCACGGCCATCCCGCCGCGGCCCGGCAGCACGGGGAAGAAGCGCCAGAGGAAGTGGTGGCGCTTCTCGTCGTCGGTGGGGGCCGAGAACGCGCGCACGCGCACGTGCCGCGGGTCGAGCGGCGCGGTGAGCCGCTTGATCGCGCCGCCCTTCCCGGAGGCGTCGATGCCCTCGAAGATCACGCACACCGGCGGGCCGAGCTCGCCGTCGCCGAGCTTGCCGCCGAGCGCCAGCCGGAGCGCCAGCAGCCGCTTGTGGCCGGCCTTGAGCCGCTTCTTCTCCTCCTTCTTGCTGAGCTTCAGCGAGAGGTCGAGCTCGTCGAGACGGCCCATTCGGCGGATCCTAGCCATGCGCCAGCAGCGGCACTGCCAGCCGCCGCGCCAGCCCCACGCCGCCCCAGCCCATCACGACGTCGTGGTTGTACGCGAACACCGGCCGGGCGACCGGCGCCAGCAGGTTCATCCACGCCTTGGTCGTGGTCACGTTCCACTCGTAGAGGACGGCGGTCACCCCGTTCTGCTCGAACAGCCGCCAGCGCCCCGTCCCCTGGAGCTCGCCCCGAGCGCTGCCGGCCATCGTCAGCGGCCGCTCGACCTCGTCCACCGTGAACTCGAACTCGAGCGGGTAGGGCAGCCGGCTCCGCCAGGCGATCCGATAGCGCCCGCCGACGTGCTGCTCGTCCCCGGCCTCGAGCTCGACCACGGACTCCACGCCGCGCCACCAGTCGGGCCAGCGCAGGGTGTCCTGGAGGACCTCCCAGGCGGACTCGCGCTCGCAGCCGAGCAGCCAGGTGGTGAGGAAGCGGTAGCCGGCCAAGCTAGATCGTGGTGGCTGCGCGCGGCTCGCGCGTGAGCCGTTGCGCCAGCGTCACCGGGATGAAGGTCACGAGCAGCACGCCCACGACCACGACGTTCACCTCGGGCAGCTCCTGACCGATCCGGATCTTGCCGAAGATCCAGATGGGCAGGGTGTTCTGCGCGCCCGCGGTGAACGTGGTGACGATCACCTCGTCGAAGGAGAGCGCGAACGCGAGCAGCCCGCCGGCGAGGAGCGCGGTCGAGATCATCGGGAGCGTGATGTGCCGGAACGTCTGCCACCCGCTGGCGCCGAGGTCCATCGACGCCTCGACGAGCGACGTCGAGGTTCGTCGCAGCCTCGCGACGACGTTGTTGTAGACGATGACGATGCAGAAGGTGGCGTGGCCGATCACGATCGTGAGGTAGGACAGGTCGATCCCCCAGAACGTGAAGAACGAGTTGAGGGCCATGCCCGTGATGATCCCGGGGAGCGCGAGCGGAAGGACCAGCAGGAACGAAACGGCCTCGCGGCCGAAGAAGCGGAAGCGGTGCACCGCGAAGGCCGCGGCGGAGCCCAGCAGCAGCGAGATCGTCGTCGCCAGCAGCGCTGCGCGGACGCTCAGCCAGAGCGCGTCGCGCATCTCCTGGTTGTGCCAGGTCTGGCTGAACCACTTGGTGGACAGCCCGTCGATCGGCCAGCCCTGGACGTTCGACGAGTTGAACGCATAGACCACGATGATCCCGATCGGGACGAACAGGAAGAGCAGGATCAAGACCGCCCAGATCCCGAGTGCCATGCGGGTTGCGCGGCTCTCGGTCACAGCGCCTCGAACGCTCCGAGACGGCGCGCCACGAGCAGGTACACGCCCATCACGACCATGGGAACCGTGGCGAAGGCCGCCGCGAACGGCACGTTGTTCGCAACGCCGACGTTGCGGTAGACGACGTTGCCGATGAAGTCCGAGCTGGCGCCCCCTACGAGCGTCGGGGTGATGTAGTCGCCAAGCGTCAGCGAGAACGTGAAGATGGACCCGGCAACGAGCCCCGGGAGCGCCAGCGGCAGGAGCACCTCACGGAAGGTCCGCCAGGCGCTGCCGCCGAGGTCCATCGACGCTTCGAGCAGGGACTCGGGCACGCGCTCGATCGCGGTCCAGACCGGGACGATCATGAACGGCAGCCAGATGTAGGAGAAGACGATCCACATCGCCCAGTTCGAGTAGCCGACGTTGACGCTCCCGAGGTGCAGCTTGTCGAGGCTCCAGTTGAGTGCGCCGTCGTGCGCGAGGATCAGGCGCCAGGCGTATACGCGCACGAGGTAGCTGGACCAGAGCGGAAGCAGGACGAGCACGAACAGCGCGGTCTGGATGCGCCCCGGTGCGACCCGGACGGCGAAGTACGCGAACGGGAAGGCGAGGATCGCATCGGTCACGGTCACCGCCGCCGCGATGCCGATCGTGCGCAGGGCGATCTCGCGGTAGGTCGGCTCGTCGATCAGCGACTTGAAGTTCTCGGTCGTCCAGCTGTGCGTGATCTCGCTCGTGAACGGGTCGACCGACCAGAAGGCGGACACGAGCAGCGCCGCGAGCGCCGCGAGGTAGATCAGGACGAACCAGCCGAGCGGCGGGCTCAGCGTCAGCCCGGCCCGCAGCCAGGGGCGGCGAAAGAGCCAGGCGGAGAAGCGGCGGGCCGCCCCCGGAGGACGGCCCGCCAGTACTGCTAGCCCTTGATCTCCTGCCACTTCTGCTGCCAGACCGTGTAGTCCTTGCAGTCCTTCTTCCCGTCACCGCAGTCGGAGATCGGGGTCTTCCAGAACTTGATCGAGTTGAAGTAGGACGCGGGCGCATTGGCGTGCAGCCGGGCGCACGAGCCCTTCTCGATCTGATCCATCAGCGGGCACGCCTTCTCGTTGACCGGCGTCTCCCCGTAGGACACCGCCTGCTGTGCCTGCGGCTTCGGCTCCGAGATGTACTTCATCCAGAGGTAGGCGCAGTTCGGGTGCTTGGCCTTGGCGGACAGCATCCAGGTGTCGGCCCAGCCGGTCGCGCCCTCCTTGGGGATGGTGTCCTTGACCGGCTGGTTGTCCGACTCGAGCGTCTTGACCGCGATCGGCCAGGCCGCGCCGATCACCGCGTCGCCGTTCTTGAACAGGTCGGACTCGTCCGAGGACAGCGCCCAGTACTTCTTGATCAGCGGCTTCTGCTTCTTGAGCAGGTCAACCGATGCGTTCAGCTGCTTATCGTTGAGCTCGTAGGGATCCTTGATCCCGAGGCTCGGGTTGGTCTTCGAGAGGTAGAGGGCGGCGTCGGCGATCTGGATCGGGTTGTCCGGCACCGTCACCTTGCCCTTGTAGGTGGACCCGTAGATCGTCGACCAGCTGGTCGGAGCGGGCGTAACGCTCTTCGTGTTGTAGAGCAGCACGTTCGGTCCCCACTGAACGGACACGCCGTAGTGCTTGCCGTCGACCGTGTTGTGCGAGGGCGACTGCAGCTGCGGGATGAAGTCGTTCCAGCCCGGGATGAGCTTGACGTTGACGGGCTTGACGTCGCCGCCGCGGATCAGCCGCAGCGAGGCGTCACCGGACGCCGAGACCATGTCGTACTGCGACCCCCCGCCCTGCCGCATCAGGGTCACCATCTCGTCGGAGGAGCCGGCGAACTTGCTCTTGACCTTGCAACCCGTCTGCTTCTCGAAGGGCTTCACCCACTCCGACTGGGTGTAGCCCTCCCAGGCCACCAGGTTGAGCTGGCCCTCGCCCTTCCCGATCTTCGTGGGCAGCTTCGAGTTCGAGCTGCTGCTGTTGTCGCTGCCACACCCGGCGGCGACCGCCAGGGCCCCGACCGCGACCGCGGCGGCAGCTCTCCTCCATCGATGTGCCTGCATGGTGGGTTCCCTCCTCAATCGACTGCGAACGTGTACTCCGGCCGCCATTCGAGTCGTACGCGGCGGCCCCGCGCGTCCAGCGCATCCTGGGACGACGTCTCCAGGTTCTGCTTCACGGCGACGAGCTCTCCGCCGTCGTCGAGATCGACGATGTACCGCGTGACCGGCCCGAGGTAGGCGACCTCGCGAATCCGGCCGGTCTGGGCCTGATAGCCGTTCGAGGCCGGCTCGGCCTCCTCGACGATGCGGATCTTCTCGGGGCGGATCGTGAAGCGCTTGCCGTTCGACTCCACCAGGTTCGACGTGCCGACGAACCCCGCGATGAAGTCGTTCGCCGGGTGCTCGTACACGTCCGCGGGCGGCCCGACCTGCTCGATCCGCCCGTCGTTGAAGACCGCCAGGCGGTCGCTCATCGTGAGCGCCTCCTCCTGGTCGTGCGTCACGTACAGGAACGTGATCCCCACGTCCTGCTGGATCCGCTTCAGCTCGATCTGCATCTCCTGCCGGAGCTTCAGGTCGAGCGCCCCGAGCGGTTCATCGAGGAGGAGCACGGTCGGCTCGTTCACGAGGGCGCGCGCGAGCGCGACGCGCTGGCGCTGGCCGCCTGAGAGCTGCGCGGGCTTGCGCTCGCCGTAGCCCTCCAGCCGCACCGTCGCGAGCGCCCCCTCCGCGCGCCGCCGGCGGTCCGGCTTGGCCACCTTCTTCACCTTCAGTCCGTACTCCACGTTCTCCCCGACCGTCATGTGCGGGAACAGGGCGTAGTCCTGGAAGACCGTGTTCACGTCGCGCTCGTAGGGCGGGTCGCGGGTCACGTCCCGGCCGCCCAGCTCCACGCTCCCCTCGTCGGGGAGCTCGAAGCCGGCGATCAGCCTCAGGGTCGTGGTCTTGCCCGACCCCGACGGACCGAGCAGGGTGAAGAACTCGCCCTCCTCGATCTCGAGGTCGACGCCGTCGACGGCGACGGTCGAGTCGAATTCCTTGCGTAGCCCCGCGAGGCGTACGTCGGGTGCCAATCAGCTCACCCCAGCGACGCCATCACATGCTTGATCTGGGTGTAGTCCTCGAGCGAGTACATCGACAGGTCCTTGCCGTAGCCGGACTGCTTGTAGCCGCCGTGCGGCATCTCGGAGGCGAGGGGGATGTGGTCGTTGATCCAGACGCAGCCGAAGCGGAGCGCCTTCGACACCCGCAGCGCCCGGCCCACGTCGCGGGTCCACACCGAGGACGCCAGTCCGTATCGGGTTCCGTTGGCCCACTCGATCGCCTTCGCCTCGTCGTCGAACGGCTGGACGGTGATGACCGGACCGAAGATCTCGTTCTGGATCATCTCGTCGTCCTGCTGGAGCCCGCCGACGACCGTCGCGTCGAGGAAGAAGCCGGGCAGGTCCGGCTCCTTGCCGCCGGTCACGATCTCGGCGTTGTCGGGCTTGCGCTCGAGGAAGCCCTCGACCCGCTCGCGCTGCCGCTGGGAGTTGAGCGGCCCGAGGTTGGTCTCGTCGGAGAACGTGTCGCCGGTCTTGTAGCCCTCGGCCTGCTCGCTGAGGCCGCCGACCACGTCGTCGTAGACGCCCTTCGCCGCCAGCACGCGCGTTGCCGCGGTGCAGTCCTGGCCGGCGTTGTAGTAGCCGGTGCCGGCGATGGTCTCCATCGCCGTCTCCATGTCGGCATCGTCGAACACCACGACCGGCGCCTTGCCGCCAAGCTCCAGGTGCACGCGCTTGAGCGTGTCCGAGGCCGCCTTGGCGATCCACTTGCCGGTGTCGGGCGAGCCCGTGAGCGAGACCATGTCCACGTCCGGGTGGGTCACGAGCGTCGAGCCGGCGGGCTCGCCGTGGCCCGTGATCACGTTGAGCACGCCCTTGGGCAGCACCTCGGCCGCCAGCTCGGCCAGCTTGATCGTGGTGATCGGCGTGGTCTCGGCCGGCTTCAGCACGATCGTGTTGCCGGTGGCGAGCGCGGGGCCGATCTTCCAGACGGCCATCATGATCGGGTAGTTCCAGGGCGTGATCTGGCCGACGACGCCCACCGGCTCGCGCCGGATCATCGAGGTATAGCCCTCGGTGTACTCGCCGGCCGCGCGGCCCTCGAGGTTGCGCGCGGCGGCCGCGAAGTAGCGCAGGTTGTCGACCATGAAGGGGACCTCGTCCTCGGCGAACGCGCTCCGCGGCTTGCCCGCGTTGGCGGCCTCGAGGTCGGCGATCTCGTCGGCGTGCTCCTCGATCACGTCGGCGAGCCTGAGCAGCGCCAGCGAGCGCTCGCCCGGCGTCGCGTCGGCCCACTCGGGGAAGGCCCGCTTGGCCGCCTGGACGGCACGGTCCACGTCCTCGGCGGTCGACAGCGGCGCTTCGGCGATCGCCTCGGCCGTTGCGGGGTTGAGGACCTCCTCGGTCGCCCCCTCGGCCGGATCGACGAACTCGCCGTCTATGAAGTTCTGGAGCTTTGTCTTTGTTGCTGTGGCCATTCCAGTGCCTCCTCGAGGGCCGTGAATTTCAGGTCCGTTCCTTCCGCAACCGCGGGATGGGTGACCTTCCCGGCGGCGATGTTCACCCCGGGGCGCAGCCCCGGGTCACGCTCGATCGCTCCGGCCACGCCGTTGTCGGCGAGTGCCAGAACGTACGGCAGCGTCGCGTTCGTGAGCGCGAACGTCGACGTGACCGGGACGGCGCCCGGCATGTTCGTGACGCAGTAGTGGGTGACCCCGTCGACCTCGAAGACGGGGTCCGAGTGGGTGGTGGGCCGCGAGGTCTCGAAGCAGCCGCCCTGGTCGATCGACACGTCCACGAGCACGGCCCGCTCCTTCATGAGCGACAGCTGCTCGCGCTTGATCACGTACGGCGCCCGGGCGCCGTGGATGAGCACGGCGCCGATCACGAGGTCCGCCCGCGGCAGCATCTCCTCGACCGCGAGCGTCGACGAGTAGACGGTCGAGGCGCGGCCGCCGAAGGCGGTGTCGAGCTCGCGGAGGCGGTCGATGTTGCGGTCGTAGACGAAAACGTCCGCCTCCATCCCGATGGCGATGAAGGCCGCGTTCATGCCCACCACGCCGCCGCCGATCACCATCACGGTCGCCGCCGCCACGCCGGGCACCCCGCCGAGCAGCACGCCGCGGCCGCCGAGCGGCTTCTCGAGGAAGAACGCGCCGGCCTGGGTGGCGATCTTGCCGGCCACCTCGCTCATCGGGGCGAGAAGCGGCAGCCGTCCATGCGAGTCCTCGACGGTCTCGTAGGCGATGCAGGTGGCGCCGGTCCCGGCCAGCGACTTGGTCAGCTCCGGGGCGGGTGCCAGGTGGAGGTAGGTGAAGAGCGTGTGCTCGGGGCGAAGCAGCTCGGTCTCGCTCGGCTGCGGCTCCTTGACGCCCAGGATCAGCTCGGCCTCGTCGAACACCGCGGCGGCGTCGGGCACGATCCGGGCGCCCTGGGCCTCGTACTCCGGGTCCGTGATCGTGCTGCCCAGACCGGCTCCCGCCTGGACCACCACCTCGTGCCCGTGCTCGCTGAGCTCGCGCGTCCCCGCGGGCGTCAGCGAGACGCGGTACTCGTCCGGCTTGATCTCGGTCGGGACCCCGACCCTCATGTGACCATCGCCTCCTCGGTCGCGACCGTGAACTCGCAGCCACGCCGCTCGACCTCCGCGAACAGGTCGTCGGGCCGCACGCAGCTCTCCGGCGGCAGCGCGCCACGCTCGGTCAGGCGCCCGCGCGCGAGCAGGCGGACGGCCGCGGCGGCCGGGGCGGCGGTCGAGACGATCCCGCCGCCCATTCCCCAGGCCTCGCGGGGCCGCGTGATCGCGGTGACCCGCACGACGCGCCCGTCGCCCTCGGCCTCCACGATGTGCACCGCCACGGTCTGGCCGGACGGCGGCAGCGCCGCGCGCGCCGCACGCTCGATCTCCTCGTCGGGCGCGCCGGCCAGCTCGCGCAGGCGGTCGAGCAGGGCGGGGGCCAGCGAGAGCCGGAAGCTGCCCTCGTCACACCCGAAGCTCGCGGGGAAGGTGAGCATCTCCGAGTGGAGCGTGTAGATCGTGTCCGCGCGCCCGATCGGCTCGGGGAAGCTCATCTCGCCGCCGGAGGCGAGCGGCTCGAGCTCGCGCGGCCGGCCGTCACGTACGGCGATGGGCGCGAGGGTCAGCTCGTCGATCAGGGTGCGGAGGGCATAGGGGATGCTGAACCCGTCGGGCGGGTCGAGGTCGCGGCCGCCGGCGATCACGTCCACGCGCGACGGCGTCGAGCCCAGCTCGGCCACCGCCCGCTCGGCCATCACGTTCGTCTTGCCGGGGCTCGAGCCCATCCCGAGCAGGGCGAGGAGACCGGCCTGGCGGAACTCGGAGTCGAGCTCGAGCTGCCTCGCGGTCACGTGGTAGAGGCCGCCGAGGTCGAGGTAGTGGCAGCCGGCGTCGAGGCAGGCGCGCATCGCGTCGAGGTTCACCCGGTAGCTCGCCGAGTTGACGAGCACGTCCGTGCCCTCCAGCTCACCGGCGAGGGCGCCCGGACTGCGGGCGTCGACCTCGCGAGGCCGCGCCTTCCCGCCGCCCTGGTCGGAGGCGACGGACGAGGCGCGTGCCTCGTCGAGGTCGAGCAACAAAAGGTCCGAGACTTCCTCGGACTCCGCGAGGTCGCGCACGATCGCCGGGGCGATCGTGCCGCCCGCACCAAGGACGGCGACCCGCAACGCCGTCATCGCACCAATTCCCTTCCCCTGAGGGCGAGCCAGAACTCGATCCGGTCACGCGCGTTGCGCAGGTCGCGCCCGGTGAGCTCCTCCACCCGCTTGATCCGGTAACGCAGCGTGTGCCGGTGGCAGAAGAGCTCGCGCGCCGCCCGCTCCCACTGGCCGTTCTGCTCGATGAAGGCCTCGAGCGAGCGGATCAGCTCGTCGCCGTACTCGCCGCTGGCATCCTCGAGCGGGCCGAGCACGCTGTCGCAGTAGAGGCGGAGCGCCTCGTCGTCCTGGATCGAGAGCAGGAGCTGGAAGGCGCCGAGGTCGCGATAGGAGGCGACCTTGGGGCTGGAGCCGTTCGCGACCGCCGCGGCCTCGAGCGCGCAGCGCGCCTCGTGGTAGCTGCGACGCAGCTGGCCGAGCTCGCCGGGCCGGCTTGCTGCGCCCCTCACGCCGTCGCCCAGGGAGGAGCGCGCCTGCTCCGCGAGCGCCACCGCGTCGAGGTCGCCGTCCGCGTCGACCACCGCCCAGAGCAGCCCCTCGCGGGCGGCCACGAGCGCCCCGACGCCGGCGTCGGCGAAGAAGCGGTCGAGGACGACCTCGTTGCCGTGGCCCTCCTCGCCGTCGGCGGTGAAGACAAGCACGGCCGCGAGTGAGCCGATGCCGAACGGCCGCAGCCGCATGCCCAGCTCGCCCTGGTCGACTCGCCCGCCGACCACCTCGGCGAGCACGTCGCCGGCGAGCCTGCGCTCGGTGTCGCGCATCGCGCGCTGGCGCATCAGCTCGAGCGCCACCACGGTCCCGGCCTGCTGGAGGATCAGGCGCTCGAAGTCGCCCAGGCCGCCGGAGTCGCGGGCGGCGAGCAGCCACGCCTGCGCCCCCTGGCCGCGCACCGCTACGGGCAGCACGAGGGAGCGCCCGGCCAGGTCGGAATGGTCGGGCGCGAACTCGGCCTCCTCGCGCTCTCCTTGGCCGGCCCGGCGGCGGACCTCGCCGGCCACCGCGGCCACCGCCGCCTCGGGCAGCTCGAGCCGGAACGCGCTGGTGGAGATCGTCTCGCCGCGCGCGCTCAGGACCACCACGGCGCCGCCGATGGCAGCCGCGAGCGCCCGCACGAGCTCGTCGAGGCCGCGCTCCTCGAGCACCAGCCGCTCGAGCCGCTTGTGAATCGCGATGCTGCGCTGGAGCAGCTCGTACTGCTCGTTCACGAGCTGGCCGAACGCCTTCTCGGTCAGGGCGATGAACGGGAGCTCGTACGGCACCTCGAAGACGGGGAAGCCGAGCGTGTCGGCCTCCTGCACCAGCGCCGGCGGCAGCTTCGCGTGGTCGAAGCCGGTCCCGAATCCGAGCCCGGCCAGGTGGTGACCGTGCAGGCGCTCGACGAAGTCGCGCAGCTGCTTCTCGCCGTGCAGGCCGAGACCGGTCGTCAGGAGCAGCTCGCCCCCGGACAGCCACGGGGTGGGATCCGGCAGCTCCGAGATGTGCACCCAGCGGACCGGGGCGTCGGCCGCCTCCTCGCCCGTCGCCAGCTCCAGCCCCATCTCGGCCACCAGGCCGCGGACCGTGAGCATCTTCCTAGCGCTGCACCACCCGATCCCACGCCTCGGTGAGCACCGACCGCAGGACCGACTCGATCTTGCCGAACTCCTCGCTGTCGGCCACCAGCGGCGGCGCCAGCTGGATCACCGGGTCGCCCCGGTCGTCGGCCCGGCAGATCAGTCCCCTGCGGTAGAGCTCGCCCGACATGAACCCGCGCAGCAGCTCCTCCGACTCGCGGTCGTCGAACGTCTCCTTGGTCTCCTGATCGCGCACCAGCTCGATCGCGCGGAAGTAGCCCGCGCCGCGCACGTCGCCGACGATCGGGATGTCGCGCAGCGACTCGAGCATGTCGCGGAACTCGTCCTCCTTCGCGCGTACGTGCCCGCACAGGTCCTCGCGCTCGAAGATGTCGAGGTTCGCCATCGCCACCACGGCGGACATCGGGTGGCCGCCGAAGGTGAAGCCGTGCACGAACGACGCCGTGCCCTGCATGAACGGCTCGGCGACCTTGTCCGAGGCGATCACGCCGCCCATCGGCGCGTACGCGGAGGTCAGCGCCTTGGCCATCGTGATCATGTCCGGCTGGTAGCCGTAGCGCTCGCATCCGAAGTAGTGGCCGAGCCGGCCGAAGGCGCAGATCACCTCGTCCGAGATCAGCAGGACGCCGTACTCGTCGCAGATCTCGCGCACGCGCTGGAAGTAGCCCTCCTGCGGCGTGAAGCAGCCGCCCGAGTTCTGCACCGGCTCGAGGATCACCGCGGCGACGGTCTCCGGACCCTCGAACTCGATCCGGTGCTTCAGCTCCTCCGCGGCCCAGAGCGGGTCGCGGCCCTCGGGCCAGTGGTAGCTGTTGGTGTTCGGCACGTGGCATGCGCCCGGGGTGAGCGGCTCGAAGACCGTGCGCAGGTCCGTGATGCCTGTGATCGAGAGCGCGCCGAGGGAGGTGCCGTGGTAGGCCGTCTCGCGGGAGATGATCTTGGTGCGCTGGGCCTCGCCGTTCATCTTGTGGTACGCGCGAGCCAGCTTCCAGGCGGACTCGACCGCCTCCGAGCCGCCCGACGTGAAGAAGACGCGGTTGAGGTCGCCGGGCGCCAGCCCGGCCAGCCGTGTGGCGAGCTCGATCGCGGGCGGGTGCGCGTAGCTCCAGTTGGTGTAGAAGCCGAGCTCCTTGGCCTGCTTCGCCGCAGCCTCGCCGAGCTCGGCGCGGCCGTGGCCGGCGTTGACGCAGAAGAGCGAGGCCAGCCCGTCCAGCAGCTTGTCGCCCTGCTCGTCCCAGACATACGAGCCCTCACCGCGGACGAGGATCGGGATCTCGTGATGCTCGTCGTACGCGCCCATGCGCGTGAAGTGCATCCACAGGTGGCGGCGGGCGAGCTCCTGCAGGCGGCTGGAGCTCCGCTCGGTCGGCTCGAACGCGGTCTGGGGGGTCGTCGCCATTCCCTCTCCCTCCGGTCGGGGTCTTCGTAGTGCGGTGCTCGCGCGACCACCGATCGCGCTCCGCTCCTACTAGACGTTGCGGACAACGGTATCCGCGCCCTGGAATAGACACAAGGGCGCATGCGGAGAAAGCCACGGTATCCGGCTTGGCCGTTATGTATAAAGCGGATGCCCCGTTTTCTGCCTTCCGCGCCCTTGCGGGCACGCCGGTCCGGACATACGGTGCGAATCGGAGGAGGGGAGTGACAGCAGTGGACAGCGAAACCGTGACGGTTCCGAGCACCGGGTGACTAAGCGCTTGGGGAGACCGCTGTCCCTTCGTCCTACCGGACCCGGATACAGCATGACCCCACGCCCAGCCAAGGAGGACTCGTGGAATCCGCATCCGTAGCCGCCCCCGGCGCCGTCGTGCCGGACAAGGGGCTGAAGAAGGGAGCGATCAGCTCCATCTCCAACATCGTGATCGGCGTCGCCTCGACGGCGCCCGGCTACTCGCTTGCGGCGACGCTTGGCCTGATCGCGGCGGTCGGCGGCATCGGGCTCCAGTCGCCGGCGATCATGATCGTCTCCTTCATCCCGATGCTCTGCATCGCGGCGGCCTACTTCTACATGAACCGGGCCGACCCCGACTGCGGAACGACCTTCACCTGGGTGGCCAGGGCGATCGGACCGAAGAGCGGCTGGTCGGCCGGCTGGGCCATCATCGCCGCGGACGTGCTCGTCATGCCCAGCCTCGCCCAGGTCGCGGGCGTCTACAGCTTCGACCTCTTCGGCTGGGACTCCGCCGCGGCCAACAAGTGGGCCACCCTGGCCGTCGGCGTCACCTGGATCGTCGTGATGACGGCGATCTGTTACATCGGCGTCGAGCTCTCGGCCCGGACCCAGCAGATCCTGCTGACGATCGAGGTCTTCACGCTGTCCCTCTTCGCGGTCGTGGCTCTGATCAAGGTGTACGCGAACAACCCCGCGCACTCGATCCACCCCACGTTGTCGTGGTTCAACCCATTCGACATCTCGTCGGTTCACGCTTTGGTGGGCGGAGTCTTGCTTGGCGTGTTCATCTACTGGGGCTGGGACTCCGGGGTGGCGGTCAACGAGGAGAGCGACGACCCGGCGCGCGGCCCCGGCCGCTCGGCGGTGATCTCCACGATCCTGCTCGTGCTCATCTACCTGCTTGTGACCACCGCCGCCCAGGCGTACGGCGGCACGCAGCTGCTGATCGACAACCCCGACGACGTCTTCGCCCCGCTCGGGTCGAGTGTGCTTGGCGGCACTCTCGACAAGCTCTTGATCATCGCGGTGCTCACGTCCGCGTCGGCGTCGACCCAGACCACGATCCTGCCAACCGCACGTACCTCGCTGTCGATGGCGCGGTTCAAGGCCATGCCGTCGATCTTCGGACGGATCCACCCCAAGTACCTGACCCCCGACGTCTCCACCCTCGCGATGGGAGGCGCCTCGATCCTGGTCTACGCCGGGCTCACGATCAAGGATCCGAACCTCGTGTTCGACGCCTTCACGGCCCTGGGTCTGATGATCTGCTTCTACTACGGGTTCACGGGCTTCGCCTGCACGATCTACTACCGGAAGCACATCTTCAAGAGCGCCAAGAACGCCTTCTTCATCGGCCTGATGCCGGTGGCCGGGGGCGTGATGCTGGGCTACGTGTTCGTGAAGTCGGTGATCGAGATCAGGGCCACCGACTCCGGCTACGCCGGACCCTGGCTCGGCGTGGGTGCGCCGTTCATCATCGCGGCGGCCACGGTGATCATGGGCGCTGTGCTCCTGATCCTGTCGATTCCTCGCTACCGCGAGTTCTTCAAGCGCAAGCCCGAGATCGTGGATCCCGCCATCCTGGAGGAAGCCCCGGCGACCGGAGGGGCGTCCTGATGGCCGGCGAGATCCTCGTGGGATACGACGGCGGCCACGGCTCCGACAAGGCCCTTGGCGAGGCGGCCGATCTGGCCAGGGACCTGGACGCGACGGTCGTTCTCGCGTTCGCCTACGAGCCCGTCCACATGGCGGGCATCTACGGCGAGAAGTCCGACCAGCGAAGGGCGATAAAGGAGCTCGCCGAGGAGCGGCTGGCCGAGGGGCTCGAGAAGGCCAAGGCGGCCGGTGTGAAGGCCGAGGCCCACCTCGTGGACGCCCGCCCGGCCGAGGGACTCGCGGCGGCCGCGAAGGAGCGGGACGCCCGGATGGTCGTGATCGGCTCTCAGGGCGGACCGCTCCCCGTCGTGGGTCACATCATCGGCTCGGTGGCGCACAAGCTCGTGCAGATCTCCGAGGTCCCGGTACTGGTCATTCACACGACGGACTAGCCCTCGGAGGGCGCCACCCGCAAGAGTCGCGCCGGCCAGCTCGGCAGCCACCAGTTCCAGCGTCCCATCAGCGCGATCACCGCGGGGACGATCAGCGCCCGGATCACCGTGGCGTCGATCAGGATGCCGGCCGCCAGCCCGGTGGCCAACGTCTTCACGTCGGTCCCCGGGCCGGACGCCATCGAGGTGAAGGCCAGGAACAGGATCAGCGCGGCGCTCGTCACGAGCCGGCCGGTCCTGCCGATTCCGCGGATCACCGCGGTCTCGGTCGAGCCGGTGCGGTCGTACTCCTCCCGCATGCGGGACAGGATGAACACCTCGTAGTCCATCGAGAGCCCGAACAGGAAGGCGAACACCATGAGCGGCATCCACGAGGGGATCGAGCCGGTGGCCTGGATGTCCCAGATGGCCTCGGAGCCGTAGCCCTGCTGCCAGACGAGGACGAGCACGCCCCAGGCCGCGGCGATGCTCAGCACGTTGAGCACGATCGCCTTCGCCGGGAGCACCAGCGAGCGGAAGGCCCGCGCAAGCAGGATGAAGGTCGTGACCGCGATCAGGGCGATCATCAGCGGGAAGCTGCCGTAGACGGCGTCGATGAAGTCGGCGTTGGCGGCCGGCTGACCACCGAGGCGCACGTCCGGTCCCGCGCCGTGTGCCGCGTCACGGACGTTGTCGAGCGTGGCCTTGCCCGCGTCCGAGCTGCTGTCGGGTGTCGGCACCGCTTCGACGAGCGCGGTTCCGCCGCGCCGCCACTGCGGCGAGTCCGGAGCGACCGCGACGTGGATGTCGTCGACCTTGCGCAGGTCGGCGGCGACCTTCGCCGGCGGCGTGCTGCCGGTCACCAGCACCTCGTGGGGCAGGAGCGCGCCCTCGCCGATGCCGGACTTCTCGAGCTGTGTCAGTCCCTGCTTCGCGTCGCCGGACTTGGCGATCGTGTCCGGGTTGGAGGTGCCGAGCCGGAGGTCCGTGGCGGACAGGGCCAGGGCCAGGATCACGGCCACGCCCGCGCCGGCGGCCAGCCAGCGGCGCCGCGCCACGGCCTCGGCCCAACGGGTCCAGGCGCGGCTGGCCTTGTCATCGGTGCGCTTGTGCGGCCAGTCGAGGCGCGGGCCGAGCTTGGCCAGCACCACCGGCAGCAGCGTGATCGCGACGAGCGTCGAGACGAGCGGGATCAGCATCCCGCCGTAGCCCATCGAGCGCAGGAACGGCAGCGGAAGCGCCATCAGCGCCAGCAGGCCGATCGCCACGGTGATCCCGCTGAAGACCACGGCACGGCCGGCGGTCTCCATCGCTTTCTGGACGGCCTCGTCGCCCTCGCGGCCGTGCGCGCGCTCTTCGCGCCAGCGCGACACCACGAGGAGGGAGTAGTCGATCGCCACGCCGAGGCCTATCAGCGCGATCAGGAACTGCACGATCGGCGAGACCGACGTCAGCTGGGTCAGCCCCAGCAGGAGGAGGAAGGTGGTCATGATCGAGATGAACGCCATCACGATCGGCACGAACGCCAGGAGCGAGGCGAACACGAACGTGAGCACGAGCAGCGCGCCCACGCCGCCGATCAGCGCCTCGAGCAGTACGCCCGGGCCGTCGCTGTCGCTGCCGCTGTCCTGGGACAGCGCGTCGAAGCCGGTCAGGTGCACGGGGCTACCTGCGATCTCGGCGCCGCGCAGCGCCCGTGCTCCCGCCTTGGCCGCCTGGGGGTTGTCGCCGAACTGGGAGTCCGGATCGGGCCGCGGATAGACCAGCGCGAACACCGTCCGCCCGTCCTTGGAGACGAAGCCCTTGTCGCCCGTGGAGGAGTAGGAAGCGATCCGTGCGCCTGGCAGAGCCCGCTCGAGCCGCTGGTCCAGGCGCTTAAGGTCGGCGCGCACGGCCGGCGAGGCGGCGCTTTCACCCTTCGGGAGCGTGACGACCGGCAGCAGCGGGGTGCTTCCGTTGCGATCGCCGCTGTACTTCTTTGCGATCTCGACGTTGGTCTTCCAGCTCTCCTTGTTCGGAATGGAGAACTCGGACTTGAGGTTGTCGGTCGCCGGCCCGGCGGCCATGATGCCCGCGATCGTCAGCGCGATCCAGCCGATCACGACCGTGCGCTTGTGGGCGAGTACGAAGCGGGTTAGCGATGACAAGGCCCTACCTCCTGGTCGTCGTGGGGTGGCCAAGGTTGGCGCGCGAGCGGCGGCGGATCCATTGGGGATTTCCCTGAGTCGTCCCCCTAAGGGACGCGAGCGCCTCCGCCTCGTCGGCGAATATCCGCCAGCGGACGACCCTTCCGTCCGTGAATGTGAAGAGGAACGTGAACACGCCCGTCACCTCGACCCCGCTGCTCTTGCCCCGGCCCGTCTCGCGGACGGTGACGACCACGTTGTCGCCGAAGTCCCGGGTGCGCAGCCGCTCGATCCGGAAGTCGTCCCATTCCCCCTGCCAGTCGGCTATGACGTCGAGGAACCCCTGCCGGCCGAGGAAGGTCCGGTTGCCCGGAATGTCCTCGAGCTGGGTCACCACGACGTCGGGGGCGGCCATGTCGGCGGCCGCCTCGAGATCGCCCCTGGAGTAGGCGTCGAAGGCCGCGTCGATCGTTGCGAGGTTCTGGTGCGACATGGCTCCACAGTCTGCGCCTCCGCGGGGCAGCCCCCAATGCGGCCTCCCGGCGGACCGCGGTTCGGCTACCCACACTCTGCGACGACCCGTGAGTAGCCTTGCCTCCGTGGCCACCTACGACCACGTCGCCGACCTTCCGCTCGAGATCGAGGCCGCCGCGTTCGACGGGCACGAGCTCGAGCTGGGCCCCGAGTTCGTCCGCCTCACCACGGTGGTCAAGCTCCAGGGCGGCGGTCACGAGGGCCAGGGCGAGGACGTCACCTACGACGGGCTCGACCAGATTGCCCAGCAGGACGCCTGGCCGCCCGAGGGCCTGACCGGCTCGTTCACGTTCGACTCGTTCTCGCAGCGGCTCGCCGAGGTCGAGCTGTGGCCGTCTCCGCCGGTGCGCGAGCCGTCGATCGACTACCGGCGCTGGGCGTTCGAGTCGGCAGCGCTAGACCTCGCGCTGCGCCAGGCCGGCACCAACCTGGCCGAGGCGGTGGGCCGCGAGCCGGCCCCGATCAACTTCGTCGTCTCGACGCGCCTCGGCGCGCCGGGCTCCGACGGCCCCGACACGCCCGACCGCATCCTGCGGATGCTCGAGAAGTACCCAGGGACCCGCTTCAAGGTCGATCCAACGAACAGCTGGACGCAGGAGCTGATCGACACGCTCGTCGAGACGGGCTCGCTCGACTCGCTCGACTTCAAGGGCTTCTACAGCGGCACCCCGGTCGACGTCGAGACCGACCCCGAGCTCTACCGGATGGTGATCGACTCGTTCCCGGACGCCTGGTTCGAGGACCCGGACGTGACCGACGAGACCCGGCCGCTGCTCGAGCCGGTGGCCGACCAGGTGACCTGGGACGCGCCAATCCACTCGGTGCAGGACATCGAGGAGCGCGTCTGGCCACCCAAGATGATCAACATCAAGCCGTCACGCTTCGGCCCGGTCAAGCGGCTGTTCGCCGCCTACGACTGGTGCGACGAGAACGGCGTGGGCGCCTACGGCGGCGGCCAGATGGAGCTCGACGTGGGCCGCGGCCAGATCCAATACCTGGCATCGATCTTCCACCCGGACACGCCCAACGACACGGCGCCGAGCAACTACAACCTCCCCGAGCCCCCCGACGGGCTAGAGACGAGCCCGCTCGAGCCGAAGATCGACTCGACGGGCTTCAGGCGCCGGTAACGTCGCGCGCGAAGGCCTCGAACGCGTCGAGGTAGAGCTGGAGGTGCGCGTCGTCGTGCGCGATCGACAGGGTCCACTCCTCCTCGACGCCCGGCGTCATGAAGACGCCGTTGTTCATGTGGTAGAGCCAGGCGAGCGTGGAGAGGTCGTCGTCGACCTTGGTCAGGTAGTCGCGGTACTCGCGGATCGGCTCGCTCGAGAACACCACGCAGCCCTTGGCGCCGATGCCCTCGGTGTGGGCCGGCAGGCCGTAGCGCTCAATGATCTCGTCGCAGCCGGAGAGCACCTTCCGGTTCGCCGCCTCGAGCGTCTCGTACACGTCGTCGGTGAGGACCTCGGTGAGCGTGGCCTGTGCCGCGGCCATCACCAGCGGGTTGCCGTTGAAGGTGCCGTACTGGTGGATGGTGCCGTCGGCCACCAGCTCGGCCAGCTCGGCGGTCATGCCGATCGCGCCGCCGGGGAAGCCGCCGCAGGTGGCCTTGGCGAGCGTGATCATGTCCGGCGTGACGCCGAAGCGGCGGGTGGCTCCGCCGGGTGAGATCGTGGCGCCGGTCTTGACCTCGTCGAAGATCAGCTTCACGCCGTGCTCCGCGGTGAGCTCGCGCACGCGCTCGAGGTAGCCCTCGACCGGGGGGACGATGTTGATGTTCATCATCGCCGGCTCCATGATCAGCCCGGCTACCTGGCCCTCGAGCTTGCTTAGCACCGAGGCGAGGGCGTCGGCGTCGTTGAAGGGCACGGCCCGGGTGAGCTCGGTGAGCGGGCGCGGGTAGCCGGCGCCGTAGGGCACGCTGACCGGGTCGTCGCGCTCGCCGAGCGCCTCGAGCGGCGGGTACACGGAGACCATCACCGCGTCGTGGTGGCCGTGGTAGGAGCCCTCGATCTTGAGGATCACGTCGCGGCCGGTGGCGCCGCGAGCCATGTGCACCGCGTCCATCGTCGACTCGGTGCCCGAGTTGGTGAAGCGCCACTGCGGCAGGCCGAAGCGCCGCGTGAGCTCCTCGGCCACGATGATCGAGCCCTCGGTAGGGGCCGCGAAGTGGGTGCCGTTGTCCACCTGCTCCTTGACCGCCGCGGCGATCTTCGGGTTGGCGTGGCTCACGCACATCACGCCGAAGCCGTTGTGGAAGTCGACGTACTGGTTGCCGTCCACGTCCCATACGTCGGCGCCCTTGCCGCGCTCGATGTAGACCGGCCAGGGGTCGTTCAACTGGAACGACGACGGCACGCCGCCCGGCATGACCTTCTTCGCCCTCTCGTAGTACTCGCTCGAGCGCGGCGTTCGCTCCCGGAAGCGCTCCAGCTCGGTCCTGGTCAGCTCGGCGATCCGCGAGCTGTCGATCGTGGCGGTGGGGGCGGTGGTCATCGGTCCAGCCTAGCGTGAGCGGCGAACCCTGATAGCGTCGAGTTCCATGCCAGCCGACCGCTTCGTCGAGGCCCTCACAGCCCAGATCGGCCGCGAGTTCGGAGCGTCGCAGCAGTACCTCGCCGTGGCGGTTTGGTACGAGGGCCAGACGTTCCCCCGCCTCGCCTCCCTCTTCTACGCGCAGGCGCTCGAGGAGCGCGACCACGCGCTGATGATGGTCAAGTACCTGCTCGACTCCGGCCTCGAGCCCAAGCTGCCCGGGGTCGCCGAGCCCAAGAGCTCCTTCGCCGACGTGGTCGAGCCGATCTCCGTCGCACTCGAGCAGGAGCGCCGGGTCACCGACCAGATCTCGGAGCTCGCTAGCGTCGCCCGCGAGGAGAACGACTACGTGAGCGAGCAGTTCGTGCAGTGGTTCCTCAAGGAGCAGGTT
This sequence comes from Thermoleophilaceae bacterium, assembly GCA_036406475.1. Lineage (GTDB taxonomy): Bacteria > Actinomycetota > Thermoleophilia > Solirubrobacterales > Thermoleophilaceae > DASXBA01. The sequence continues at coordinate 505 of DASXBA010000133.1, read as the reverse complement.
GAGGAGATCGACCTGTTCTCCTCGCTGCTCGACGTGGCCGAGCGCAGCCGCGAGCGGCCGATGGACATCGAGGAGTACCTCGCCCGCGAGGGCGGGGCCGGCGGTGGGGGAGATCCCACCGCCCCGCCGGTCGCCGGCGCCTCTAGCTGACTAGTCCCCGGGCGGCGGAATCGCCAGCCTGACGGTGAACGTGGTGAACACGTCCACGTCGCTCTGCGAGCGCACCGTCACCCTGAGCCGCGGGCCGCCGTTGGGGCCGACCTGGTCGCGGATCTCCTTCGGCAGCCGGAAGTTCTTCGTCACCCGCTTGCCGCGGCGCAGGTTGAACCGCCGCGTGCCGAGCTTGTCGCTCCCGTGCGAGACGTTGACCGTGCCCTTGCAGCGCGGGAGGAGCGCGTCGGCGGGGCAGCCCACGACCACGTTCGCGAAGACCCCGGAGCTGAACAGCTCGACCGGGGTCGCCGCCGGGCGGCCGCGACGCGACCTGCCCCGGCAGCGGTCGAAC
>DASXBA010000132.1:0-12179 GCA_036406475.1 Thermoleophilaceae bacterium | reverse complement strand
GATCCGGCTGCACTCCCGCAGCCCGAGGCTCCTCTCGCCGCTTCGGCTGCGGACCTACCGGCTGGTTCCGGGCCAGAACGAGTCCTTCCTGCTGCAGCGGGCCGGCTAGCGGCAACTATCCTCTGGGCGCGATGGCCACCCGCGAAGAGAAGTCCTCCATCGCCCCGATCGTCGGGCCGGACGACCCCCGCCGGTTCACCGACTCCGGCATCGAGATCCAGCCCGTCTACCACGACGAGGACGTGCGGCCCGATCTCGAGGACCGGCTCGGCGAGCCGGCCGAGTACCCGTTCACCCGCGGCATCCACCCGGACATGTACCGCTCGCGCAAGTGGACGATGCGCCAGTACGCGGGCTACGCCACGGCCAAGGAGACCAACGAGCGCTTCCGCTACCTGATCGAGCACGGCTCGACCGGGCTGTCGATGGCCTTCGACCTGCCCACACAGCTCGGCCGCGACTCCGACGACCCGCTCTGCGCCGGCGAGGTCGGCCGCACCGGCGTGGCGATCGACTCGATCGACGACATGCGCCGGGTCTTCGACCAGATCCCGCTCGACGAGGTCTCGACCTCGATGACGATCAACGCCCCCGCCGCCGTGCTGCTGCTGCTCTACGAGCTCGTCGGCGAGGAGCAGGGCGTGCCCAGCGAGAAACTTCGCGGCACCACCCAGAACGACATCCTCAAGGAGTACATCGCCCGCGGGAACTTCATCTACCCGCCCAAGCCGGCGATGCGGCTCACCACCGACCTGTTCGCGTACTGCAACGAGAACGTGCCGAAGTGGAACACGATCTCGATCTCCGGCTACCACATGCGCGAGAAGGGCTGCTCGGCGGTCCAGGAGGTCGGCTTCACGCTCTCCAACGCGATCGCCTACGTGCAGGCGGCGATCGACGCCGGGCTGGACGTGGACGAATTCGCCCCCCGCCTCGCCTTCTTCTTCAACGGCCACAACAACGTCTTCCAGGAGGTGGCCAAGTTCCGCGCCGTCCGCCGGATGTGGGCGCGGATCATGAAGGAGCGCTTCGGCGCCGAGGACGAGCGCTCGATGAAGCTCCGCTTCCACACGCAGACCGGCGGCGTGACGCTCGCGGCCCAGCAGCCGCACAACAACATCGTGCGCGTTGCGCTCCAGGGCTTCGCCGCGGTCTGCGGCGGCACGCAGTCGCTGCACACGAACGGCTTCGACGAGGCGCTCGCCCTCCCGAGCGAGACCGCAGCCCGGATCGCGCTTCGCACCCAGCAGATCCTCGCCCACGAGTCAGGCGCCGCCGACAGCGTCGACCCGTTCGCCGGCTCCTACTTCATCGAGGCGCTCACCGACGAGATCGAGGAGGCGGCCCAGGCCCTGATCGACAAGGTCGAGGCGCAGGGCGGCTCGGTCGAGTCGATTCCGTTCATCCGCGCGGAGGTCGAGGAGTCGGCCTGGGGCTACGAGGAGCGCTACAAGCAGAAGCAGGACATCGTCGTCGGCGTCAACGAGTACGTGACCGACCAGATCGACGACGTCGAGATCCTCAAGATCGACCCGAAGACCGAGGAGAACCAGGTCGCCGGCCTCAAGAAGTACAAGGAGGACCGCGACCAGGAGGCCGTCGACAAGAAGCTCGAGGAGCTCCGCGAGGTCGCGAAGGGCGAAGGCAACCTGCTGGTCCCGATCCGCGCCGCCCTCAAGGAGCACGCCACGCTTGGCGAGGTCTGCGGCGTGATGCGCGACGAGTTCGGCGAGTACTCCGAGGCCTAGCGCCTGAGGCGGCCGCGGAGCCGGTCGAGCCGCCCGGGCGGGCGCAGCCGGTGCTCGGCCGCCGCCCTCTCCCTGGGCTCGTAGGGCTCCGGCTCCTCGAGCTCGTCGACGCTGAGGGCGACGGGGCGCTTTCGGAGCAGCACGGCGCCGTGCTCTCCCGGCTCGACGCCGGGCCGCACTGTCACGAAGTCGAAAGCGCGGCCCCAGTGGGCGCGCAACCACCACTCGGAGTGGAAGACGGTCGGCCCGCCGGCGTCCCAGTCCTGGTCGGGGAAGAGGACGCCCATCCCGACCACGTCGTCGTCGTAGGGCTCGCCCAGGTAGACCTCGGAGGCCGCGCGGCCGAGGAAGGTCGCGATCAGCAGGCCGTCGTCCTTCAGCACCCTGTTCAGCTCGAGCAGCCAGGGGCTCCAGCCGTCCGTCAGGTGTGTGAAGACCGACAGCGCCAGCACCAGGTCGTAGTGGGCGTCGGGAACGTCGAGCGGTGGGGACTCGCCGTTGCGGAAGGCGTGAAAGGGCGGGCAGAGCTCGCGCTTCAGCCAGTCGATGCTCGGCTCGTCGATGTCGCAGCCGTGGAGCTCGGCCAGCTCGGCCTCGGCCGCGAAGTGGCGGAGCACCTTGCCCGCACCGGAGCCGAAGTCGAGCATCCGCCGGCCCTCGAACGACCAGCCGGGCGGCAGCATCGCCAGCACGAGGTCGCGCGAGTCGCGGCCGAGCCGCTCATAGGAGCCGAGCGGGTCGTCCTGGTCGGGAATGCCGACGCGGCGGGCGAGCTCCACGGGTGGGAGAGGCAACGGGTCGATTCGCGGAATGTAGCTTCGCGGGCTTCGCCCGCCCCTCCCGCTGTAGCGTCCGCCGCTTGACCGAGGGCATCTGGATCGCCGGCACGCGCTCGTTCGCCGCGGAGGTGCTCGGCTACGCGCGCGAGGCAGGCCTCGAGGTGACGGGGCTGCTCGAGCCGCGGGAGCGCGACAACGTCGGCTCGAAGGTCCACGGGCTGCCGGTCGAGTGGCTCGACGACGCGAAGGGTGGGAGGGCGATCATCGGCACCGGCGACGCCGACCGCCGCGAGGTCGCCGAGCGCTTGGCCGCCGCCGGCTTCGGCCCGACCACGCTCGTCCATCCGGCGGCCCATGTGCCCGGGAGCGTGGAGGTCGGCGAGGGGTCGATCGTCGCCCCGGGCGTGGTGGTGGGCGCGCACGCCACGATCGGCCGCAACGTCGTGCTCGGGCGCGGCAGCCTGATCGGCCACCACACTCGCATCGCCGACCTGGCCACGCTCGGCCCGGGCTCGAACGTCGCCGGCAACACCGAGATCGGCGAGGGCGCCTTCCTCGGCATGGCCGCGGCGGTGCGCGACCACGCGAGCGTCGGTGCCGGCGCGCTGGTGGCGATGGGCGCGGTCGTGGTCGGCGACGTGCCCGCGGGCGCCAGCGTCCGCGGCCTGCCGGCGCGCTAGCTCCTCCAGCGGCGTCGCCGGGACCGCAGCTCCTCCAGCTCCCTCTCGGCCCGGGCCAGGCGCTCGTGCACCTCCTGCAGGTGCCGCTCCACCGCGCGGGCGTGCTGCGCCTGTTGGAACTCTCGGCGCGAGAGCCGCTTGAGCTCGAACAGCGGCGCTCCGGACGGTCCTTGGGGCACCCCGAGGTCGCGCAGCAGGCGCACCAGCTCGCCGGCATGGTCGAGGGCGTTGTGGTGCCGCCGCACAAGGTCGCGGTTCGCGGGACCCATCTCCGGCGAGTACGCGAGGAGATCGGCCCGGAGGCGGTCGCGGGCCACGGTGCGGTCGGTCGCGATCCCGCGGAAGCCGTCGGCCTCCATCTCGGCATAGGACGCGGGCGTGACCCAGCCGTCGGTCCCGTCGAAGTCGTAGACGTAGGCCGCTCGACCCATCGCCATTCCCTCGAGGATCGAGCGGCTGTAGCCCACGACGACATCGGCGCGGGCGATCGCCTCCTCCGGCCGCGACGAAGGCTCACCGCGCGAGCCGATGCGCGACCAGCGCAGCCCGAGCTCGTCGAGCAGCGAGGTGAGCAGATCCAGCCGCGGGCCGTTGAGGTGGTTGCCGAGCAGCAGCACTTCGCGCGGCTGCTCCCGCAGTGCGCCGCGCGGCCCGAAGCGCGCGAGGTCGATCGGCTGGCTGAGGCGCTCGATCCGCGGGACCACCGCGAGCGTCTCGAGCCGCCGCCGGCTTCGCTCGCTCAGGGCCACGACCGCCCCGACCGCCCCCTCGAGTTGCGGCGGCCAGAAGCCGTCGAAATCCGGTCCGTGGGCCACGTAGACCAGCGGAGTCCGCGGCAGCAGGTCGAGCATCGCGATCGCGCTGGAGGCATCTTGCGGGAGCACGGCGCCGACGTCTCGCGGCAGCTCGCGGGCCCGGGTGGTCACCCGCAGGCCGGCTTCCTCCGCGAGCCGGGCGGCGTCGCCCAAGCGCTCGGCGTAGAGGGTCACGCCGTTGCCCAGGCGCTGGAGCGCCGACGCGATCGTGAGCGCATAGCTCTGGATCCCGCCGACGGCGTCGAGCTCGGAGGTGGCGACGATCAGCTCCACTGCAAGCCGACAATCTGCCGGAAGGACTCGGGCGAAGTCGAGCGAACGGGGTGTCGATGCCGGACCTCGTCGCAGAGCGCAGACTCGTCAAGTCGCCGCCCGAGCTGTGGGCGGAGGTGAGCGAGGTCGAGCACCTGGCGAGGCACCTCGGGGCCTTCGGCGAGATCAGGATCACCAAGCTCGAGGCCGAGACCTCGGTCGACTGGGAGGGCGAGCACGCCCGGGGAAGCGTGTCGATCGAGTCCTCGGGCTGGGGCACCAAGGTCACGCTGACCGCGGCGCTGCCGGAGCCGGAGCCGGAGCCCGAGCCCGAGCCGGAGCCCGACCCCGAGCCGCCCACGCTCGAGCACGTCGTCCCCGAAGAGATTTCCGAAGTGGTTCCCCCCAAGGCCTCCCGGTCGGGCTTCTTCTCGCGTTGGCTGTTCAGGGCTCGCCGGGAGGCCGTTCTTGACTCGGAGCCGGAACTCGGGCCGCCCCCGGAGCCGGATCCCGAGCCGGAGCCATTCCCCGAGCCGGAGCCGGAACCAGAGCCCAGTGCCCAAAGCCCAGCGCCCGACCCCCCGGGCATCGCCCCCCACGCGGCCCAGGCGGTGCTCGACGGCGTGCTCGACACGCTCGGGGCCGCGCACCACAGGCCCTTCTCCCGCGGTTAAAAAGCGCTGGCCCTTTTGGGCATCCGGACGTACCTTGTCCGGAGTGACTCGCATCGCCGCAGCCCTGGTCGTAATCGCCGCCCTCGCCGTGCCCGCCTCGGCCTCGGCGGACAAGCACTTCCAGTCGCCGTCGCACAACATCATCTGCGCCTACTTCTCGAAGGGCGGCCCGGGCCCGTTCGTCCGCTGCGACCTCCTGTCCGCGAACGACGTCGGCTACGCCGTCTACCGCCACGGCAAGGGGAAGAAGCTCAAGGTCTTCGACAGCGTCTTCAGCCCGCACGCGAAGACCCTGAAGTACGGCCACAGCCGTCGCTTCGGGCGCTTCACCTGCAAGAGCCGCAGGAGCGGCCTCACCTGCAAGAACCGCAGGAACGGCCACGGCTTCAAGGTCAGCCGGCAGAAGTCGAAGGTCTTCTAGCCGCTCCCGGCCGCCTCGAGCGCGGCCGTCCCCGTCCGCGAATCCCAGCTCCAGGCGGACGATCTTCCCGTCGCGGATTGTCAGCACCTCGGCCGCGTCCTGGTGGTAGTCGAGGCCGCTGCCCGCGCCGGTGCCACGCCACTCCGTGACGGAGACCACCCGGTCGCCGGCGTCGATCAGCTCCACGATGTTCGCCCGGAAGTCGGGAAAGGCCTCGAACCAGCCCGCAACCAGGCGCCGCAGCGACGCGAGGCTCGCCCCTTCCTCCTCCGCCGCGGCGCCCATGTGGTCGACGAACTCGCACTCCGGGTCGAAGAAGCTCGCCCAGGTCTCCAGGTCACGGGCGTTGAACGCCTCCGCGGCCCGGCGCACGATCTCGACGTTCTCCACGGACACGGTCGGCCAGCCTAACCCGGCCCGCTTGACGCACGGGGGCATCCCGTAGAGGCTTGTCCGCGTGACCCGCCGGCGCCTGGCCCGCGCCTCTCTGGCCGTCGTTCTCGCAACCGCTGCCCTGCCCGCGGCGGCCTCGGCCGCCCCGATCGCGGTCAACACCACGACGGACGCCCTGGGGCCCGACAGTCAGTGCACGCTCCGCGAGGCCCTGAGCGCGGCCAATGACGGCAACACGGGCCCCGGCGGCGACTGCGCTCCCGGCAGCGGCGGAGCCGACGTCATCACCCTGCCCGCGAGCGTCAACCACTACCGGGTCATCCTCGGAGCCGGCGGCGGCGAAGACGCGAACGGCGACGGCGACCTCGACAACACGGGCGAGGTGACCATCAGGGGAGCCGGAGCGTCCAAGTCGATCCTCGACGCCGAGGGCACGGACCGCGTAATCGACAACCGGCCCGGCGGGACCCTGACGCTCGAGGACCTCACGGTCAGCGGCGGCGTCGCGCCCTCCGGGGACCCAGGGATGGACGGCCCCGACCAGACGGGCAACGCGGGCATGGCGAGCAACGGCGATCAGGGCCTCGACGGGGAGCGCGGCGGCGGCATTCGCAGCAGCGGCCCCCTGACCCTGACCCGCGTCACCGTGCGCGGCAACAGCGCCGGCGACGGCGGCGCGGGCGGGGACGGCGATCAGGGAGGAACCGGCGCGGCCGGCCTGGTCGGCGGGGCGAGCGGCGGCGGCAGCGGGGGCGTCGGCGGAGACGGCGGCGGCATCTTCGCGGGCGCCGGCTCCGTCACCATCACGAGCAGCCTGATCACCCAGAACTCGGCCGGCACGGGAGGCGATGGCGGCAACGGCGGTCCGGCGGGCAACGGAGGGGACAGCGCCGGGATGGGCGGCAACGGCGGCCTGAGCATCGGCGGCGCCGGGGGCTTCCCGGGCAACGGCGGGGGCATCTCGGTGGTGGACACCATCAGCCTGCTGAAGATCACGGACTCCCGGATCGTGTCCAACGACGCCGGGGGCGGCGGGAATCCCGGTTCCGGCGGAGACGGGGGGAACGGCGGCGGCACTGGGACCGGGGGCGGGAACGGCGGGATCTCGAACGGCGGGAACGCCAACTTCGCGGGCTCCGGCGGCGGCATCAACCTCTTCAACTCGTCCCTGGAGCTCACTCGCACGTCGATCACAGACAACGACGCCGGCGACGCAGTGCCCGGCGGCCCGGGCGGAACGGGCGGGGACGGCGGCCTGGTGCCCGGGTCGGGCGACGGGGCCTCGGGCGACTCGCTGGGCGGAGCCGGCGGGAACGGCGGCTCGGCGGGCGGGCTCCTCCACTTCACCGGCAGCGTCACGATCAACGACTCGCTGATCGCCAGGAACCGGGCCGGCGCCGGGGGCACGGGAGGAGCGGGCACCACCGGTGGCACCGGTGCGATCGCCGGCCTCGACGGCGACAGCTTCGGCGGCCACGGCGGCTTCGGGGGCAGCCCCGGCGGAGCGACAGTGGATGACGCCCACGGCACCCTCGAAAACGTCACGATCGCGAACAACGTGGCGCGCCAGGGCGGCGCGGGCGGGGCGGGCGGAACCGGTCCCAACGAGAGCACCGGTGGCGACGGCGGGAACGGCGGCAGCGGCGCGGGAGCGATCGTCGGTAGTGCGGGCGGCCCGAACTCCGTGAGACTCGTGAACACCACGATCGCGGGAAACAGCGTCGGCGCCGGTGGCGCGGCCGGCGACCCCGGAACCGGCGTCGGGACCAGCGGCAACAGCGGGCTGGTCGGCGCGGTGGGAGGACTACTCCGCACCGTGGAGACGGTGATCGTTTCCAACACCATCGTCGCGAGCAACGTCGGCACGGCCCAGTGCGGCGGCCCCTTCGACGGCGCCAGCGCCAACGACCTCTCGTTCCCGAATGACGGCAGCTGCCCGGGCACGCTGCACGGCAGCCCGCTGCTCTCGGCGCTCGCCAATCACGGCGGGCCGACCGAGACGATGACCCTGGCCGCTGGAAGCCCGGCGATCAACGCCGGCGACGACAGCGACTGCGGGAACCACGACCAGCGCGGCGTCGGCCGGCCCAAGGGACCGCACTGCGACATCGGCGCGGTCGAGCGCAGCGCGCCCGTCGCCGCCACCGGTGCGGCCACGGCCGTCACCGCGACGACGGCAACGCTCAATGGAAGCCTGGTCTCGAGCGACCTGGCGCCGACCCACCGCTTCGACGTCGGCAAGACCACGGCCTACGGAGCTCAGACTGCGGCCGTGATCGGCTCCGGAAACATCCCCGCGAAGCTCTTCGGCCTCGAGCCGAACACCACCTACCACTACAGGCTGCGGGTCTCGAACTTCGACGGTGCCGCGCTGGGCGCGGACCGCACGTTCACGACTGCCGCTGCGCCGCTGGCGGCTCCCCACATCGGCCTGAGCGTCCGCACGAGGAGCGCCCGGCTCGACCGCAAGGGCCGGGTAAAGATCAAGGTCCGCTGCAACAAGAGCTCGACCGAGCGCTGCAAGGGCACCCTCTCGCTGGCCGTCAAGGTCAAGCGCAAGACGGTCCGGCTCGGCCGGCGCAAGTTCAACATCGCCCCCGGCAAGACCGGGACCGTCCGGGTCAAGATCTCCAAGCGCGGCCGCCGCCTCATCAAGCGCAAGCGAAAGCTCCGCGTCAGGGCCTCGGCCAAGGCGAAGAACGCCAAGACCGCCAAGCGCAAGATCACCCTCAGGCCCGCCCGCAGAACGCGCTAGCTGCTTGACGTTGGAGCGCATCCGGTAGAGGGTGGGGCTCGGTGACTCGCCGGCGCTGGACGCGCTGCACCCTGTTGGCCCTCATCGCGCTCGCGGCCCTTCCCGCCGCGGCGTCGGCCGACCCGATCGCCGTGAACACGACGCTGGACCTCGTCACGGACAACGACGGTCTCTGCTCCCTTCGCGAGGCCGTCGACTCGGCCAACGCCGACGACGCGGGCGACAGCGGATGTGCCGACGGCAGCGGCGCCGATGTGATCACGCTGGGCGCCACCGAGTACCAGCTTGCCCGCATGGGCTTCGACGACGACAACACGGGCGGGGACCTCGATACGACTGGAGTTGGTGGCCTCACGATCGAGGGAGCCGGCTCGAGCTCGACCGTCATCAACTTCGTCGGCCACAAGGACCGGGTCTTCCACAACGCGAGCGGCAGGACGCTGACGCTCCGGGACCTGACCGTGACCGGCGGGGCCGCCGAGGACGGCAGTGACGGCATGGCCGGGGCCGACCAGCCGGCGGGCAGCGGCCTTACGAGCACCGGCGACCCCGGCAACGAAGGCGGGTACGGCGGCGGGATCAACAACCTGGGGAGCCTGACGCTCACGCGCGTGGTCGTGACCGGCAACTCCGCCGGCGACGGCGGCGACGGTGGCGCAGGCGATGACGGCGGCAGCGGCAGCGCCGGCAACCCCGGCGGCGACAGCGTGGGAGGCAACGGCGCCCCCGGCGGCGCCGGCGGCGGCATCTTCACCGGCTTCCATAGCACCATTACCGCCACTGACAGCGCCATCACCCAGAACTCCGCCGGGCAGGGCGGTGCGGGGGGCGCCGGCGGCGCGGCCGGCGACGGTGGCGGCTCCGCCCCGACAGGCGGAGACGGCGGCGACAGCGTGGGCGGGGACGCCGGCTTCGCGCGCGGCGGCGGCGGCATCTACGCCGACCAGGCGACGAGCATCGAGATGACCCGCACCACGATCTCCGGCAACAACGCCGGTGCTCCCGGGGCTGCAGGGAACGGCGGCACCGCCGGGGACGGCGGCCTCGGCACCGGCAGCGCGAGCGGCAGTGGCGGAGACTCGCGCGGCGGTTTCGGTTCCGGCGGCGGTAACGGCGGCGGCATCTCGACCGGCACCAGCGCCCTGGACCTGGATTACAGCTCCGTGACCGGGAACCATGCCGGGGCGGGCGGCGCCGGGGGCAATGGCGGCAACGCCGGCACCGGTCACGCCTCCCCGCCGGGCTCGGGCGGCGACTCGATCGGCGGCAACGGCGGCGGCGGCGGGGTTGCCGGCGGGATCAACCAGGCCGGCAACGCCCTGAGCGAGCTCACGGCCACCCTGATCGCCGGCAACTCGGCGGGTCAGGGCGGCGCGGGCGGCGCGGGCGGATCGGGCGGCGACGGAGGGAGCAGCAGCGGGGGCACTGGAGGCAGCGGGGGGTGGGGAGGGGCCTCCCTGACCAACCTGTTCGGCTCGCTCGGCAACGTCACGGTCGCGAACAACACCGCCGGCGCCGCCGGCCCCGGAGGGGCGGGCGGCACGGGGCCGGCCAACAGCGAGGGCGGCGACGGGGGCTTCGGCGGCAGCCCCGCGGGCCTGTTCCTCTCCTCGAGTGCGACCCCGCTGGAGCTGATCAATCTGACGATCGCGGGCAACACCGTGGGAGCGGGCGCCGCCGGGGGCGACGGCGGTACCGGGGGCACTCCGAGTGACGGGGACAGCGGCAGCGCCGGCACGGTGAGTGGAGTCTTGGCCAACGGCGGGACCGTGAGCCTCCGCCAGAGCATCGTCGTCGGCCAGACGGGACGGCAGACCTGCGCCGGGACCTGGTCGGACGTGGAGTCCGACTCCGTCATGGCCTTCCCCTCCGACAGCGGCTGCCCCGGGGGCGTCCTGGACGACCCGTTGCTCACGGCCCTCGGCTACCACGGCGGCCCCACGAACACGATGACCCTGAGCGCGGGCAGCCCGGCAATCGACGCCGGCAATGACTCGACCTGCCTCTCGACCGACCAGCGCGGCCTCAGCCGGCCGGAGGGCCCTCACTGCGACCTGGGCGCCATCGAGCGGCTCCTTGCCGGCGGCGTTACCGGCGCGGCGACTGGGGTCACGGCAACGACGGCGACCCTCAACGGATCCGTCAGCCACAACGAGCTCGGGCTGAACCACTACTTCGACTACGGCAAGACGACCGCCTACGGCTCGAAGACGCCAACCATCCCCCACGCTCCCGGCGTCCCGGCCACTCTCACGGGCCTGCAGCCGAACACGACCTACCACTACCGGCTGCACGTCTTCAACTTCGATGGCACCACCCTCGGTGCCGACCGCACCTTCAGGACTCTGCCCGGCCCGGGCGGCGGGGGCTCCGGGAGCAGTGGCGGTGGCGGCGGCGGAACCGTCACAAAGGTCGGCCTGAGCATCCGAACCAAGAGCGCCCGCCTCGACCGCAAGGGCCGGGTCAAGATCAAGGTCCGCTGCAACAAGGGCTCGACGGAGCGCTGCAAGGGCACGCTCTCGCTCAAGGCGAAGAAGCTCAAGCTCGGCAGCAAGCGCTTCTCGATCGCGCCCGGGAAGACCAGGTCGGTGGTGGTCAAGATCTCGAGGAAGGGCCGCACGCGGATCAAGCAGAGGCACAAGCTCAAGGCGACCGCCAGCGCCAAGGCCAAGCACGCCAAGACGGCCAGGCGCAAGCTCACGCTCAAGCCGCGCAAGCGGTAGCCCATACAATCCGGCGCCCCATGCGCCAGAAGTCGCCCGAGACCTACGAGGAGAAGCTCGCCCAGCTCCAGGAGCTGAGGGAGGCCGCGATCCACTCGGCTTCCGAGAAGGCGGTCGAGAAGCAGCACGAGAAGGGCAAGCTCACCGCCCGCGAGCGGATCGACAAGCTGCTCGACCCGGGCAGCTTCGAGGAGCTCGACACCTTCGCCCGGCACCGGACCTACGAGTTCGACATGCAGAAGAACAAGCCCTGGGGCGACGCGGTCGTCACGGGCCACGGGCTGATCGACGGCCGGCCGGTCTGCGTGTTCTCGCAGGACTTCACCGTCTTCGGCGGCTCGCTCGGCGAGGTGATGGCGGAGAAGATGGTCAAGATCCAGGACCTCGCGGCCAAGATCGGCTGTCCGGTGATCGGGATCAACGACTCCGGCGGCGCGCGGATCCAGGAGGGCGTCGTCTCACTGGGCGCCTACGGCGACGTCTTCGTCCGCAACGTCCAGTGCTCGGGCGTGATCCCGCAGATCTCGCTGATCATGGGTCCCTGCGCGGGCGGCGCGGTCTACTCCCCGGCCATGACGGACTTCATCTTCATGGTCAAGGAGACCTCGCACATGTTCATCACCGGGCCCGACGTGATCAAGACGGTCACCGGCGAGGAGGTCGGCTTCGAGGAGCTCGGCGGCGCGATGACGCACAACACCAAGTCGGGCGTGGCGCACTTCGCCGCCGACGACGAGGAGAGCTGCCTCGAGGACGCCCGCTACCTCATGTCGTTCCTGCCGCAGAACAACCTCGAGTTGCCGCCGAAGATGGACACGGGCGACGACCCCGAGCGCATGGACGAGGCGCTCGACAAGATCGTCCCCGACAACCCCAACAAGCCGTACGACATGCGCGACGTGGTGCACCTGATCGTCGACAACGGCGAGTTCTTCGAGG
>DASXBA010000131.1:0-48488 GCA_036406475.1 Thermoleophilaceae bacterium | reverse complement strand
TTTCGGCAACTACGCAGGGAAATTGAGCGAATTCGCACGAGGTCGACGATGCGAGCTGGGCTCGATGAGACGGCTTTTGGAACCCCGAGGTTCGCGCTCGGATCGAGAACCTGCATAGACAACTACGCGACAGCAGCTGAGCCGCCATCGCGAGTGCTGCATTTCGTCCGAGGCGGCCGTGACGGTGGAGGCGGCGCGTCACGGTGCGAGCCGGGCGCGCGGGTGATTAGGCTTCGCCGATGCCACTGGAAGCCTTGACTTCGGCCGAAATCTCGCTTCCGCCAAAGCCGGATGCGCTGCGGGTTCGTGAGCAGATCGCCGCCTTGGCGGACAGCGTGGACCTGGTCGCGTTGACGGACAATCACGCCGGCGAGGCGCGGATGTCGCCGCTCGCGGCCGTTGCACTCGCGCGCGAACAGGGCGTCAGGACTGTCGTTCACATTTCCTGCCGCGACCGCAACCGCCTTGCCCTGCAATCACAGGTGGTAGGTGCCGCCGCGCTCGGGGCCGAGGGCGTCCTTTGTGTCCAGGGCGACCCGGTCGATGACGTCCCGCGCGTTGGAGATCTCACCGCCACACGCCTGATCCGCAGGGTCAAAGAGTGGGCCGCACCGCAGCCGATCGCGGTGGGTGCGGTGGTCAATCCGTTCGCCGACGACGTCGACCGCGAGGTTGCGCTGTTGGAGCGGAAGCTCGCCGCGGGCGCGGAGTTCGTGCAGTCGCAGATGACTTTCGATGTCACCGCCTTGACCACGTTTTTGGACCGCGTCGACGGTTTGCTCCACGATGTTCGCTTTTACGCCGGGCTCGGATTGCTACGCAACGAGCGGATGGCCAACCGAGCCCGCGAACTACCCGGCTGCGTGCTGCCCGACGCGGCCCACCGACGGATAGTCCTCGGCGACGGCCTCCGGCTCGCGGAAGAACTGGCGCGGGAGCTCGCGGGCATCGCAGCGGTTGATGCGCTGCACATCTACCCGCTCGGCGCCGAATCGGCGACACGCGACATCGCAGCCGCTTTCCGTACTGCGCGCGGCGCGCCGGCGTACCGCCACTGAACACCGGGCGCTTGCGGACGCGCCGCGGCGGTACGACCGCCGGGGGCGAATCTCCGGGGGGCGCCGCCCTGGACTGCCGCCTTTCGTCCTGAGCGGACGTTCGCGCCTCACGGGCGCACTGCTGTTTCCATGCGAGTAGCACCGCGGCATCGTTTTCGCCTGGTTCCAATGAGCGCCATCTCCCTAATGGCGCGGATCGGCGAAAAGCGCCGCAATGGAGCGCCTTTGACGTACGAGACGGAGAGGGCGGGATTCGAACCCGCGAGGGAGCGTGAACCCCCTACTCGCTTAGCAGGCGAGTGCCTTCAGCCACTCGGCCACCTCTCCGGGAGACTTCGATTGTATGCGGCGGATCCTCGTCGTCCTACTCGGCGTGCTGGTGGTCGTCATAGCGGCCGGCCAGCTGCTCGTGCCGGGCATCGCGGAGCGGAAAGTGGAGCACCGGCTGGAGCGCCACGGCGGCAGCGCGAAGGTCTCGATAAGCGCCTTCCCGGCCGCGCGGCTGCTCTTCCACCACGGCGACTCCCTGACCGTGCGGGGACACGGGCTGCGGCTCGACACCGAGGAGCGGCAGGGCGATCTCGGGCGGTTGGACGGGTTCGACAAGGTCTCCGTCGAGCTGACCGACACCCGGGCGGGGCCCATGCACCTGAGCACGTTCAACCTCCACCGGGGCGAGGGGGACCGCCGCTACAGCGTGCGAATGACCGGGACCACGTCCCCCGCCGAGGTGGGCAGCTTCCTCGGCGGCGCGCTCGGCGGGCTGGCCGGCGGCATCCTTCCGGGCGGCACCGACCAGCTCCCGGTGAGAGCAAGGGCCACGCTGGAGAGCCGCGACGGCAAGGTCGAGGTCACCTCCGCGAGCGGGACGGTCGCAGGGATACCGGCCGACCCGCTCGTCCAGTTCGTCGCGGCGACGGTCGCCGCCCGCCTCTAGACCCCGATCACGCCCTCGAGCTTGAGCAGGAACTCCTTGCGGTCGACACCGCCGCCGTAGCCGCCGAGGTCGCCGCCGGTTCGCAGGATGCGGTGGCAAGGCACGACGATCGGCACCGGGTTGGCATTGAGCGCGTTCCCCGCCGCGCGGACGGCGCGCGGGCTACCCGCCTCCTTTGCCACCTGGGCGTACGTGCCCACCTGGCCGTAGCGGATCCGCGCGGTGCGCTCGAGCACGCGGCGGAAGAAGCCGCGGCTGAGCGACCAGTCCACCGGAACGTCGAACTCGGTGCGCTTGCCCTCGAAGTACTCGTCGAGCTCGCGGCGGACGTCGTCGAGCTTTGCCGGTGACCGGATCACGCGCGGCGAGAGCTTGACGGCCAGCTCCTCGGCGATCTCCTCGGCGGGCGCGTAGGACAGGCGCACCAGCCCCCGGGTCGTGCCGGCCACCGCCAGCGGCCCGATCGGCGAGTCGAGCTCGGCGTAGGCGACGTCGAGCAGGCCCTCCTTCGCGGCGCGCTCCGCGAGGCTCTCGTGGAGAGCCACGGGCACCTCGGCGGGCAGCCGCGACGCGTCCC
This sequence comes from Thermoleophilaceae bacterium, assembly GCA_036406475.1. Classification (GTDB taxonomy): domain Bacteria; phylum Actinomycetota; class Thermoleophilia; order Solirubrobacterales; family Thermoleophilaceae; genus DASXBA01. The sequence continues at coordinate 45,916 of DASXBA010000131.1, read as the reverse complement.
GACGAAGCATTTCCTCGATCTCGTTCATTGCGTCCGCTCCTCTCTCAGCCGCTTCAGGCCCTCGTGGACGCTGCGGCGTGCGGCGTCCCGCGAGCACTCGAGCAGCTCGGCAAGCTCGTCATAGGGGATCCCGAGCACCGAGCGGCAGTAGACGGCCGCCCGTTGCTTGGGCGGAAGCTCTCTGACCGCGGCCCACAGCTCCGGCTCGTCGATGTCGAAGCCGCCTGGGGCGGCGGGAGCGGCCGCGGTCTCCGGGACGTCGGCCACCGGCACGGCGCGGCGGCCGCGGGCACGGTGGGCGTCGATCGCCTTGTTCTTCGCGATCCGGAAGAGCCAGGCCCGGAGGTTCTGCGAGCTGCGCACGCGCGGGTAGGCCCGCATCGCGGAGATCCACGTCTCCTGGAAGCAGTCGTCGGCCTCGACCGGGCCGGCCGTAGCGACGAGAAATCTGTAGATCTCGCCGCTATGGGCGTCCAGCAGCGACTGAAACGGGGGCAGCTTCACGCACCTGGAACGCTAGGCGCCCGCGCGGCGTGAGATTCAGGAGCGGATGAACACGGGCGTCCCGAGCGGGACGCTCTCGATCAGCCAGCGGGCCTGCGACGCGGCCGCCCGCATGCACCCGAGGCTCACTGCCTTGCCGATGCTCTCGGTGTCGTTGGTCGCGTGGATGGCGAGCCGGTCGCCGCCCGGCCAGCCCGGCGGCAGCTTGCGCTGGTGGCCCGTGAGGGCGAGCACGCAGCAGCCGTAGGGCGAGCCCTTGTCGACCACCTTCAGCCTGTCGGTGACCGCGAAGCGGCCGAGCGGGGTCGAATGGCCCGGACCGCCCACCGCGATCGTCACGCGGCGGACCGTGTGGCCGTTCTTGCGCACGAACAGGGCCCGCTTCGAGACGTCGACCTTGAGCGACCAGCGGACGCAGTCGATCCGCGCCTGGTTGCGCCTCATCCAGCCCACCTGGCCGTTTCGAAGCTCCGCCGCCTGCACAGCGATCCAGTCGCCGTCGTGCTTGACGACGCTGAGGATGCGCGGCGACCGCCACTCGGTGCGGGGCGCGATCCGCAGCTCCTTGCGGCCGCGCGGCTTGCGATAGAGCGTCACGCCGCGGCTGATGTAGGCCGTCGAGTAGCAGGCGGCCTGCGGCTCGGAGGGGAACGGCGCCGCAGCCGGGCCCGCGCCCTTGGAGGTGAAGTGCCGCTCCTCTGAGGCGCCCTGGCCGCCGCTCGAGGAGTCGTCCTTGCCGAACAGGGTGGCTCCGGCGAAGCCCGCGGCCGCGATCAGGGCCGCGGCGCCCAGCGTGCCGGCGAGGATCCGGCTCGCGGCGCGCGAGGAGTCGCGCGGCTTCTCGGGCTCCGCCGGCCGCCCGAGCATCTCGAGCACCGGCTTGGAGGCCCCGGCGCCGTTGCCGGGCGCATCCGCCACGGCGGTCTCGGTGGAGACCTCCGAGGGCTCGGGCTCGCGCTCGCCATCGTCCCCGGCGTCGGCTGCGGCCTTGGTCACCTCGGGCTCGATGCCCACCGGCTCGGGCGGCGCCGCGGGCTCGGCCTCGGCGCCAGCGGCGCCGGCGGCGTCGATGGCGTCGGCCGCGTCCCACGTCCTCTGCTCGAGCAGCGCCTTGAGCATGTGGCCGAGGTCCTCGCCGCGCTGGACCTGCATGTCCTCCGCGAGCTTGTCGATGGCCGCGGCGCGGCGCCGCGCCACGTCCTGCGTCTCGACCCCGAGAACCTCGCCGAGGTCGGCGTCCGGCACCCGCCTGCGAAGCGAGAGGTGGAGCACCTCGCGGTCGCGGGCGTCGAGGCGATGGAGCGCTTCGGCGAGCTGTTCGTGGTCGATCATGGAAGGGAATTCGGGTACGACGCGTGCCGGGGCGCTCTCCCGGCGACTTCGGCTGAGCTTACTGACGAGTCGGGTCGGAGCTCGCAGCTAACGCGGACTCGGTTGTCTCGCGATCCTCCTCCTCCAGCGCGGCCAGGAAGGCCGCGATCACACGCGGGTCGAATTGCGAACCGGAGCAGCTCCGGAGCTCGGCGCGAGCCTCCTTCACGCCCAGCGCCGGCCGATAGACCCGATCCGCGGTCATGGCTTCATATGCGTCGGCCGCGGCCAGGATCCTTCCCTCGAGCGGGATCTGCTCGCCCGCGAGGCCGAGCGGGTAGCCGCTGCCGTCCTGGCGCTCGTGGTGGGCCAGGATCCAGCCGCGGATGTCCTCGAAGTGTCCGCTGCCGAGGATGTCGGCTCCGATCTGGGGGTGGCGCCTCATCTCCGCCCACTCCTCGTCGTCGAGCGGGCCCGCCTTGCGCAGGATCGAGTCGGGTAGCCCGACCTTGCCGATGTCGTGCAGCCGCCCGGCCATCTCGATCCGGCGCACGTGCCCCGGCCCCAGCCCGAGCTCGACCGCGATCATCCCCGCGTAGCGTCCTACGGTCGCCGAGTGGTCGGCGGTGCGCGAGTCGCGCAGGTCGATCGCCTCGGCCAGGGACAGCAGCGTGTCCAGGTGCACCTCGCGCTCGCCCGGCTTGCTGCCCGGCTCGGCCAGCTCGGCGCTGAAGATCACCGTCCGGTTGCGGCCCATCTCCTTGGCGGCGTAGAGGGCCTGGTCGGCCGAGGAGAGAAGGGCGTCGGCGGTCGTGCCGTGCAGCGGGAAGGTCGCGAGCCCGAAGCTCATCGTCAGCGGCACGGGAAAGTCGGCGAAGGCCTTCTCCAGCGTGGAGCGCATCCGCTCGGCGACCAGGAACGCGTCGGCCTCGCCGGTCTCCGGGAGGATCACCGCGAACTCCTCGCCGCCGGCGCGGGCCACGTGGTCGATCCGCCGCCGCCCCGCGCGCAGCAGCTCGCCGGTGCGGGTCAGCGCGGCGTCGCCGGCCGGATGGCCGAGGCGGTCGTTGACGCGCTTGAAGTGGTCGAGGTCGGCAAGCAGGACGGTGAGCGGGCGGTCGTGGCGCCGCGCGCGCTCCACCTCGAGGCCGAACGTCTCCTCGAAGCCGCGCCGGTTCTGGAGCCCCGTGAGCGGATCGGTCCTGGCGGCGTCCGCGAGGCGGTCGACCAGGTCGATCAGCCGGTTGCGCAGCGCCTGCACGAGCACCACGGCGACGGCGAGCGTGCCCACGGTCTCCGCCCAGCGGGCGGCGAAGACCTCGGCGGGCGCCGACAGCGCCAGTACGACCCAGTAGGAGATCGCCACGCACAGGACCTGGAAGCCGGCCTGGCGGAGCGAGAAGAAGTAGGCGCTGTAGAGCGCGACCCAGAGATAGAGCATCTCGTTGTCGGTCGAGGGCGCGCCCTTGCGCTCGCCGCTGAAGTAGATGCAGAGCGAGATCAGCACGGTTCCGACGAGCGGCGCGAGCTGTAGGAGCCAGCGCGGCAGCTGCCCGGCGCGCGAGTTGATCAGCCCGGCCGCAGCCGTGGCGATCCCGGCCACGACGAGGAAGCCGAGGGTGTTGGCCTCCTTGGGGTGCGGGAGGATCGCGACGAGCAGCGCGATCAGCGCGCCGCCGGCCCAGAGCCCCGCCTGCGCCCGGGCCATGACCGCCAGGTCCAGCCCGGCGCCCGGCACGGGAACCTCTAGCGCGCGCTCATTCCGCCGGAACAGGGCCGACATGTGCCCTGAATCGGCCACACGGGCCGGAAGCCTTAGGGAATTCGGAACAGGCCCGCGGCCGACGCGGCGAACATGAGGTCGCCCTCGATCTTCAGCCGGCCGGTCATGAACAGCTTCGGGCCTCCGACGTTGCCGCTCACGAGCTTGAGGAAGTCGACCCCGTCCATCTTCAGGGTCACGCGCGGAGACCGGCTCGGCTCGTCGCTGACCTTGCACGCGCCGTTCTCGATCACGGCCTCCCACTCGTCGACCGAGTCGTCCGGGCCGCCCGTGATGTGGAAGTGGATGACCGCCTCCACGCCGCGCGCGCGCTCCGCGTCGACGTGCTCCTCCATCCGCCGGAAGATCTCCCCGAGCACCTGCTCGCGGAAGTCGCTGCGCATGCCCGCCGCGAGCTGTTCGTCGGGCGTGCTGCCGATCGTCTTGGCGAACTCAGCCGGGTCTACGGCCTGTGGATCGATTCCGGGCTCGGCCACGGCGGGCGATCCTACAGGCCGGTAGCTTCCGGCGTCTCAGGCCAGCTCGTCCGCGAGCAGGTCCATCAGCAGGCCGTCGCGCCAGACGCCGTCCGGCCCGCGCTCCGAGCGACGCGTCACGCCGACCGGCCTGAAGCCGACCTTCGAGTAGGCGCTGATCGCCCGCTCGTTCTCCACGGTCGGGTCGATCGTGAAGCGGTGGTGCCCGTTCTCGATCAGCCGGCCGATCATCGTGCGCAGCGCCTCCGGGCCCAGGCCCCGGCCCTGGTACTCGGGCGCGAGGATGATGTCGAGCGCGGCGCTCCGGTAGTACGGGTCGTCCTCCTCCTCGACGCCCATCCAGCCGGCCAGCTCGCCGTCGACCTCGACGGCGAACGTCTGGTAGCTCTCGTCGCTGCGTAGCTCCTCGCGCACGCGCGCGGGCTCGTCCGCGGACGGCCACCACTCGCGGACCCCGGGCGAGGCGACGACCGGAACGAGCGCCTCGACGTCGTCCTCGGTCAGCGGCCTCAGCGTGACCGCGACAGCTCCTCCCGGAAGTGCCTCGTCACCGGCCCGTCCGGCAGGTCGACCTGGAGCGGCTCGGATTCCGGCGCGGTCAGGGTGGCCACCACGATCTTGGACTGGTGCGTAGTCGGGGCGCTGTTCCCGGCCTGGTGCGTGGCGGTCACCTTCATCGGCTTCCAGGCCGCCTCGAGCCCGTCGCGCTTCAGGCTTGCGAACGGCGGGTCGGCGCTGAAGCCGCTGCGCGCCGTCCGCAGCGGGCAGAGCACCAGCGCCGACGGCGTGACGAGCGCCACGTTGAGCATCGCCATATCGCGCTCGAGCGGATGGAGCCCGCCGCCGGCCACGCCGAGGCTGCGGTAGAGGCGGCGCTTGATGTGCCTCGGCTTGTCGCCCCAGGCGCCGCGGGGCCGGAACATCTGCGCGGCGACGATCTCCTCGTCGATGTGGCCGGCCGCGGTCTTGCGGGCCCAGTCGAGCGTCTTCTGAGCGTCGTCGCTCACACGCGGGACTCTGCCAGGTAGCGTCGAGCGCGATGCTCATCCGCTTCGAGAGCGTTGGCGCCGAGGACGAGCCGGCCCGCGCGCTGCTACAGGCGATGCGCGACGAGATCGCGGAGCTCTACGACAACCTCGACCTCGACTCGCCGAAGATGCCGAGGGCCGGGCCGGCGGAGCTAGGGCCGCCCGGCGGCGACTTCGTCGTCGGGTTCGACAGCGACGGGGCAGCCGTCTGCTGCGGCGGGATCAAGGCCCTGCCCGACGGCGCCTGCGAGATCAAGCGGCTGTACGTGGAGCCCGAGCTCCGCGGCCGTGGCTTGGCGAGGCAGCTGCTCGAGGAGCTCGAGCGCAGGGCCGGCGGTCTCGGCTACTCGGTCGTGCGGCTGGACACCGGCCCGCGGCAACCCCACTCCGAGACGCTGTTCCTGAGCGCCGGCTACAGCCCGATCCACAACTTCAACGGCAACCCGATGGCGAGCTTCTTCGGGGAGAAGCGGATCTAGCCGAACGGCGGCGAGGCGCGAAATAGGATCCGCACGAAAGCGAGGCGTGAGGGGGATGAGATGTTTGCGCTGATCGGACGGGTTGAGCTCAAGCCGGATCGGGCGGACGAAGCGCTTGCGATGATCGCCGAGGGCGGGGTGAACATGGTGCGGGGCATGTCCGGGTCCGAGGGTGGCTACTGGGCGCGCAACGTCGACGGCCAGGACATACAGCACTCGTTCTGGCTCTTCGAGACCGAGGAGGACGCCCGCCAGGCCGAGACCACCTTCAGCGCCTTGCGGGACATGCCCGATGCGCCCGCCACCTTCGTCAGCGTGAACGTCTGCGAGGTCGTCGGCCAGGCCTGACGCCCGCACTTCGCGGCCCAGGGGCCCAGAGCGGAGGGGGAGGGATTCGAACCCCCGAGGGACCGATGGCCCCTAACGGCTTTCAAGGCCGCCGCATTCAACCGCTCTGCCACCCCTCCGGGGATCCCAGGCTAATGGGCGAACGTCCCGGAGTCCCCCCTATAGGGGGGAGCGAGGGACGTTCGGCGTGCTGGGGCGGCCGGAGCGCAATCGGCGTCGGTTAGGGTCGCGCGATGGCCCACGCGAACGACGAGCTCCTCCAGCGCTTCTATACCGCCTTCGACCGTCACGACGGCGACGAGATGGCAGCCTGCTACGCGCCGGACGCCCACTTCTCGGATCCCGTGTTCACCGACCTCCGCGACGGCGAGCCGGGCGCGATGTGGCGGATGCTCACCGGCGCGTCCGACGACCTGAAGGTCGAGCTCCTCGAGCACGACGCGGGCGGCGACTCCGGCTCGGCGCGCTGGCTCGCGCACTACACGTTCACGCAGACCGGCCGGCACGTGGACAACGACGTGCGTGCGAGCTTTCGCTTCAAGGACGGGCTGATCGTGGAGCACCGCGACGACTTCGGCTTCCACAACTGGGCCAAGCAGGCGCTAGGCCCGACCGGCCTGCTCCTCGGCTGGACGCCGATCGTTCAGGGCAGCGTGCGCAAGCGCGCGCGGGTGCGCCTGAACGAGTTCATGTCGGGCTAGACGCAACTCGCTCGCAACAGCGGGACGCTCGCAGAAACGCCTGATTTGCAGGCAATTTGCTGATCCGGGGGCTTAGGGTCGCCGCAGACCGCTCCAGAAGTGGTTCCCCTCTCCTCAAGGAGGAAGCAAATGACCGAAGTTCCCCGAACGCTGAGCCGCAAGGCACTCGCCTGGGGCTCGGCCGTCCTGGTCCTCGGGCTCGGCGTCGCCACGGCAATCGTGCTCAGCGGCGGACCCTCGGGCGCTGGGGCGGCAGATCACCTCGACGCACCCGGCCTGACGCCCCCTGGCGGCGACGTCAGGCTCGACCTGACGGACATCTATGCGTTCCGCAGCAGGCCCGGGCGGAGCGTGCTCGTGATGAACGTCAACGGGTTCACGAAGCCCGGGAAGCAGGCGCGATTCGCGACCGGCGTCCCGAGCGTCAAGTCCACCAAGCGCGTCACCTACAACTTCCGCGTCGACAACAACGGCGACGCGAAGCCGGATGTCGTGCTGAGCGCCAGGTTCGGAAAGCCGGGTCGCCACGGCGTCCAGAAGTGGCAGATCCGCCGTAACGGACGCCTGCTCGTATCGGGCAAGACCAGCCGCTTCGGCAAGGTCAAGACCTACAAGAACAGGCGCAAGGGAGTACGGGCGTTCGCAGGAATGCGCGACGACCCGTTCTACTTCGACCTGGGCGGCTTCCTGAACATCCTGAGCAAGAAGCCGGGCGAGTCGTTCCTCGGCTGCACGGGCAAGCGGCCGGACAAGTTCGCGGGGACCAACGTCTCCTCGATCGTCGTGGAGGTCAAGTCGTCGCTGCTGAACCGCCGAGGCGGCCACAACATCGGCGTCGAGGCGACGACGAACAAGGGCCACGCCCAGGTCGACCGCATGGGACGGCCGGCGATCGCGACCGTGTTCATCCCGAACAACCCGTTCGAGCCCAAGGGCTCGGAGCCGTCGCTGAAGAACACCTACAACCACGGCAAGCCGAGCACCGACCAGGCGCGGTTCCGTGGCGAGGTGGTCGACAGCCTCCAGACGCTGTTCTCGCTCAACGACAAGTCGGGCGATGACACGTCGGACGACGCGGGCAAGATCGCGGGGCTGGCGGACACGCTGCTGCCGGACCTGCTGACGTTCGACACGAGGAGCTCGAAGGGCTTCTTGAACGGCCGCAGGCCCAAGGACGACGTCATCGACGCAGAGCTCAACCTCATCACCGAGGGAGCTGTCAAGACGGACTGTGTCGATCACAACGACAAGTCGTTCCCGCATGCGTTCCCGTACCTCGCGGGGCCGCATCGGTAGGACGCGACGGGCAGGAGAGGGCGGCCTCGGCCGCCCTCTCCCCGCTCGCTCCGGCTCGGCGATGAACCGAAACAGGATCCTCATAGGAACCGCGGCCGCGATCGTCACAGCGGTCGTCGCCGTCCTCGGCGGCGCCTTCGGCGGCGGCAGCGGCGGGGTCGGCGCTCGGGCACAGCCGACCGGCCACGACAAGGCCGCCCTCGGATCCCTTCTCTCGGGCCTGGCCGGCAACAACACGGCCGCCTACGTCCGCCGCCTCGAGGGGCGTGTGGAGCGCCGCCCCGACGACGCGAGCGCTCTCGTGCTGCTCGGACTCGCCTACCAGCAGCGAGCCCGGGAGACCGGCGACCCAAGATTCTTCTCTCTCTCGGACCGCGCCCTGCGCAGGGGCGAGGCGTCCCCCGCCACGGCGGGCCTGGCCAAGACGGGCCTCGCGGCGCTTTCCGTATCGCGGCACCGCTTCGCGGCCGCCCTGCCGCTCGCCCGGGCGGCCCTTCATGCCGACCCGAGCAACGGCACGGCCTACGGCGCGCTCGGTGACGCCCTCCTCAACCTCGGGCAATACCGAAAGGCCTTCGCGGCCTACGACAAGATGGCCGAGCTGTCGCCGAGCGTGGGCTCCTACGGTCGCGTCGCCAACGCGCGCGAGGTGACCGGCCGGCCGCGCGCCGCGATGGAGCCGCTGCGGCTCGCGCTGACGCTCGACGTGCCGATCCGCGAGTACCGCGCGGCCGCCTTCGTGCAACTTGGGAACATCGCCTTCAACATGGGCCGGCTCGGGCAGGCCCAGCGCGACTACGCGAAGGCGACCGCGGCGCTGCCGGGGTACGTCCAGGCGCAGGCGGGTCTAGCCCACGTCGCGGCGGAGAGGGGCGACTACGGAACGGGAGCGGCGCTGTTCGCCCGCGTCGTCGACCGCCTCCCGCTGCCGCAGTACGTCATCTGGCAGGGCGACACCCTGCGCGCGGCCGGCAGAGAGCGCGAGGCCCGGCGCGCGTATGCGCTCGTCAGGGCGACCGAGCGGATACAGGCGGCTAACGGCGTCCGCACGGAGCTCCAGACGGCCATCTTCGATCTCGATCACGGCCACGGGATCCGCGACGCCCTCGGGCGAGCCCGCGAGGCATACAGGCTCGCACCCAGCATCGACGCGGCAGACGGGCTGGCCTGGGCGCTCGAGCGCAACGGCCGCTGCGGCGATGCCCTCGCCTACTCCCGCCGGGCGCTCCGCCTGGGCACGCGCGACGCGCTCAAGTTCTTCCACCGAGGCATGATCGAGCGCTGCCTCGGCCGGCGCGACGAAGCGCGCAGCTGGTTCCAGCGGGCTCTGAGCACGAACCCCTACTTCTCCCTGCTGTGGGTGCCCGTCGCCCGGAGGTACGCGGGGTGAAAAAGCTGGCCCTCCTCGTTGCGGCGGCGGCGGTGCTGGTCCTGTCCGCGCCGGCGTCCGCCCACCCGCTCGGCAACTTCACCACCAACAAGTTCAGCCGCCTCGAGGTCTCGGGCCCGCGCGTGTATGTGCTGTACGTCCTGGACCTGGCGGAGATCCCGACGGTCCAGGCCGGGAAGATCGATGCCCACCGGTACGCGCGCAGAATCGCCACCGGCGCGCGGCTCAGCGTCGATGGGAAGGAGGCGCGGCTCACCCCGGTCCGCACCGCCCTCGCGCATCCGAAGGGCGCGGGCGGCCTCCGGACCACTCGGCTCGAGACAGTCCTCCGCGGCCCACGGCTCTCGAGTCCGAGCGCCATCGGCTACCGCGACACCAACTACTCCGACCGGATCGGCTGGAAGGAGATCGTGGTCGGCAAGGACGCGCCGAGCCGGAGCCACGAGCTTCGGGCCTATCCGAAGGACCTGCTCAAGAGCCCCCTCGACGTCAGCTCGGTGTCGGCGAGGCTCGCGCCGGGCAGCGGCCGCGACAGCGTGCCGGCCCTCGACAGCGGCAAGTCGCTGCGCGCCCCGGACAGGATCGCCGACTCCGGCTTCGCGTCCCTGATCGGCCGCGACCAGCTCGGGGTCTGGGTCGTGCTCGGATCGCTCGCGCTGGCGTTCTTCTGGGGGGTCGCACACGCCCTCTCCCCGGGCCACGGAAAGACGATCGTGACCGCGTACCTCATCGGTCAGCGCGGCACTCCCCGGGATGCCGCGGCTCTCGGCGCGATCGTCACCGCCACCCACACGATCGGCGTGTTCGCGCTCGGCATCGTCACGCTCCTGCTCTCGCAATGGGTGTTGCCCGAGACGCTCTACCCCTGGCTGACGCTCGCGTCGGGGCTCCTCGTCGTCGGGATTGGAGCGTCCGTCATGTGGGGACGCGTGCGCCGGCGCCATCACCATCACCACCACCATCACCCCGAGCACGTGAGCCGCCGCTCGCTGGTCGCGGTCGGAGTCTCGGGCGGGCTCCTGCCCTGCCCCAGCGCCCTGGTCGTCCTGCTCGGCGCGATCTCACTCCATCGGATCGGCTTCGGCCTGGTCCTGATCGTCGCCTTCAGCGCCGGGCTGGCGCTCTCGATCACGGGGATCGGCCTGATCGCGGTGCTGGCCAAGCGCAAGTTCAGCCGCCTTAGCTTCGAGGGCCGCGTGATGCGTCTGCTGCCTGCCCTCAGCGCCTGCGTGATCGTCGCCGTGGGAGTCGGAATGACCGCCAACGCCCTCCCGAATGTGAGCTAGCTCGTGCTCTTTGATCCAAGTTCGCCGCTGCTGCGAAGTGGATGGACAGTGACGGTCACTCACAACGGCCCAGCACTCTCCGCACCGACGCTCGACGACGCCGTCGCCGCGCTTCGGGCCCAGGGACTGCGGGCCTCGACCGCTCGGCGACTCGTGCTGGAGAACCTGTTCGCCGCCGAGGAGCCCGTGTCGGCGGAGCGGATCGCCGCCGGGCTCGACGGACGTCTGCCCCGGTCCGACCTCGCGTCCGTGTACCGCAACCTCGAGACCCTGGAGCGGATCGGGTTGGTCAGACACTTCCATCTCGTCCACGGCCCGGGCCTATACGCGATGGCCGGGCGCGAGCGCGACTACCTGGTCTGCGAGCGCTGCGGCGCCCTGAGGCCGGTGATGCCCGGCGCGCTCGACGACGTACGCGACGCGGTCTGGGAGCGCTTCGGGCTCCGTCCGCGCTTCAACCACTACCCGCTCGTCGGACTCTGCGAGGACTGCTCGTGAACTTCGAATTCCTCTTCAAGCCCCTCGAGAACATCGACGCCTGGCTCACGGGCCTCTTCTCCGGCGCGCCCCTTCTGGTGGCGCTCGCGATCGCCTTCGTGCTCGGCCTGCGCCACGCCTCCGACCCCGATCACCTCGTGGCTGTCACCTCGCTCGTCGCCGCGGACGGCGGCGACACCCGCGGTGCCGCGCGGCTCGGGCTGTGGTGGGGCATGGGCCACGCCGGAACACTGCTGGTGGTCGGGCTGCCGCTCGTCTTCCTCAAGTCGAGCCTCCCGGCCTGGCTCGAGAGCGCGGCCGAGCGCGCGGTGGGCGGCGTGATCCTCCTGCTCGCACTGCGGGTCATGGTCAAGTGGCTGCGCGGCGACTATCGCGTCGAGCCACACGCCCACCGCGACGGGCACGGCACCGCCGATCCCCACCTCCAGCGCGGCCATCGCCACGTGCACGTCCGCTCCCCCCAGCAGGCCCTGGGAATCGGCATGCTGCACGGTTTGGCGGGGACCGGCGCGGTGGTGCTGCTCCTGATCGCCGCCCTTCCCACCCAGCTCGAGGCGGCCGCCGCGCTCGCCGTGTTCGCTCCCATGTCGATGGTGTCGATGGCCCTGTGCACGACGGCGTTTGCCTGGCTCCTCACCCGCCCGCTGATCCAGCCGCTCTACCGGACGGTTCTGATCCCGGGCTTCGGCGTGTTCGGGCTGATGTTCGGGCTCTGGTACGCGGGTCTCGCCTAGCAGGGAATCTCGGCTTCGATGCGAGTCCCCCGCTCCAGCGGGCTGTCGACGTCGAGGTGCCCGTTGAGAGCTTCGACTCGCGCGGCGAGGCCGCGCAGCCCGGACCCGCGCGCCGGGTCGGCGCCGCCCACGCCGTCGTCGCTCACGGTCACGGTGGCCGACCCGTTCGACTTGCTCACCCTCACGGTCACGTGCGATGCGCGGGCGTACTTGGCGACGTTCGTCACCGCCTCCGCCACCACGTAGTAGGCCGCGACCTCGGCCGGCGCGGCCAGCCGGTTTTCGGGCAGCGCCGCGATCTCGACGGGCACCGGGGCGCGGCTTACCAGCGACTCGAGCGCGGCCTCGAGGCCGCGCTCCTCGAGCATGACGGGGTGGAGCCCGCGGGCCAGCTCGCGCAGCTCGTCGAGGCCCTGGGCCAGATCGTCCTGCGTCGTCGACAGCAGGTCGCGGGCGGTCGCCGGGTCCTCGCCCAGCTTCGCACCGACCATCCCCAGCTGGAGCGCGACGGACACGAGCCGCTGCTGGGCTCCGTCGTGGAGGTTCCGCTGCAGGCGCTGGCGCTCGGCGTCGCTGGCCTCGACCAGCTCGGCGCGCGACGCAGCCAGCCGCTCGCGGGCGTCCGCGTTGGCGAGTGCCTGCCCGACGAGGTCGGAGAAGTCGCACAGGCGCTGCTCGAGCCCTGCGGGAAGCGGCGCCTCCGAGTTGGTCGCCGCGACGAGCGCGCCCCAGAGGCGGGCGCCGACGTGGACGGGCGCCGCCACGGAGGCCTGGTAGCCGGCGCTGCGGAGCGTCTCGGCGAGGGTCCCGCTCGCCTCCCGGTAACCGTCGACTCGCTGGGCGCTGCCGCTGCGCAGGACCTTCGAGACCACCGTGTCGCCGTCGAGGTCCAGCGACGTTCCGAGGGGCAGCCGGAGTGTCCCGGTCTCGCTCCACCCGCCCACGACGCTTGCCGAGTGCGCGCCGTGGTACTGCACGACGGTGGCGGCCTGGAGACCGAGGAGGCGGCCGACTTCCTCGGTCACCTTCTGGAACAGACTGCTCGGCACGGGTTCCTCGGCGACCAGCGTCGCCACACGGCGCAGGGCGGCCTGCTCGTCGGCGAGCTCGCGCTGAGCGGCCTCGCTCCGCCTGAGCGCGCGAGCCGCCAGGGTGCGCTCAGAGGTGACCGAGGCAAGCAGCAGCGAGGTGAGCCCCGCCGTGGCGATGAAGACCTGCGTGGCCAGCAGGCTGTCGGTGATCGAAGCGCGGACGAACGGCCCGCTCTCCTGCGCGGTGTTCGAGACCGTGATCGCCGACACCACGACGATCGCGGTGGCGGCGCCGCGCGGCCCGAGGCGGAGGGCGGCCCAGAGCAGGACCGGGAAGACGATGTAGGGCACCTCGCGCTGCGGTGCCAGCTCGGCCAGCACCGCCAGCACGACGAGGCCGGCCAGCCCCTCGAGGAGGTCGCGCCGGCGGATCCCCTTCACGCCCTTGGCGGCCCAGGTCAGGACGAAGGGGGCGACCACCAGCACGCCGGTCGCGTCGCTCAGCGCCCAGGTGCGGAACACGTGCCAGAGCTGGGACGAGGGGACCACGTCGCCGAGGCGCAACGAGGTCGGCCCGAACGCCGCGCTCACCAGAGCGGCCGCTATCGCGCACATGACCAGCGCCAGCACGTCGAAGGTGCGCTCGAGCTCTCCCCGGCCGCGCGACAGCCGCCGCAGCAGCAGGGCCCCGACCACCAGCGCGACCGTGTTGCCGACCGTCTGCCCGAACACCGTCCCGAGCGGCGTCGAGTAGTCCCCCAGCAGGAGATCGCCGATCACGATTCCCGGCCAGAGCCGGATTCCCCACAGGAAAAGGACCGCGATGCCGAGTCCGGACGGCGGCCACAGCGCCGCGACCGCTCCGTTCAGGTAGGCGAGCTCGAGGCCTATCCGGCCGGCCAGGTAGTAGGCGCCCGCGACGAGCGCAATCGACCCGGCATAGAGCGCGAGCCGCCCGCGCCCGCTCCGGCGCAACACCGCGTAGATAGGGATGGCCTCCCAGGCGCCCATGCCGCCCAGTGAGTCTAGAACTCGGCTGCCCGGATCTCGCTCGGCGCGCCGAACGGGTGGAGCACCTCCGGCACGGCGATCGTGCCGTCGTCCCGCTGGTGGTTCTCCACGAGCGCGATGATCGTCCGGCCTACGGCCACGGCGGTCCCGTTGAGGGTGTGCATGTGGCGCGGGCCCTTGCCCTCGGACGGGCGGTAGCGGGCGTCGAGCCGGCGGGACTGGAAGTCGGTGGTGTTCGAGCACGAGGTGAGCTCGCGGTAGCGCTCCTGCCCCGGGAGCCAGGCCTCGAGGTCGTACTTCTTCGCCGCCGAGGCGCCGAGGTCGTCCACGGCGATGTTCACCACGCGGTAGGGGATCTCGAGCGCCTGGAGGAGCTCCTCCTCGATCGCGAGCAGGCGCTCGTGCTCGTCGCCCGAGTCGTCCGGGCGGACGAACGTGAACATCTCGACCTTGTCGAACTGGTGCACGCGGAAGATCCCGCGCGTGTCCTTGCCGGCCGCCCCGGCCTCGCGCCGGAAGCAGGTGGAGAAGCCGGCGTAGCGGAGCGGCAGCTCGTCCTCGGCCAGCAGCTGGCCGCCGTGGAGCGAGGCGAGCGGGACCTCCGAGGTGCCGGCCAGATAGAGGTCGTCGTCGGGCACCCGGTAGATCTGCTGCTCGGTGTCGGGAAGGAAGCCGGTGCCGAAGAGGGCCTCCTCGCGCACCAGCACGGGCGGCAAGACGGGGGTGAAGCCCTTGTCTTCGAGCCGGTCGAGCGCCCACTGGACGAGGGCGAACTCGAGCCGGACGAGCGGGCCTTTGAGGTAGGCGAAGCGCGCGCCGGAGACGCGCGCGCCGGCCTCGAGGTCCACGAGCGAGCCGAGGAGGTCGAGGTGGTCGCGGCCGCTCGCGCCCGCCTCGCCGACCTCGCGAAGCACCTCGTCCTCGGGTGGCGCCGACTCGTCCGGCAGGTTGGGCAGGGTCGCCAGCAGCTCGTCGCGCCGCGCCTCGGCCGCCGCCACCTCCGCCTCGAGGTCCTTCTCCTGCTCTCCAAGCGCCCGCGCCTCCTCGATGGCCGCGCCCCTGTCCTCGGCCTGGAGCTCGCCGATCCGCTTGCTCGCGGCGTTCTTCTCCGCCCTCAGCTCCTCGAGCCGCGGCAGCAGCTCGCGCCGGCGGGCGTCGGCCTCGAGCAGCTCGTCGACCACCGCGGTGTCGAGGCCGCGCCGCGCGAGCGCCGCCTTGGCCTTTTCGGGCTCGTGACGGATCTGCCGGAGGTCGAGCACGCGGCCGGGGCTAGCCGCCGCAGGCGGGTTCCCGCTGCTTCTTCTTCCCCGAGCAGGCGTCGAGGAAGGTGGCGATCTTCTGGGCGTTCGTCCCGACCACGACGTTGGCCGGCATGATCGCCCCGGAGAAGCCGCCGTTGCGGATGGCGAACAGGACGTCGTCCTTCTTGACCTTCCGCTGGTTGAAGTTGGGGCCGTTCGTGCGCTCGCCGCCCTGGAGCTGGCGCTCGGGCTTGGAGCCGTGGGTGTCGGCGGAGTCGAGCGAGTGGCAGCCGCTGCAGCGCTCGTTGAAGAGCTTGGCGCCGGAGCGCAGCTCCGGCTGGTCGCTCGAGACCGTGATCTTCCCCTGGCCGCAGCCGGCGGCGAAGAGCGCAAGCCCGAGCGCGGGCAGGACGAGGCGGGTCGGGCGGATCACGCGGCGGCATACTATCCGCCGCCCGTGCGCCGTCCCTGGGTCGTCTTCGCCGCCAGCCTGGCCCTCGCCGGCTGCGGCGGGGAAACCGGCGGCAAGCACCGCGCGCTGACCCTGCCGGCGGGCGCTGCCCTGACCGTGACCGCCGACGAGTACTCGTTCGATCCCGACCGGATCACGGTGGCCAAGCCGGGCGAGCTGGCCGTCAGGGTGCGGAACAAGGGCAGCCTCGCCCACGACCTGCGCATCCGTCACGACGGCCGCGACATCGGCGGCACCCCGGCCTTCCAGGGAGGCAGCCGCAGCTTCCGCATCCGCCTCGCCCGGGGTCGCTACAGCTTCCTCTGCACCGTGGGCGACCACGCCCAGCTCGGCATGAGGGGAACGATTCGGGTGCGTTGAGCGGAAGGAACCCGCCTGCGGGCGACGAATCCACCTCTGCCCCGGCGACGGTCGGTGACGGCTCCAGGCAGGATGGACAGGGGTCGTCCACACGGCGGCGATACGAACCGCCGTCGGGGCTCTTACTTCCTCTTCGCGAAGCGCAGCAGCGTGCCCTCGGGCCGCGGGCGCACGTCGACGTCGTCCATGAGCTGCCGCATGAAGTCGAGGCCGCGGCCGCGCTCCGGGACGTCGCCGCGCCGCGGCACCCGCGGGACGAACTGGCCGGTGTCCTCCACCTCGAAGACCAGCGCGCCCCCCTCCACCAGCACCGCCAGCCGGATCGGGTCGGAGGTGTCCGAGGACCCGTGCTGGATGGCGTTGGTCACCGCCTCGCTCATCGCCAGCTTGACCATGTAGAGCGTCTCGCCCTCGAGACCGAACTCCGCCCCGGCGCGCTCCGCAAACTCGCGCGCCTCCCTCAGCCGGGAGAGGTCGGCGTTCATCGAATGCTGCCTCGGCTGGAAGGGCACCGCCCCTGAGTTGTACCGCTACCCTGCGCGCCCTTGGCGCCATCCGCCGTGATCGACCTGCTCGGAGCGGCCACTCGCCGCTCCCGCAATCGCTACGCGAGGGACACCCTGATCCGCGGCCGGCCCCGCCGCCGCGACCGCGTCCTCGGCTCGTTCTACTGGAGCCTCAGCGTCTCCATGTGGGCCGAGTTCGGGCAGGATCCGGGACACCTCGAGGCGTACGGAGCCGGGCTCGAGCGCGCCGGCGACCCGGCCGCGCTGCTCGACCTCGGTACCGGCACGGGCGCCTCCGCGGTGATCGCCGCACGGCGCTTCCCCGAGGCCCGGGTGGTGGGTGTGGACAAGTCGCGGACGATGCTGGCCCGCGCTCGCCGCGCCAACGACCTGCCGAACCTCGAGTTCCGGCGCGCGTCGCTCTGGAAGCTGCCCTTCGACGACGGCGCCTTCGAGCTCGTGACGATGCTCAACTGCTTCCCGGAGCTCGGCGAGCTCGCGAGGGTCACCGCACCCGGCGCCCGCGTGCTGATGACCACGAGCTACGGAAGCGTCGAGGAGCGCACCCGGATCTATCGCGAGCGCTGGCCGCAGGGCGGCTTCGAGCTGCGCGAAGAGGCCAACGTGGGCCGCGGTACGTTCGAGCTCTACGCGCGCGCGTGACTCAGACTGCCTCGTGGATGACATCCTCGATCGCGGCGACCACGGTGTCGGGGGCCTTGCTGAGGATCTGCGTGTGCTTTTGGGGCGTCGTTGCGAATACGGACACGCGCTCGCTGCTCTTCTCGGCGTCGACCACGGCAGCGCGCACCGTGCGCATCTCCTCCTCGGTGGCGCCCGAGTGGCCTCCGCTGCCAACCACGAACGCGGCAGGGCAGTCGAGCGCCGCGAAGTCCCGGCCGAGCTCGCCGTTGACGGCGTCCATCCCGATCACGACGTCCGCGGACTCGGCGGGAGACAGCCGGGCCGAGCGGCCGAACACCGCCACGATCCGCATGAGCCACCCCAACCGGCGGAACTGGGCGCGGACCTTCTGCTTTCCCGCCTCGTCGAACATGGCGATCGGGTAAGCGCCGTCGATTAGCACCAGTCCGGCGGCCCGCCCGGGGTGCTGAGCCGCGTATCGCACCGCGATCGTGGCGCCGTAAGACCACCCGACGAGGATCGGACGCTCGAGACCGGTCGCGTCGATGACACGCCCGATGTCGTCGACGGCCGCCTGAGCGGAGTAGTCGGCCGACGTGCCCGACTTCCCGCGCCCCCGCGCGTCGAACCGCACCGTGCGGTACTTCCCGTCGAGGCGGCGGATGACGCGGCTCCAGTTCTGCACGGTCGCGAAGCCGCCGCTGAGGAGGAGCAGGGCAGGCGTGCCGCCCGGATCGTCGATGGCGTGGAGCCGAGTGTCGTCAGCAGGAATCGTGAGCTGTCGCGACATCGCGGTCGAGCTTCGCGTCGGGCCTGCCATTTGAGCAGGCCGGGCGCCTCGCCGGAGCTCTGTTGTCACGCTGCTGACGTACTAGCGGCGTCGCCGGGCGGTGACCAGCCAGGAACGCGAGTCGAGGGCCACGCCGCGCTCGTCGCTGTAGTGCGCTGCGAGCATCTCGCGCAGGCGCTCGACGGTACGGGCCGCCTCGCCGTCGCTCAGGGTCGCGAGGGCCGCGCTCGTGGCCTGAAATCCGCAGACGAACGCAAGGGCGGCGTCGAGGTCGTGTCCGTAGAGGACCGGCTCGTGGACGTCCTCGAACCGCACTCGGTCGAAGCCGGCCCCCTCGAGAAGGCCAGCGGTGGCTCCGGCGTCGCCGAGCGAGAACGGGTCGGCGTTCGGTTGCGGTGGCTGGACGGCGTCCCCCAGCGCGGCGTCGATCGCCCGCGACCATTCGTTGTGCTCGTGTGGCTGCCAGACCAGCAGCACCAAGCGAGCCTCGGGTCGAAGGGCGGCGGCGATGTTGGCGAACGCGGCGGCCGGATCGGAGAAGAACATCGTGCCGAAGCGGCTGATCGCCACGTCGAAGCCGGCTGAATCGAAGCGATGCACCTGGGCGTCCCCCAGCTCGTAGCGGACGTTGTCGAGCTGTTCGGCCGCCGTCACCTGACGGGCGCGCTCGAGCATGCGCTCGGAAACATCGACCCCGACGACCCGGCCCGGCGCCGCCGCGCGCGCCGCCTCGCGGGTGGTCAGCCCGGTCCCGCACCCGATGTCGACCACGTCGTCGCCGGGGCTGATCCCGTAGGCGGTGCGAAGGTGCTCCTGGTGAGCGCGCAACTCGACGTCGTAGAAGTCGAGGCCGGTCGGCGAGGACATGGATCAACCCCCGGTCTGATAGGCCCGTAGCGCCAGCGTCAGGATCAGCAGCACGCCCACGGTCATGATCCCCATCTCCCCGAGGGCGACGCGGTGGGCGATCAGGACTTGCTCGCGGTGCTCGAGGGCCTCGACGTCCTCGACGTCCTCGAGCTCGCGCTGGGCCACCCCGACGCGCATGCTCTCGCTCACCAGCGACACGACGAGCGGGGCGATCCCGTAGAGGATGTGCAGGTCGTCATGGGCGCGATCGCCCTGGGCGACCAGCAGGAAGCCGATCACCGCCTGGACCACCACGAACGCCTGCGCCACGCGCAGCAGCGGCCAGAAGACGACCGACGGGTCCTTGCGCGACCAAGCCACGGCGCCCCAGCCGGCGGCGAGCGCATTGGACGCCAGGACGCCGATGCCGATGGCGGCGTGGAGCCCGCTCACAATGCGCCCTTCCGCACTATGTAGCACTCCCGCACAAGCTTCGTTATACATCCGCCCGCGGTGCTCAAGAGCTATGTGCCAGCTCTGGTCTTTCTGATCCTCGGGGTCGGAGTCGGCACCGCGTTCACGCTTCTCAACGGCGTGCTCGGACCGCGGCGACGGGGAACGGTCAAGCAGCAGCCCTACGAGTGTGGTCTGCCCTCGGACGTCCGCAAGAGCTTCCGCTTCGGGATCAGCTTCTACCTGATCGCGATGCTGTTCATCCTCTTCGACATCGAGGTCGTCTTCCTCTACCCCGTTGCCCTCCAGCTCAAGGCGTTTGGCGTCTTCGCCCTGGTGGAAACGATCGTGTTCGTGGCTCTGCTCCTGGTCGCCTTCGTCTACGTCTGGCGGAGGGGAGCGCTCGAGTGGACGTAAGGCGAGAGCGCCT
This sequence comes from Thermoleophilaceae bacterium, assembly GCA_036406475.1. Classification (GTDB taxonomy): domain Bacteria; phylum Actinomycetota; class Thermoleophilia; order Solirubrobacterales; family Thermoleophilaceae; genus DASXBA01. Next base: position 26,294 of record DASXBA010000131.1, on the reverse strand, counting down.
CGGACCCGGAGACCTCAAAGTCCAGAAGCTGCGCGCGCAGCGGATGCTCCGGGGCGAGATCCCCGACGAGGAGCTGGAGCGGGAGGTCCAGGACCGGCTCGTCTTCACGACGCTCGAGAAGGCTCAGAACTGGGCGCGCAAGAACGCGCTCTGGCCGCTCGGCTACGGGACGGCCTGCTGCGCGATCGAGATGATCACCACCGCCGCCGGCCCGCGTGCCGACCTGTCGCGGTTCGGCGCCGAGGTGGTCCGCGCCTCGCCGCGCCAGGCGGACATGCTGATCCTCTCCGGCCGGCTCTCGGTGAAGTGGGCGCAGGTGGCGCGCCGCCTCTACGACCAGATGCTCGAGCCCAAGTGGGTGATCTCGATGGGCGCCTGCGCGTCGAGCGCGGGCATGTTCAACAACTACGCGCTGATCGCGGGCGCCGACAAGTTCTTGCCGATCGACGTCTACGTGCCCGGCTGCCCGCCGCGGCCGGAGGCCCTGATCTACGGCGTGCTCAAGCTCCAGGACAAGATCACGGGCGATCCCGGCCTGGGCTGGCGGGAGCGCTACAAGGCTCACGGGACGGAAGAAACCGGCGGTCGTCACGAGAGGCCGGAGGCCGAACGCAGCGATCAGGACGCGGGGCCGGACGCCCCGCGGAGGTGACCATGGACGCGACCGGGCTCGAGCTGATCGCGCAGCGAGTCGGCGAGGCCGTGGGCGAGGACGCCGTGGCGGGCACGGTCTACTTCCGCGAGCAGGCCAACCTCGACGTGGCGCCGGCAAGGATCCATGACGTCCTCGAGTACCTGCGCGATCGCGACCCCGACCGCTGGCCGCTCCTCATGAGCCTGCACGGGGTCGACTACCTGCCGGACGAGCCCCGGCTCGGCGTGCACTACCAGCTGCTCTCCACCGAGCGCCTCGACCGGCTGGCTGTTCGCACGCGCGTGGGCGTGGACGACCCCACGCTGGCCAGCGTGGTCGACCTGTTCCCCACGGCCGACCACCAGGAGCGCGAGGTCTACGACTTCTTCGGCGTGGTCTTCGAGGGCCACCCCGACCTGCGCCGCATCCTGATGCCCGAGGACTACGAGGGCTTCCCGCAGCGGCGCGACTTCCCGATGGGCGGCGAGCCGGTGCTGTTCACCTTCAACGAGCACGAGCTGCCGCGCTGGTATGACTGATCCAGTCGTCCACACGCCGCCCGAGGAGCCGATCACCGGCACGCATCTGACGCCGGCGGAGGCCCTCGACCCCGAGACCGAGCTGTTCACGGTGAACATCGGCCCGCAGCACCCGGCGACTCACGGCGTGCTGCGGCTCTTCTGCACGCTCGAGGGCGAGGTCGTCAGAGACGTCAAGCCGATCATCGGCTACGTCCATACCGGGATCGAGAAGTCCTGCGAGGACCACCAGTACTGGAAGGCCGTCACCTTCGTCGAACGGATGGACTACCTCGCCTACTACTTCAACTCGATGGCCTTCTGCATGGCCGTCGAGAAGCTGCTGGACGAGGAGGTGCCCCCGCGCGCGCAGTACCTGAGGGTGGCCCACCTCGAGCTCAACCGGATCGCCAGCCACCTGTTCTGGCTCGGCACCGCGATCCTCGACATCGGCGCGATCTCGCCGATCTTCTACGCGCTCCGCGACCGCGACCGGGTGCTCGACCTGTTCGAGATGTCGGGTGGCCAGCGCATGCACACGCGCTACTTCCAGGTGGGCGGCGTGATCGAGGACATCCCCCCGGGCTGGGACCGCGAGGTCCGCAAGTTCACCAAGGAGTTCTCCACCCGGATCGAGCAGATGGAGGACCTGCTCGACAAGAACGAGATCTTCCTCAGCCGGGCGAAGAACACCGGCATCGTGTCCGAGGAGCGCCTGCTCGCGCTCGGGGTCACCGGCCCTCTCCTGCGCGCCACCGGCAACCCCTGGGACCTGCGCAAGGCGATGCCGTACTCGTCCTACGACCACTTCGACTTCAAGATCCCGGTCGGCACCATCGGCGACAACTACGACCGGTACCGGGTCCGCATCGCCGAGTTCCGCGAGTCGATCAAGATCATCGAGCAGGCACTCGACGGCGTGCCCGAGGGGCCCTGGATCACCACGAACCGCAAGGTCGCGCTGCCGCCGCGGCACGAGCTGGCCACGTCGATGGAGGCCCTGATCCACCACTTCAAGCTGGTGACCGAGGGCTTCCGGGTGCCGCCCGGCGAGGCCTACGCGGCGATCGAGGGCCCGCGCGGCGAGCTCGGCTGCTACGTGCTCGCCGACGGCTCGGCGATGCCGGCGCGCGTGCACATGCGCGATCCGAGCTTCGTGAACCTCCAGGCGGTGCCGGACATGGCCCGCGGGGGGCTGATCGCCGACCTGATCACGAGCGTCGCCTTCCTCGATCCGATCCTCGGGGGGATCGACCGGTGACTCCGGACCGCATGCAGCGGGCCGGCGACGAGGGCGCCCTCCAGCAGCCCCTCCCGCCCGGCTGGGACGAGGCGGTCGACGTCGAGGCCGACCCGGCGGTCATCCCGGATCCAGCCGAGGTCGACGTCCCGTCCGACCTGCGCGAGGAGATCGAGGCGCTGATGGCCAAGTACCCCGACCGCCACTCGGCCACCCTGCCGGCGCTCGGCGCGGCGCAGCGCGTGCACGGCTGGTGCTCGAACGAGGCGATCCGCCAAGTGGCCGCCGTCATGCAGGTCACCCCCGCCTACCTCTCGAGCGTCGTGACCTTCTACGACATGCTCCGCGCGCAGCCGATCGGCAGCCGCTACGTCTACGTCTGCACGAGCGTCTCCTGCCACCTCTCGAACGCCAAGGCGGTCTACGACGCGATCTGGGAGGAGGCGCGCGACCAGGGGCTCGAGGACGTCGAGCTCCGCGAGTTCGAGTGCCTCGGCGCCTGCGACATGGCGCCGATGGCCTCCATCGACGGCCGCTACGTGGGCCCTCTCTCCGAGGACGACGCCCCGGAGATCGTCGCGGCGCTGCGGGAGAAGCGCGAGGTGCTGCCGGGCCGCTCGCTGGAGGACAAGGGCTACAAGCTGCCGTGGGAAAGCCGATGAGCGAGCTCCGGATCCTCACCGAGCACACGGACCGCGACGACCTCCACGAGATCGCGGTCTACGAGGAGCTCGGCGGCTACCGCGCCCTGCGCAAGGCGCTTCGTGACATGGAGCCGGAGCAGGTCCTGGGCGAGCTGGAGGAGTCCGGGCTCCGCGGCCGCGGCGGCGCCGGCTTCTCGATGGGCAAGAAGGCGAGCTTCCTGCCCAAGGGCTCGATGGACAAGTTCCTCTGCTGCAACGCCGACGAGTCCGAGCCGGGGGCCTTCAAGGACCGGCTGCTGATGCAGAAGAACCCGCACCTGCTGGTGGAGGGCTGCATCATCGGCTCGATCGCCGCCGGCGCGAACAAGGGCTTCATCTTCATCCGCGGCGAGTACTCCCATCAGGCCGACGTGCTCGACGCCGCCGTGGCGGAGGCGTACGAGCGCGGCTACCTCGGCGACCGCATCCTCGGCTCCGACCACTCCTTCAGCCTCGTCGTGCATCGCGGCCAGGGCGCCTACATCTGCGGTGAGGAGACCGCCCTGCTCGACGGCCTCGAGGGCAAGCGCGGCAACCCGCGGCTCAAGCCCCCGTTCCCCGCCAACCAGGGCCTCTACCAGGGACCGACGCTGATCAACAACGTCGAGACCCTCTGCTGCACGCCCTACATCATCGACCGCGGCAAGGAATGGTTCCGGTCGATCGGCACGGAGCAGTCGGCGGGGCCGAAGCTGGTGTCCATCTCCGGCGACGTCCAGCGGCCCGGCAACTACGAGATCGAGCTCGGGATCCCCGTGCGAGATGTCATCTACGGGCTCGGCGGCGGCCCGCCCGAGGGTCGCGAGGTCAAGTGCTTCTTCCCGGGCGGCTCATCGGCCCCGGTGCTCACCGCCGAGCATCTCGACCTGCCCTTCACGTACGAGGACATGGCCCAGGCCGGTTCCATGCTCGGCACCGCCTCGGTCATCGTCGTGGACGATTCGCAGCCGCTCGTCCCGCTCGCCCTCAGGCTCGCCGAGTTCTACCGCCACGAGTCCTGCGGCAAGTGCGTCCCCTGCCGCGAGGGCACCAACTGGACGGTGAAGATGCTCGAGCGCATCGACGAGGGCGAGGCCACCCCGATGGACCTGGAGATCATGGCCCAGGTCCAGGAGAACATCATCGGCAACTGCCTCTGCGTGCTCGGCGACTCGATGGCGATGCCGATCGGGTCGATGATCAAGCACTTCCGCGAGGAGTTCGAGGCGCACATCGCGGCGGCCCGCGAGCGCCGGCAGCTCGAGGAGGCTGCCGCCTTCTCGGCCGGCGAGCTGGCTGCCACAGCCGAGGCTGGACCGGCTTAGCCGATGGGCCGCCCCGAGCCCAACGAGATCGTCTTCGAGATCGACGGCCGCGAGGTGCGCGCGCCCGAGGGCATGATGCTCGTGGACGCCGCCAAGCGCGGCGACGTCGAGATCCCCTACTTCTGTTACGAGCCCAAGCTCGGGCAGCCGGTCGGCGCCTGCCGCATGTGCCTCGTGGAGATCGAGGGCATGCCCAAGCTCCAGACCTCCTGCTCGACACCTGTCAAGGACGGCATGGTCGTGACCACCACCTCCGACCAGGTCAAGAAGGCGCAGAACGCGGTGGTCGAGTTCCTGCTCGTGAACCACCCGCTCGACTGCCCGGTCTGCGACAAGGGCGGCGAGTGCCCGCTCCAGGACATCTCGTTCGGCTGGGGCGCCGGCCGCTCGCGCATGATCGAGCCCAAGCGGCACTTCAAGAAGCCGCTCGAGCTGTCGCCGCTCGTGGCGATCGACCGCGAGCGCTGCATCCTCTGCTACCGCTGCGTCCGCTTCTCGCAGGAGGTGGCCGAGGACTACCAGCTCGTCTTCCTCGAGCGCGGCGACCACACCTTCGTCGGCACGCATCACGGCCGTCCCTACGTCGCGCCCTTCAGCGGCAACATCATCGAGCTCTGCCCCGTGGGCGCGCTCACGTCCAGCGCCTACCGCTTTCGCGCGCGGCCCTGGGACATCGAGGACTCGGGCTCGCTCTGCCCGCTCTGCCCGAGCCAGTGCAACGTGTCGCTCACTATCAGGGACGACGCCAAGGTCGTGCGCGTCCTGGCCCGCGACAACGCCGACGTGGACGATGGCTGGCTCTGCGACAAGGGCCGCTTCGCCTACCAGTCGATCCACTCCGCCGAGCGGATCACGGCGCCGCTCGTGCGCGACGGCGGCTACCTGCGCGAGGTCTCGTGGAAGCGCGCCCTCGACGAGGCCGAGGCCGCGCTCGACAAGGCGGGCGAGCGCACCGCCGCGCTGGTGGGCGGCCAGGCGACCAACGAGGAGGGCTTCCTCGTCCAGCACCTGCTGCGCAAGGGGCTCGGCTCGCCGCATGTGGACTCCGCCTCCGGCGACGTCCGCGGGCCCGAGCAGGCGCGCGTGCTCGCGCGGCCGGACCTGGCGGCCAAGGTGTCGGACATCGACCACGCGAGCGCGGTGCTCGTGGTGGACACCGAGCTCGTCGACGAGGCGCCGATCCTGGATCTGCGCGTCCGCAAGGCCGCGCGCCGCAACAACGCCAGGGTGATCGTGGCGAGCAGCCGGCCGTCGGCGCTCGACCCCAACGCCGAGGCGACGATCCGCTTCGCGCCCGGGATGGCCGACGCCGTGCTCGCCGAGCTGGGCGCCGCGCTCGGCTCGCCGCGCGGCGGCGTCGGCTTCGCGTCCCGCGGCGGCTCGCGTGAGGAGGACGTGCGCGGCGCCGCCGAGGTGCTGCGCGACGCCGAGGACGTGGTGATCCTCTGGGGCGAGCGCGTGGCGCACGCGGAGCGCGGCGTGCAGGGCATCGAGGCGCTGCTCGCCCTTGCCGGTGCGCTGGGGATCGCCGACAAGCCCGAGTCCGGCCTGATCGAGATCCCCGCCGGGAGCAACGGCCGCGGGCTGCGCGAGGTGGGCTGCACTCCGCGCCTCGCCCCGGGGCTGCAGGACGCCGACGCGACCGGCATGAGCGCGACGGAGATGGCGACCGGCGAGCACCCCGCGCTCCTGCTCGTGCACACCGACCCGGTGGAGGAACGGCGCGAGCGGGACGAGTGGCTTCAGGCGCTCGAGGACGCCGGCACGGTGATCGCCTTCTCCGGATTCCGCACCGACGCCCTCGAGCAGCACGCGGACGTGGTCTTCCCCGCCGAGGCGCACGCCGAGAAGGAGGGCACGCTCACCCATCCGGACGGACGCCTCCAGCGGCTGCGACAGGCGATCGGCTATCCGAACGAGGTGCGAGCCGCCTGGTGGGTCCTGGCCGAGCTCTGCGAGCGCGCGGGCGCCGGGGTCGGCGCCGAGAGCCCGCCGGCGCTCACCGAGAAGGTGGCCGAGGCGGTGCCCTTCTACGCCGGGATCACGCTCGACGAGATCGGCGGCCGCGGAGTCCGCTGGCAGGAGCGCGAAGCCGCCTCCTCGCTGCCCGCCGCCGAGCAATCGGAGGAGCAGCTCGAGGCGCCGCCGGAGCTCGCGCCGGGCCTGCGGCTCGGCGTCCGGCCGTCGCTCTGGGGCGGTCCCGAGGTTGAGCACTCGCCCTCGCTCAGCTTTCTCGCCGGCCAGACCCGCGCCGAGCTCTCCCCCGCCGACGCCGAGCGGCTTGGCATCGCCCCGGGCGACGAGGTGGTCGTGTCCGTCAACGGCACCAGCGTCCGGGCGCCGGCGGCGGTCCGCTCCGCCGTCAACGCCGGCGACGTGTTCCTGGTGGGCGACCGCCTGCCCGGCGGCAGCGTGGAGGTGACGAAGGCGTGATCGAGACCACGCTCGTCCAGATCGTCAAGTCGCTCGTGATCTTCGCCGTGGTGCTCGGCATCGCCCCGCTCCTCGTGGTGCTCGAGCGCAAGCTCCTCGGCCGCTTCCAGGCCCGCTACGGGCCCAACCGCGTGGGCCCGCGCGGCATGCTGCAGCCGATGGCCGACGTGCTGAAGCTGTTCTCCAAGGAGCAGTTTGCTCCTGAGACGTCGGTGCCGTGGATGATGGCCATCGCGCCCGTCATCACGATCACCACCGCGGTCGCCACGCTCGCCGTGCTCCCGTTCGGGCCCTTCGACGCCTGGGGCGGCAACTTCGGCCTCTACGGCATCGACGTCTCGATCGGGCTGCTCTACTTCTTCGCCTTCGGCTCGCTCGCGTTCTACGGGCTGGTGCTGGGGGGCTGGTCGTCGGGCTCGAAGTTCTCGTTCCTCGGCGCCATGCGCTCGGCGGCCCAGCTCATCTCCTACGAGGTTGCGCTCGGGCTCTCACTGCTCGGCGTAGTGATGACCACCGGCTCCCTGTCGCTCGTGGACATCGTCGACGCCCAGGACGGCATGTGGTTCGTCGTGCCCCAGTTCGTCGGCTTCCTGATCTTCATGGTCGCCGGCTTTGCCGAGACCGCCCGGGCGCCGTTCGACCTGCCCGAGGCGGACGCCGAGATCGTCGCGGGCTACAACACCGAATACGGCGGGATGCGCTTCGGCTCGTTCTTCCTCGGCGAGTACATCGAGATCGTGATCATCTCCGGCATCGCCGCCACCTGCTTCTTCGGCGGTTGGCATGGGCCCGGGCCGATCGCGCTCGCGCCGCTCTGGGTACTGCTGAAGATCTTCGTCGGCGTGGTCTTCTTCATCTGGGTCCGCGCCACCCTGCCGCGACTGCGCTACGACCAGCTGATGTCGTTCGGCTGGAAGGTGCTGCTGCCGTTGGCGACGCTCAACGTCCTGGTAACCGCGATCTTCGTGGCCACATGAGCGGCTGGGATCCGGGACAGGACGCGATCGAGGTCCAGCGCGGTCCGGAACCCGGCGGCCTGGGCGGCGCCTACCGCGCCTTCGGCGCGACGCTCAAGGGACTGCGGACCACGATGGCGCGCGTGGTGGAGGGGCCCGTGACGGTGCAGTACCCCGAGGAGAAGACGCCCGTCTACCCGCGCTTCCGCGGCCGCCACAAGCTGCACAAGTTCGAGGACACGGGGCTCGAGAAGTGCGTCGGCTGCTCCCTCTGCGCGGCGGCATGCCCGGCCAAGTGCATCCGCGTGGTCGCCGCCGAGAATACGCCCGAGCACCAGGTCTCGGCCGGCGAGCGCTACGCCGCGGTCTACGAGATCAACATGACCCGCTGCATCTTCTGCGGCTACTGCGAGGTGGCCTGCCCGTTCGACGCGATCACGATGGGCAACGACTACGAGCTGGCCGACTACGAGCGCTCGGACCTGATCTTTACGAAGGAGATGCTGCTCGCCGACCCGCCCGAGCACACGCCCCTGAGGCGCGAGGGCGAATAGCCGATGTGGTTCGAGCAGGTCATGTTCTTCGTCGCCGGGATCCTGGCGCTGGGCGGCGCGCTCGGGGTCGTGATGCTGCGCAACCCCTTCTACTCCGTGCTCGCCCTCGTCGCGCACCTGGTGGCTCTGGCGACCCTGTTCCTGCTGCTGCGGGCGCAGTTCATCGCGGCGGCGCAGGTCGTGGTCTACGCGGGCGCGGTGATGGTGCTGTACGTCTTCGTGGTCGCCTACATCGGCGGCTCCGACGCCCCGCTCCGGCCCGAGGGCGGGCTGATCGTCTCGTTCGGCCCGCTGGTCGCAGCGGCCGTCGGGATCGAGCTCTGCATCGCGATCCTCGGCACCGGCCTCGACGCCGTCGATTCCCGCGGTCCCGACGTCGGCGCCGGCTTCGGCTCGCCCGCGCAGATCGGCGCGCTGCTGCTCCAGAAGTACCTGATCGTGTTCGAGGGGGCCTCCTACCTGCTGCTGGTGGCCGCGGTCGGCGCGGTAGTGCTGGCCCGCAGGCGGCGCGGGCTGGAGGACGTCGAGATAGGCGGTGCCGGCTGATGGACATCGCCTGGTTCCTCGTCCTCTCGGTCTTCATCTTCTGCATCGGCGTGGCCGGCGTGCTCACGCGGCGCAACCCGCTCGTGATCCTGCTCTGCCTCGAGCTGATGCTCAACGCCGGGAACCTCGCGCTCGTCGCGTTCAGCCGGATGCACGGCGGCGCGTCCGGCCAGGTCTTCGCGCTGATCGTGATGGTGATTGCGGCGTGTGAGGTCGTGATCGGGCTGGGGATCATCGTCGCGCTCTACCGGCGACGGCTGCCGATAGACGTGGACGAGCTGTCGGAGCTCCGCGGCTAACGCATGAGCGCCACCTCCTATGGCTGGCTCGTCCTCGCCTTCCCCGTCGCCGGCTGCCTCACCGTCTCGCTCCTCTGGAACCGCCTGCCCGGACGGCTCCCCGGCTGGATCGCGAGCGCAGCGATTTTCGGCGCATTTCTGTCGTCGATCGGGATGCTGCTCAAGATCCAGGACCGGCCGGAGGACGCGCGCTCGCTGGTCGACACGGCCTGGACCTACGCCGCCACGGCCAACTTCAAGGTCGGGCTCACCATCCTGGTCGACCCGCTGGCGGTGTTCATGTGCCTCGTGGTGAGCGGCGTGTCGTTCCTGATCCACGTCTACTCGGTCGCGTACATGACCGGCGACCGCGGCAGCTCGCGCTACTTCGCCTACCTCAACTTCTTCGTCTTCTCGATGCTGCTGCTGGTCCTCGCCGGCAACTTCGTGATCCTGATCGTCGGCTGGGCGTTCGTCGGCGCCGCCTCCTACCTCCTGATCTCGTTCTGGTACCGGCGCAGCACGGCCACCGCCGCCGGCATCAAGGCGTTCGTGATCAACGTGATCGGCGACGTCGGCCTCGTGATCGCCGCCTTCCTGCTGCTCGACAAGACCGGCTCGCTCGACTACCAGGGCGTCTTCGCGGCCGCCGACAACGTCTTCCGCGTCAACGACGGCACGCTGATCGCGGCCTGTCTCCTGATCCTCGTCGGCGCCTTCGCCAAGTCGGCGCAGCTGCCGCTCCACACGTGGCTCCCGGACGCGATGGAGGGCCCAACCCCGGTCTCGGCCCTGATCCACGCGGCCACGATGGTCACGGCGGGCGTCTACCTGATCGCGCGCATGCACCCGCTGTTCGAGATGGCGCCCACGGCCGCGGACATCTCGGCGGTGATCGGCACCGCCACGCTCGTGTTCGCGGCATCGGTGGCGGTCGTCGCCACCGACCTCAAGCGCGTAATCGCCTACTCGACGATCTCGCAGATCGGCTACATGGTGCTGGGCGTCTCGATCGCCGCCTACGGGCCCGGGATGTTCCACCTCATGACCCACGCCTTCTTCAAGGCCCTCCTGTTCATGGGGGCCGGCTCGGTGATCGGCGCGATGTCCGGCACCCAGTCGATCGACCGCATGGGCGGCTTCCGCAAGGCGATGCCGTTCACGTTCATCACCTTCACGATCGGCGCGCTGGCGCTGTCGGGCTTCCCGTCCACGGCCGGCTTCTTCTCCAAGGACGAGATCCTCGGCTTCGCGATCGCCCGCGGCGGCGGCTACGTGGTTCTCGCGGTGTTCGGATACGCGGCGGCGTTCATTACCGCGTTCTACGCCTTCCGGATGGTCTTCCGGGTCTTCTACCGGAACCCCGTTCCGGAGGCGCGTGAGCTCGACCACGGCCACCTCGCCCACCATCCGCCCCAGAACCCTGCGACCGGCGAGGAGGAGGACACCGACGTCGGCTTCCCCGGCCCCGAGCACGTGGTGGCCGAGCGCTCCTGGCCGATGAAGTTCGCGATGACGCCGCTGGCCGTCTGCGCGGCGCTGGCCGGGCTGCTCCAGGTGCCCGGCCTCGACGACGCGATCAACAAGTTCCTGGAGCCGACCTTCGCCGACTCCCGCTACGCGAGCGTCAACCCGGGCACCGGCACCGAGTGGTCCGAGCTCGGGCTCGGCGGGCTGCTGGCCATCGCCGGGATCGCGCTCGCCTACGCGATCTACCTGCGGAAGCGCGAGCGCCGGCTCGAGATCCGCGAGCGCTTCGACGGCCTGCACACCTTCCTCGTAAACAAGTGGTACTTCGACGAGCTCTACGACGCGCTCGTGACCCGCCCGATCGCCGCGATGGGCCGCTTCGGCCGCAACGTGATCGAGACCGACTTCGTCCAGGGGACGATCGTCGGCGGGGCCACGGGCGCGGTCCGAGCCGGCAGCTCGGTGGCGCGCGCGATCCAGACCGGCTACCTGCGTGGCTACGCGCTCGTGCTGCTCGTCGGAGTCGCCGGCCTCGCCCTCTACTTCCTGATCTCGAGCTCCACGTGACCATCCACCTCTCGATCGTGCTCTTCCTCCCGCTGGCGGCGGCGCTCGTGGGCACGCTGCTGCCGGAGCGCGCCATGCGCTGGCTCGTCTTCGCCGCGACCGTGGGCGTGCTCGCCTACGTGGTGGTCATGCTCGCCGACTTCGACGCGGGGCGGAGCGGGCTCCAGTACGTGACCGACGACAAGTGGATCCCCGAGCTCGGCATCCGCTACCAGCTCGGCGTCGACGGCCTCAACCTGTTCCTGATCGCGCTGACGGCGATCGCCTGGGTGCCGTGCACGCTCTGGTCGGTCTTCCGCGAGCAGGAGCGGCCCAAGCTCTACTTCTTCCACTTCGCGCTGGCCGAGACGGCCGTGCTCGGCGCCTTCATGGCGCAGGACCTCGCGCTCTTCGTCGTCTTCTTCGACCTGATGCTCGTGCCCTTCTACTTCCTGATCGGGGGCTGGGGCACGGGCGACCGCGTGCGCGCCACGACCAAGTTCGTGATCTACACGCTCGCCGGCTCGCTCCTGATGCTGGCGGGCGCCGTCGCGCTCGGCGTGCTGTCGACGCCGGAGGGCGGGCAGATCTCGTTCTCGATCGCCGAGCTCGTGCAGCGTTCCACCGGCACCGGCACGCAGGAATGGATCGTGCTCCTGTTCGCGGCCGCGTTCTTCGTCAAGGCGCCGCTATTCCCGCTCCACGGCTGGGTGCCCGAGACGTACCGCTCGACCCCGCTGCCGGTGCTGGCGCTCCTCTCGGGCGTGCTCTCCAAGGTCGGCGTCTACGGCTTCCTGAGGATCGTGCTGCCGACGATGCCGCAGGGCGCCCACCACTGGCAGGAGCTGTTCATCGTGATCGCGGTCTTCTCGATCCTCTACGGCTCGGTCCTGGCCTTCTCGCAGGACAACCTGCGGCTGGTCGTCGCCTACTCCTCGATCGCCCAGCTCGGCTTCATCACGCTGGGGATCTTCTCGCTCGACCCGAAGGGCGCCCAGGGCGCCGTGATCCAGATGGTCAACCACGGGCTCGTCGTGGTGCCGCTCTTCCTGATCATCGGGGCGGTCGCCGCACGCGCGGGTGGCAGCGAGTCGCTCCGCGAGCTCGGCGGCATGGCCTTCCGCGCCCCGGTGCTGGCGGCCCTCTTCCTCGTCATCACGCTCGCGACGCTCGCGATGCCCGGCTCGCCGAACTTCGTCGGCGAGATCCTGATCCTGTTCGGGACCTTCGAGAACGAGTTCGTCTACGGGCTCGTGGCGAGCGCCGGCGTGGTCCTCGCGGCCGTCTACATGATCCGCATGTACCAGCGGACCATGCACAACCGCGTCGGGCCCGCCGTGGAGTCGCGCGAGCTCGATCGGCTCGACCTGGTGACGATCGCGCCGCTCGTGGCCGTGATCGTGGCGCTCGGGCTCTACCCGCAGTTCGTGCTCCACCGCTCGGACAGCGCGGTGACCTCGAAGGTGTCGAGCGCGGAGCTGGCCAGGCGATGACGTTCGCCGCCGCCCACGCTCCGGTCATCGACTACGAGGCGCTGTCGCCGCTGATGGCCACCGTGGGCGGCTCGATCGTGGTCATGCTCACCGGCTTGATCCGCGCCCGCTCCGTGCAGCGGGTGCTGATCCCGGTGCTCGCGGCGGCGTCGCTGCTCACCGCCTTCGGCCTCCTGATCTGGGTCTGGGAGCCCGGCGCGCACAAGCCGATCATCTCCGGCGCGCTGACCGTGGACACGCTGGCGCTCGGCCTGTCCGCGCTCTTCCTGGTGGCGGGGCTCGTGACGATCCTCCTCTCGCTGCGCGCCGAGGCGGTGCGCGAGGCCGGCGCCGGCGAGTACTACACGCTGCTGCTCGGCTCGATCAGCGGGATGATCGTGCTGGCGGAGGCGAGCAACCTGATCACGGTCTTCGTCGGCATCGAGCTGCTCTCGATCCCGCTGTACGTCCTCTGCGCCACCGAGCTCCGCCGGGAGACCTCGCTCGAGGCCGGCCTCAAGTACCTCGTGATCGGGTCGGTGGGCTCGGCCACGCTGCTCTACGGGCTGGCGCTCATCTACGGAGCCAGCGGCCAGACCGACTTCGGCGCCATCGCGGGCGCGATCGGCTCCCCCGGCGGGATCAGCGTCGCGGACCCGCTGCTGCTTACGGGCATCGCGCTGGCTGCCACCGGCCTCGCCTTCAAGGCCTCCGTCGCCCCCTTCCACCAGTGGACGCCCGACGTCTACCAGGGCGCCCCCACTCCGATCACGACCTTCATGGCGGTCGCCACCAAGGCGGCGGCATTCGCGATCTTCCTGCGCCTGTTCGACCAGGCGCTCGCCGACTCGCAGCTCGACTGGGGCCCCGCCCTGGCGGCGCTGGCGGCGATCACCATCGTGGTGGGCAACGTTGGCGCGATCCCACAGCGATCGCTCAAGCGAATGCTCGCCTGGTCGAGCGTCGCCCAGGCGGGCTACATGCTCGCCGGCGTGGTGGTGGGCACCCGTCTCGGGATCCGCGCCACCTGCCTCTACCTGGCCGTCTACCTGGTGATGAACGTGGCGGCGTTCGCGGTAGTGGTCGCCCGCGAACGCGTCTCCGAGCACGGCGACGACCTCGCCTCGATCGAGAACCTCGGCCAGGCGCAGCCGTGGCTGGCATGGCCGATGACGATCGCGATGCTCTCGCTCGCCGGCTTCCCCGCCACCGGCGGCTTCATCGGCAAGTTCTATTTGATCGACGCCACGGTGGCCGGCGACTACACCTGGCTAGGAATCGTGATCGTCGCCGGCTCCGTCGTCTCGCTCGCTTACTACCTGCGGGTGATCGCGGTGATGTGGATGGGCCGCTACGAGGTCGAGCTGCCGACGCTGCCGCGCAGGCACGTGAAGCCCGTGAGGGGCTGGTCGCCCGAGGGCGACGCGAGCGCGCAGCCGGAGGTCGTCCTGGTCGCCGTGCTCGCCGCCGCCGCGACCATCCTGTTCGGCCTCTGGCCCAACCCGCTCTTCGACGCCGCGCGCGACATCGGCAGTTCCCTGGCGAACCTCTTCTAGGTAGCGTCCGCATACCCGCGAAGGAGGGGTGGATGAGCGAGAACCTGGCCTCGATCCTGACCGACACCGCCGCCGAGCACGGCGACAAGACGGCGATGAAGCTCGACGACGCCGAGCTGAGCTACTCGATGCTCGACGGCGCGACCGCGCACATGGCGGGAATGCTGCGCGCCAAGGGCCTCGAGCCGGGCGACCGCGTGGGCATCATGCTGCCCAACGTCCCGTACTTCCCGGTCGTCTACTACGGGATCCTGCGAGCCGGCGGCATCGTCGTCCCGATGAACGTCCTGCTCAAGGGCCGCGAGGTGGAGTACTACCTCTCGGATCCCGGCGCGAAGCTCGTGTTCGCCTGGGGCGACTTCGCCGAGGCGGCCGAGACCGGCGCCCAGGCGGCCGGCGCCGAGTGCGTGCTCGTCAAGCCGGGCGAGTTCGAGCAACAGGTGGGCGAGGCCGAAGCGGTGACGGACATGTCCGACCGCGGCGGCGACGACACCGCGGTGCTCCTCTACACGTCGGGCACCACCGGCAAGCCCAAGGGCGCCGAGCTCACGCACTCCAACCTCGCCACCAACTGCCGCCTCGCGGGCGGGTCGCTCGCCCGCCTCACAGCCGAGGACGTGGCGCTGGGCGCGCTGCCCCTGTTCCACTCCTTCGGGCAGACCTGCGGCATGAACGGCTGCGTCGCCCTCGGCGCCACCCTGACGATGCTCCCCCGCTTCGATCCCGGGAAGGCGCTCGAGATCATCCAGCGCGACAAGGTCACGGTCTTCCAGGGCGTCCCGACGATGTACAACGCGATGCTCCACTGCGACCGCCGCGACGAGTTCGACGTCTCCTGCCTGCGCCTCTGCATGTCCGGCGGCTCGGCGATGCCCGAGGAGCTGATGCGGAAGTTCGAGGAGGCCTTCGGCTGCATCGTCCTCGAGGGCTACGGGCTCTCGGAGACCTCCCCGGTCGCGTCGTTCAACCATCCCGACAAGGCGCGAAAGCCGGGCTCGATCGGCACGCCGATCGAGGGCGTCGAGATGAAGCTCGTGGACGACGACGGAGCCGACGTTCCCGCCGGCGAGATCGGCGAGATCGTCATCAAGGGCCACAACATCATGAAGGGCTACTGGGACCGGCCCGACGCCACCGAGGAGGCAATCAAGGACGGCTGGTTCCACTCGGGCGACATGGGCAAGGTCGACGACGACGGCTACTTCTTCATCGTCGACCGCAAGAAGGAGCTGATCATCCGCGGCGGCTACAACGTCTACCCGCGCGAGATCGAGGAGGTGCTCTACGAGCACCCGGCCGTACAGGAGGCCGCGGTCGTCGGCGTCGAGGACGAGAAGATGGGCGAGGAGGTCGGTGCGGCGGTCGCGCTCAGGAAGGGCGAGGACGTGAGCGCCGACGAGCTCCGCGACTACGTCAAGGAGCAGGTCGCGAACTACAAGTACCCGCGGAAGATCTGGTTCGTCGAGGAGCTGCCGAAGGGCCCGACGGGCAAGATCCTCAAGCGCGAGATCGAAGTGCCGGCAGAAGTCGAGGCGTGAGCCACGTCACACTGCGGCAGCTCGCGGTCCGCGAGTGTCTTTCCTGCGAGCTAGGCCGAAGGAGAGACACATGGACCCCAACATCGCGCTGGCAATTGTCATGGTCGCCGGTTTCGTGGGAGTGGTGTACGGCTACTTCACCGTCAAGGGCAGCGGCATCTCGGAGACGCCCTACGGCAAGGTCTACGGCGGCGCGCCAGGCGCCTTCGGCCCCGCAAATGCTTCGGGTCACGACGACCGGGTCTCCATGCGCAACTGGTCACGCGGCACCCGCTGACCAAACAGGAGATCGAGACTTCGAGGCCCCGCCGGTGGCGGGGCCTCGTGTCGTTTAAGGTGACGCCGTGACGCGCTCTATCGCCGTCGTCGGGGGCGGCTTCGGAGGTGTGGGCGCAGCGGTGATGCTGCGCCGTGCTGGCTACGCCGACGTGACCGTGTTCGAGCGCGGCGAGCGCGTCGGCGGCGTCTGGCACCACAACACGTATCCGGGCGCGGCGTGCGACATCCCCTCGCACCTGTACGAGTTCTCGTTCGCGCCCAACCCGCGCTGGTCGCGCCGCTACGCGCCGCAGGCGGAGATCCAGACCTACCTCGAGGACGTTGCCCGCCGCCACGGCGTCTTCGAGCGCATCCAGACCGGCACCGAGGTCCAGCGTGCCGCCTGGGACGAGGAGCGGAGCAAGTGGCTGGTCGAGACGAGTGCTGGCAGTCACGAGGCCGACGTGCTCCTCACCGCCTGCGGTCAGCTCTCGGTCCCCAAGATCCCGCCGCTCCCCGGGCTCGACGACTTCGACGGCCCGGCCTTCCACACCGCGGAATGGCGGCACGACGTCGACCTCCGCGGAAAGCGCGTCGCCGTGATCGGCACCGGCTGCAGCGCCATCCAGGTGGTTCCGGCGATCCAGCCGGTCACGGAGCACATCGACGTCTATCAGCGCTCCCCCGGCTGGACGCTCCCCAAGGGGGACTTCGCCTACTCGGAGCGGGCCCAGCGCATCTTCCAGCGCTTCCCGCTCCTCCAGCGGCTCGACCGCGAGCTGGTCTTCTGGTTCAACGAGCTCGCCGCGCTCGCCTTGACGAGGGAACGCCGGCTGCTGCCTTTGTTCCGGCGGCTGGCGCTGCGGAACATCACCAAGGCGATCTCCGACCCGGAGCTCCGCCGCAAGGTCACTCCCACCGACGAGGTGGGCTGCAAGCGGATCATGCTCACCGACAACTGGTATCCGACGCTCGCGAAGCCCGACGTGGACGTGATCACCGAGGGCGTCGCGGAGATCACGCCGGGCGGCGTCCGGACCGAGGACGGACGCGAGCGCCCGGCCGACGCGATCGTGTTCGCCACGGGCTTCAAGACGCACGGCTTCGTGGCGCCGACGGAGATCGCCGGGAGTGGCGGGCGGACGCTGGCGGAGGCCTGGGGGGACGTGCCTCGCGCCTACCTCGGCATGACCGTGCCGGGCTTCCCGAACCTGTTCCTCGTCTACGGGCCGAACACCAACGGCGGCAGCGGCTCGGTGATCGGCACGATCGAGTCCAACATGAGCCACGTCCTCTCCGCCCTGCGTGCGCTGGAGCGGGCCGACGCCAGGACGATCGAGGTGACCCCGCAGGCAGCCGACGACTTCGACCGCGAGCTGAAGGCCGCCCTGGCCGCCACGGTCTGGCATACCGGCTGCACCAACTGGTACGTCGACGAGAACGGCAACGACCCCAACCAGTGGCCGTGGCTCTGGAGCACCTACCGGAAGCGCACGGCGGAGCTTCAACCAGAGGCGTATGAGCTCACACCAGGTTGACCTGGTTCTCGAGGGCGGCGGCGTCAAGGGCATCGGGCTCGTGGGAGCCCTGGCGGTTCTCGAGGAGAACGACTGGGAGCCGGCCTGCGTCGCCGGGACGAGCGCCGGCGCAATCACCGCGGCGCTCCTGGCGGCCGGCTACAAGTCGGCCGAGCTCCAGAAGATGCTGCTCGAGCTCGACTTCCACGCCTTCGAGGACCGGGGCTGGGAGGACCGGATCCCCGGCGGCGAGCTCATCAGCATTCTCAAGGACAAGGGCGTCTTCGAGGGCAAGTACCTGCACGAGTGGGTTCAGAAGCTCCTGGAGGCCAAGAACGTCCGGACGTTCGCGGACCTGCGCAGCGACGAGGACGAGGAGCAGCGCCGCTACCGGCTGCGGGTGATCGCCTCCGACGTGACGGGCAGGCGCCTGCTGGCGCTGCCGCAGGACGCCGTCCATATCGGCATCGAGCCGGACGAGCTCGGCGTCGCCGACGCCGTGCGCATGAGCATGTCGATACCGCTCTTCTTCGAGCCCGTGAGCGTGAACGGCCACCTGATCGTGGACGGGGGGCTCCTCTCGAACTTCCCGGTCTGGCTGTTCGACAGCCACGGGCGCCCGCCGCGCTGGCCCACTTTCGGCCTGCTGCTCGTGGAGCCCGAGCCGCGCAAGTCCGTGGCCCACCGGCTCGAGGGCGGGGACGGCGGCACGGGCCTGATCGACTTCCTTAAGGCAATCGGCCAGACCGTGCTCGAGGCGCACGATCGCCTCTACGTCGAGCAGGCCGACTTCGCCCGCACGATCCCGATCCCGACGCTGGGCGTCCGGACCACCGAGTTCGACCTCTCGCGCGAGCGCGCGCTCGAGCTCTATGAGAGCGGCCGCAAGGCGGCCGAGGACTTCCTCGCTCGCTGGGACACCGAGGAGTACGTAGAGCGCTACCGGAAGGGCCCCGTGCCGTCGCGGCGAGACACGTTGACCCTGCGCGTGCCACGGGAATAGCCCGTACATGTCACAGAACTCAGACGCGCTCAAGCACGACGGGATCCCCCGGCGCGTGCGCAGCCTGATCGACACCGCGGAGGTCAAGGCGGCGCTCTGATGGCCCTCATGAAGGGCAGCTCGCCGTTCGGGACGAGCCCGGTCGGGCGCTTCAACCGCGAGATCGACCCGAACGGTCTGATCTACCTGGAGGAATCGCCCAAGTGGATCCGCGCCCGCCTGAACGGCCAGACCGTCGTGGACAGCAAGCAGGTCCGGATGCTCCACGAGCACGACCGGCTGCCGGTCTTCTGGTTCCCGCGCGAGGACGTGCGCACCGACGTGCTCGGCGACCGGGTGCACGAGTCGGACGAGCCGATGCTGGAGGGGCTCGTCACGGTCGACTGGGACGCGGTCGACGAGTGGCTCGAGGAGGACGAGCCGCTGATCGGCCACCCGCGCGACCCGTATTCGCGGATCGACGTGCGCCAGACCTCACGCCACGTGCGCGTATCGATCGGCGGGCAGACCGTTGCCGAGTCGACCCGCACCAAGGTGCTGTTCGAGGCCGGGCTGCCCGAGCGCTGGTACTTCCCGCGCGAGGACGTGCGCATGGAGCTGCTCGAGGACAGCGACCGCGACACCATCTGCGCCTACAAGGGCCACGCCTCCTACTGGTCCGTCGGGGACGAGGACGACGTCGCCTGGACCTACCTCGACCCTGAGCAGGACGCCTTGCCGGTCAAGGGAATGGTCGCGTTCTTCAACGAGCGGGTGGAGCTGGAGGTCGACGGGGAGGCGCGCGAGCGGCCGCAGACCCAGTGGAGTCGCTAGAGCGGCAGGCCGTGGCGCATCGTGTTCTCCGTGAGCACTCTCGGCTCCACGAACTGCAGCAGGTAGTCCGGGCCTCCGGCCTTGGAGCCGATCCCCGATCGGCGGTTGCCGCCGAAGGGCTGGCGGCCCACCATCGCGCCCGTGATGCCGCGGTTCACGTAGAGGTTGCCCACGGGCGTGCGGGCGGCCACGCGCTCGACAGTCCCCGGGTTGCGTGAGAAGAGGCCGCCGGTGAGCGCGAAGGGCAGCGACTCGACGATGTCGCATGCCTCGTCGATGCTCTGAACGCGCTCGACCGAGAGCAGCGGGCCGAAGATCTCCTCGCGCGCCACCGCGGAGCCGGGCGGGAGGTCGACTGCGAGCGTCGGCCGGCAGAACCAGCCGTCGCCCGGGACCTCGTCGTGGCGGGCGGCGATCCGGCCGTCGGACTCCGCGATTCCGGCGTAGCGGCCAACTCGCTCCTGCGCCTCGCGCTCGATCACCGGGGGCACCTCGGTGGCGAAGTCGTCCGCCTGGCCCACCGCCAGCACCTCGACCGCGCCGGCCAGGCGCTCCACGACCCGGTCGAAGATCGCCTCGTGAGTGAGGACGCGCGAGCAGGCGGAGCACTTCTGGCCCGCGTAGGTGAAGGCGGAGTGGACGACGTCCGGGATGACCTCGTCGAGGTCGGCGTCGGAGTCGACGATCACGCAGTTCTTGCCGCCCATCTCCGCCACCACGCGCTTGACGTGGCCCTGCCCGTCCGGCGTCTCGGCCGCGGCGCGCACGATCTCGAGCCCGACCGTGCTCGAGCCGGTGAAGGCGATGACGTGGACGCGCGGGTCACGGACGAGCGCGGCGCCGGCGTCGCCGTAGCCGGGCAGCAGCGCCAGGGCGGCCGGCGGCACGCCCGCCTCGTGGAGCGCGTGGACGAGGATCAGCGCGCTTGCCGGCGACTGCTCGGCCGGCTTGACCACCACCGCGTTGCCGGCAGCGAGCCCGGCGGCGGTCATGCCGGTGGGGATTGCGAGCGGGAAGTTCCAGGGCGAGATGACCGCGACCACGCCCCGCGGCGCGTAGCGCATCGCGTTGCGCTCGCCGGGGACCTGGATCAGATCGCGGCCGCGCTCCAGCTCGAGCGCGCCGCGCGCGTAGTACTCGAGGAAGTCGATCGCCTCGCAGACGTCCGCGTCGGCCTCCGGCCAGGGCTTGGCGCACTCACGCACCTGGAGCGCCGCCAGCTCGAGCCGTCTTTCTCGCAGGCGGCCGGCGGCTGCGCTGAGGATCTCGGCGCGCTCGGCCGCCGGCCGGGCGCCCCAGTCGGCAAAGCCGCGCTCAGCCGCCTCGATCGCCGCGGCGGCCTCGTCCGGGCCTGCGCTGCCGGCGCTCGCCACGAGCCGGGAGGGAGCGCCGGGATCGGTCGACTCGAGGCCCTCGGCCGCGCTTGGGTCGCCTCCGATCAGGGTCGGGACGCTCAGCGGCAGCCGCGAGTCGAGCTCGCGGAGGGCGGCGGCCAGAGACTCGCGCGCCGGCGCGCGCCGGAGCTCGAGCGTGGGCTCGTTCTTGAACGGCGGAAGGCTCACGGGGCCGCCAGCAGCTCCTCGAGCGAAGCTCCCTCGCGCCAGCTGCGCAGGAACGAGTCGTTGGCCGTGTTCTCGAGCAGCCGCCGCACGAGGTAGGCCATCCCGGCCACGAGGTCCCCTACCGGGCAGTAGCTGCGCACGCGGAAGTCCTCGTGGGCGAGCGCCTGGGCGAGCTCGTCGCCGAGGCCGCGCAGCACCTGGAGCTCGAGGTCGCGATCGTCGGCGCCTAGCGCCCGGTTGGCCGCGATCGCGTGCGCGACCGAGCGGAGGTTGTGTGAGGCGATCGCCACCCGGACGCGCGGCCGGGCCTCGAGCAGCCGCTGCGCGAGCGCCTCGAAGTTACGGTCGCAGTCGGCCTTGGACTCGAACACCGGCAGCGACCAGCCGTGCTGGCGCGCCTCCACCACCTCGTGGTCCCAGTAGGCGCCCTTCACGAGGCGAATCACGAGCGGCTGCGGGCGCGGGTTGCGCTCGGCCCAGGCGAGGATCTGGTCGAGCTGCTCCTGCGAGTCGCGCAGGTACGCCTGGAGCACGAGCCCCACCGATGGGCCCTCGTGAAGGTCCTCCTCCTCGAGCAGCGCGAACAGGAGCCCCTCCGTGGTCTCGAGCGCGTCCACCGACTCCATGTCCACGTGCAGGTGCGCCCGGAGGTCGCGCGCGCTGCGAAGGAGCGGGCCAAGGCGGCGGGCCGCGTCCTCGCGCCCCACGGCCGGCGCCTCCGGGCGCATGTGCGGGGTGAGCGCCGTGACCTTGACCGACACGTTCACCCGTGGAATCGAGCCGACCGAGTCGCTCTCGAGCACAGGACGCTCGGGCCAGCCGCCGGCCCCGGCCGAGAGCGTCTCGAGCATCTCGCGGCAGCGGCCGGCGTAGCGCTCGGCCTCTGCCTCGGTGACCGTCGCCTCGCCGAGCAGGTCCACCGAGCTGGCGATGCCGGACCGCCACTGCTCGCCGATCGGCTTGAGCGCACCCTCGGCCGACTCGCCGACGATGAAGCGGTGCGCCATGTGGCGCACGCCGGCGGCCGCCGCCACGCCGAGCGCCTTCCGCCCCGTCCGCGAGCCCGCCATGCGCATCGCGGCGTCGAGTGACGTGGTCCGCTCGTCGACCTCGTGCAGGTACCCGGCGAGGTGCTCGGCCAGGTCGTCCATCGAGCGGCACGCCGGAGTCACGTCGACGAGCCTGAAGAGGGCGGCCTTGAGCTGCTCGTCGCGCTCCGCGGCCTCCATCGCCTTCTGGTCCAGGACCTTGAGCGGGCTGCGGCCGCCGGAGGGCACCGCGCCGGCCAGCCTCTCCCCGACCTTGCGGATCTCCGACTCGAGGATGGCCACGGAGAAAAAGCTACTTCTTACCCTGTTCACATACTCGAACCCCATGCTTGCCGCATGACCCCGCCAGGAGGTGCGCCATGAAGCGGTTCGTTGGAAGGCTCGGAATAGGAAGCGTCTTCGCCCTGATCGGCGTCGCGGCGCTGGCGGGAGGCGCGTTCTCCCTCGCCACTCGCGACAACTCGTCCGCCACGGCGAAGGACAACGCCAACAACAACAACAACTCGAATCCCGGCCCGAGCGGCGTTCCGCCCTGGGTGCGCGGCCAGCGGAACTTCCACCGGCCGACGGCCAAGGAGATGCGCCAGCACATGAAGCAGCGGCGGGCCCGGCTCAAGCAGTTCGAGTCGGAGCTGGCGGACCAGCTCGGCGTGAGCCAGGAGAAGGTCCACAACGCCTTCAAGAACATCATGAAGAAGCGCCTGGACCAGGCGGTGGACAACGGCAACCTGACCCGCAGCCAGGCTGACAAGATCCTGGGGTGCTTCGACGGCGGCAGCAACTGCCAGCCCCCGTTCGGGCGTGGCGGCCCCCCCGGTGGCGGCCCGCCGATGGGCGGCCCCCCCGGTGGCCCGCCGATGGGCGGCCCCGGCGGCTACGGCCCTCCCATGTAGCGGGTCGCAATGACTGAGCCGGCCGTCCTCGTCGTCGACGACGAAGCGGCTATCCGGGAGGCCCTCGAGCGCGCCCTGCGCCTCGAGGGCTTCGCCGTGAGGACGGCGCCGGGCGGCCTCTCCGCGCTCGAGGAGATCGACCGCCAGCAGCCCGCAATCGTGCTGCTCGACGTGACCATGCCCGACCTCGACGGCGTCGAGGTGATCAAGCGGCTGCGGGCGGGCGGGAGCGACCTGCCCATCTGCGTGCTCTCCGCCCGCAACGAGGTGGACGACCGCGTCCGCGGCCTCCAGGCCGGCGCCGACGACTACCTGGTCAAGCCGTTCGCGCTCGAGGAGCTGATCGCGCGCCTGCACGCGCTGCTGCGGCGGCGGCCCGAGGCGCCGGCGCCGCGAACCGTGGGCGACCTGCACCTCGATCCGGTGCGCCGGATCGCCCGCCGCGGCGAGCGGGAGCTCGACCTGACCCGCAGGGAATTCGAGCTGCTCGAGGCGTTCGTCCGTCACCCTGGGATCGTGCTCAGCCGGGGCCAGCTGCTCGAGCAGGTCTGGGGTTACGACTTCGAGGTGGACACCAACGTCGTGGACGTCTTCGTGGGCTACCTGCGGCGCAAGCTCGAGTCCGACGGGGAGCCCCGCCTCATCCAGACCGTCCGGGGCGTCGGGTTCGTTTTACGCGGATGAGGATCGCGCGCAGCTTCAGGGCGCGGGTCGCGCTGGCGGCGGTGGCCGCGGCGGCGATCGTCGTGCTGGCGGCCGGAGGCGTCCTGTTCGCCACCGCGGGCCGCGACGAGCGGCGCGACCTCGACCGCCAGCTCGAGAACGAGACCCGGGCCCTGGCGGGGCCGCGCGCGCTCGGCGGCCCCGGTGCGCCGGGCCCCCCCGGCGTCGCTCCCGGGCCCGGCGCCGACGAGATCATCGGCAGCGGCCGCGTCGTCCGCGTGACTCGCGCCGGTCAAACCCTCAGGGAGCTCGGCGACCTTCCGAAGGGCTCGCGGCTTCCCGATCCCACCGAGCCCGGCTTCCGGACCGTGGACCTCGCGGGGCAGTCGTGGCGCGTCTATACGGCTCCGGGGCCGCCCGGATTCGACGTGGCGGTGCAGATCGCGGCATCGCTCGAGCCGATCGAGTCGCGCGCCCGCTCGCGCCGGCGGGCGACGGTGCTGCTGGGACTCGCCGCGCTGGCCCTCAGCGGCGGGCTCGGCTGGGCGTTCGGCGGCATCGCGCTCAGGCCGCTCGCCCGGCTGCGGGGGGCGGCGGCGGGGGTCGGCTCCGACGAGGACCTGTCGGCCCGCGTGCCGCGCGGCGACGGGCCCGAGGAGATCGACGCCCTGGCCGACTCCCTCAACGAGATGCTCGCAAGGCTCGAAGGCTCGAGCGGCGAGACGCGGCGCGCGCTCGACGCGAGCCGGCGCTTCGCCGCCGACGCCGGGCACGAGCTGCGAACGCCGCTGATGAGCCTGCGCGCCAACGTCGACTCCCTCTCCCGCAACCCGGACCTCGCGCCCGACCAGCGCGCCCGCATGCTGGAGGACGTGCGCTCCGAGCTGGCGCGCCTCACCGGCGTGCTCGACGCCCTCCAGGAGCTCGCCCGTGGCGACGCGCGCGTGACCGAGGGGTTCGCCGGCATCGACCTCGCGGAGCTGGCCGACGCGGCGGTGGATTCCCTCCGGACCCGCCGGCCGAGGCTGGAGGTCGAGCTCGAGGCCCCCGACGGCGGCGTCGCGCTCACCGGCTCCGGCACCGGGCTGCGGCTCGTGCTCGACAACCTCCTGGAGAACGCGGCCCGGCACGGCGGCTCGCATGTGCGCGTGGCCATCGAGCAGGTGAACGGCGGCGGCCGCGTGGTGGTGGACGATGACGGACCGGGCATCCCGGAGGACGAGCGCGAGCACGTCTTCGAGCGCTTCTCGCGACTCGGCGCGAACGGCGGCTCCGGCCTGGGGCTCGCGATCGTCGCCCAGCAGGCGCGGCTCCACGGCGGCGAGGCACACGCCGAGGACTCGCCCCTGGGTGGCGCGCGCTTCGTCGTGGATTTGCCAGGGTTGCCGGCGTGAAAAAAAGGGCCCCGTCCCTCTTTTTTCTCGCCATCGTGCTGGGCGCAGCCCTTGCGCTGCCGGCTTCCGCGCTCGCCTCGAAGCTCGAGACCTGGGTGACGCAGAGCCGCTACGTCGACCCGTCGGCGGTCCAGTTCAACGGTCCCGCCGGGCGGGCCAAGGCACTCCGCGTCAATGTGCTGTTGCCCGACGGCTACGACGGCAAGCGCCGCTTCCCGGTCCTCTACCTGCTCCACGGTCACGGCGACGCCTACGACTCCTGGGCCGACCCGGGGCACGGGGACGTCGCGCGGATCGCTCGCGGCCTGGGCGCGATCGTCGTGATGCCCGAGGGCGCGCGCGGCTGGTACACGAACTGGTGGAATGGGGGCCGCCGCGGCGCGCCTGCGTGGG
The DNA here is from genome assembly GCA_036406475.1 of Thermoleophilaceae bacterium. Lineage (GTDB taxonomy): Bacteria > Actinomycetota > Thermoleophilia > Solirubrobacterales > Thermoleophilaceae > DASXBA01. The sequence goes on along the minus strand of DASXBA010000131.1, from coordinate 1,021 downwards.
AGCGCTACCACCTCGACGAGCTGATCCCGCTCGTGGAGCGACGGCTGAAGATCCGCTCAGGCCGCCGCTGGCACGCGATCGCGGGCCTGTCGATGGGCGGCGAGGGAGCGGTGTACTACGCGAGCCAGCGACCCGGCTACTTCGGCACGGCCGCCTCCTTCTCCGGCCCGCTCTCGATCCAGCGGCTCGAGTGGCCGACGGGCTTCGACACCCAGGGCGAGAACCACTTGGACGTCTTCGGCGACCCCTCCACGCAGCGCTTCTACTGGACGGGCCACAACCCGACCGCGCTGACTCCCAACCTCACCCACACGCGGCTGTTCGTGGCCGTCGGCAACGGCGTGCCGGCACCCGACGTGGGCCAGGTCACGAACAACTTCGGCCAGGTGGCCGAGGCCGACCTCGCCCGGCACGCCTCGGACTTCGTGAGCGCCGCGCGCGCCCAGGGCGAGCACCCGGAGTACCGGCCCCAGCAGGGAATCCACGACTGGCCCTACTGGCGCAGGCACCTGACCCAGGCGATCGCCTGGGGCCTGTTCGGACCGGTCGAGGAGCGCCCGGCGGCCTGGACCTTCGAGACCGTCGCCCGCAGCGGCGACATGTGGGGGCTGCGCTTCCGCTTCGCCACGGAGCCCGGCACGGTCGAGACCTTCCGCCGCAGCGGCGCGACCCTCTCGGGCAGCGGCTCGGGCGACGTGACCATCGACACTCCCGGCGGTTGCCGTCTCAACGCCATCCTGCCGTTCAGCCGGCGGCTGCCGTCGGGCTGCACGCTCCACATCCGCGTCCGGCCGCGACGAGTCAGGGCGCGGAGGCTCGTGCGGGTGCGCGTCCGGGCCTGGGTGGTGCGCGACGGCCGCCGCGTAATGGAGCGCCGGGTGCGGGTCAGGGTGGGCCGCAAGCGGGCACGGACCAACCGGCGGGGGCTCGCCTCGCTCAAGGTCCGCTTCCACCGCCGGACCCGCTACCGCGTCCGGGCCGCTCGGAGTGGATTGCACGGCGCGAGCGCCTTCATCCGCGT
>DASXBA010000130.1:0-2643 GCA_036406475.1 Thermoleophilaceae bacterium | reverse complement strand
CGTCGTCGTGCATCGCCAGGACGAGCGCACCTACGTCGAGCTGTACCGCGACGAGCACGTCGCGGTGTGGCTGATCTGCTGGATGAACGACCACGACACCGGCTACCACGACCACGACCTGTCGGCGGGAGCGGTGGCGGTCGCTGCGGGAGCGGTCCGCGAGGAGCGGCTCGTGCTCGGCGGCGCGCCGGCCGCGCGCACGGCGGCGGCGGGCGAGTCGTTCACGTTCGGTCCGGCGGACATCCACCGAGTCAGCCACGCCGGTGCCGAGCCGGCCGTGACCGTCCACGCGTACTCGCCGCCGCTGTGGCGGATGGGCGCGTACGAGGTGCTGGCGACCGGCGAGCTGCGGCGCTGGTCACTCTCCTACGCGGAGGAGCTGCGCCCCATCGGGGCATAGAACGGGCCCGCTCTCGAGAAAGCTTCCACCTGGGAGGGGGAGGAGGGGCGAAAGCGAGCGATGAGCGGGCCCAGCCGGGTAATCGGCAGCGCCCCTTTGTTGCTTTAGGTCCGAACTTCAGCTGGGTAAGGAAGCGGGGATCTTGGAGCCGATGAGGGTGCGTGGCGCTTTTGCTCGCATAGCGACCCCAATGCGCCACGGATCTGAACGGCCTCCAAATTCGCCGCCGCCCTACCCAGCCGGGGTTGACGTTCGTCAGGAAACCGCGGCCACGCCCGCCTCGGCACACGCCCGATCCTCCTCGGGCTTCGCGCCACTGACCCCGACGGCACCGAGAACCTCCTCGCCGTCCCGGATCACAACCGACCCATCCGCCGGCACGATCGGGACGCGCACCATCGAGCTCACGCTCGCGAAGAACGCCGCGCGCGACTCCTGCACCGCCGCGAGCTGATCGCCGTCGCGGTGCCACAGCGCCGCGCCCACCGCCTTGGCCTCGGCGATCTGCGCGCTCAGCGGCGGCGCGCCGTCCATCCGCGCGAGCGCCTTCAGCAGCCCGCCCTCGTCCACGACCGCCACGGTCACCCGCAGCCCGTCCTCGGCGGCCTTCGCGTGCGCGGCGGCGATCAGCGTCTGGGTTTGTTCGAGCGTCAGCGGCATGGTGCCGCACCGTATACGAGCGGGGGCCCCGCAAAGCGAGGCCCCCGCGACCCAGGACCTCCCGTCGGAGTGGGCGGGAGGGCCTACTTGACGAAGAGGATCTCCGAGTACTTGGGGAGCGGCCAGAGGTCGTCCGGCACGATCCGCTCGAGCTTGTCCGCGACGTCGCGCACGGCCTGCATCGCCGGCAGCACGGTCGTCTGGACGTACTTGGCCTCCTCGAGGTTGTCGCCCTCCTCCGGGTGGTCCCGGTTCGCGGTCTCCAGCGCGAAGAGCGCGTCCACGAACTCGTCGACGAGCCCGCTGATCTCGGCGTGCAGCTTGCCGACCCCGGCGGAGCTGCCGGCCCCGCCGAGCGTCGCGAGCCACTGAACGGCGGCCGGGAGGAGCATCGTCCGCGCGATCGAGGCCGCGGTCTCGCCCTCGATGTTCGTCGTCGTCACGTACTGCTCGACGAACACCTCGTAGCGGGACTCGAGCTCGCGCTCGGACAGCACCTCGTACCTGGAGAACACCTCGACGGTGCTCGGCTCGACCAGCCACGGCAGCGCGTCCGGCGACTGGCGCAGGTTCGCCAGCCCTCGCTGCTCGGCCTCGGCGTGCCACTCCTCGGAGTAGTTGTCGCCGCTGAACACGATGCGCTTGTGGGCCGAGTAGACGTCCTTGACGACGCCCAGAACGGCGCCCTCGAGCGCCTTGCCGTCGGACTTGGCGGACTCGACCGCGTCGGTGAGCTGGTCGACCGCCTCCGCGACGATCGTGTTGAGCACCGTGTTCGGCAGCGCCAGCGACATCGACGAGCCGAGCGCCCGGAACTCGAACTTGTTGCCGGTGAAGGCGAACGGCGAGGTCCGGTTGCGGTCGCCGCCGTGCATCGGCAGCGACGGCAGCACCGACGCGCCGAGCTCGAGGTAGCTCTGCGGGGTGGCGCCGTCGCCCGAGCCCGACTCGATCGAGTCGAAGATCTTCTCCAGCTCCGCGCCGAGGAAGACCGAGATGATCGCCGGCGGCGCCTCGTTGGCCCCGAGCCGGTGGTCCTGGCCCGCGTTGGCGACCGACGCCCGCAGCAGCTGCTGGTGGTTGTCGACCGCCTGGATGACCGCGGCGCAGAAGAACAGGAACTGCAGGTTCTCGTGCGGCGTGTCGCCCGGCTCGAGCAGGTTGGCGCCGGTGTCGGTGCCCATCGACCAGTTGTTGTGCTTGCCCGAGCCGTTCACGCCCGCGAACGGCTTCTCGTGCAGCAGACACACCAGCCCGTAGCGGCGGGCCACGTTCTGCATGACCTGCATCGTGAGCTGCTGGTGGTCGGAGCCCACGTTCGAGTTCTCGAATACCGGCGCGACCTCGTACTGCGCCGGCGCGACCTCGTTGTGGCGGGTCTTGATCGGCACGCCCAGGCGCGCGAGCTGCTGCTCGGTCTCGAGCATGCACGCGAGCACGCGCTCGGGGATCGACCCGAAGTAGTGGTCGTCGAGCTCGTGGCCCTTCGGCGGCTTGGCGCCGAACAGCGTGCGGCCGGTGGTGATCAGGTCCGGGCGCTCGAAGTAGAAGCGCTCGTCGATCAGGAAGTACTCCTGCTCGGG
>DASXBA010000129.1:0-1772 GCA_036406475.1 Thermoleophilaceae bacterium | reverse complement strand
GACCGACTCCGGCTCGACCTCTCGCATCTGAATGAAGCGGACCAGGCGGCCCAGATCGGAGCGGCCGGCGAGGAGGACGGCTCGGGCGGGAAGGCCGTCGCGGCCCGCGCGGCCGGCCTCTTGGTAGTAGGCCTCGACGCTGGTTGGGATCGCCCAGTGCCAGACCGAGCGGACGTTGGCCTTGTCGACTCCCATGCCGAAGGCGTTGGTGGCGGTGATCACCTCGGCGTCGCCGGTCATGAAGCGGTGCTGGGCGGAGGCGCGCTCGTCGGGGTCCATGCCCGCGTGGTAGCCGGCGGCGCTCAGGCCGGCCTCGCGCACCGAGTGGGCGACCTCCTCGGTGTCCTTGCGGGTGCCGCAGTAGACGATCGCGGGGCGGTTCTCCTCATCACGAAGCCCGTGGAGGAGCATCGCCAGCTTGCGCGCCTTCGAGCCCTTGCCCTCGAACTGGACGATGTCGAAGCTCAGGTTGGGGCGATCGAAGCCCGCGCGCACCATCAGCGGGTCGCGCAGGCCGAGCCGCTGGGCGATCTCGGCGGAGACGTCCTGGGTTGCGGTCGCGGTGCAGGCCATCACGGTGGGGCGGCCGAGCCGCTCGAGCACTCGCGGCAGCCGCAGGTAGTCGGGGCGGAAGTCGTGACCCCACTCCGATATGCAGTGGGCCTCGTCGACGGCGAGCAGGTCGACCTCGCGCTGGCCGACTGCCTTCATGAAGCCCGGCTGGGCGAAGCGCTCGGGCGAGCAGTAGACGATCCGGGCGCGGCCGTCGCGGATCTGGGCCATCGCGTCGAGGGCGACCTCGTCCGGCAGGCCCGAGGCGATCATCACCGCCGGGTGGCCGTCGGCCGAAAGCTTCCGCCACTGGTCGGCCATCAGCGCGATCAGCGGGCTGACCACGATCGTGAGCTTGTCGGTGGCCAGACCGGGGAGCTGGTAGCAGAGCGACTTGCCGCCGCCGGTCGGCATCACGACCAGAGAGTCGCGGCCCGAGAGTGCCGCCTCGACCGGCTCGCGCTGGCCGGGCCGGAATCCCTCGTAGCCGAGGTGGGCGAGGAGGGCTTCCGGGTCGGGCGGGCCGTCGTAGACGCGCCGGGTCTCGGTGAGGGCGGACTCGACGCCCTCGAGCCCGTGCAGCGCCGCCTTCGCCTCCTTCATCTCAGGAAAAGAGGCCTGCGCCAGATTTTCGCCCCGCTCGCTCACTCCTCCACCTTCGCGCAGCCGGCGGTCGGATGCCGGCGGGGACTCAGCTGCGTGCGGCCTTTACCCGCTTCACGATCGTCTGTGCCCGGCGCGACAGGCCGGCCGGGGTGAAGCGGAAGGGGCGGCGCTGGCCGCGCTCGTACGGGAAGCTCGAGCTCTCACGCGGCGCGAGCGTGAGGTCGATCACGCGCCCGCCTGAATCGACCAGCCACCAGTGGCTCTTGCCGCGGTACTTCAGTTGCACCGGATGAAGCCCCGCGTCGTACCCACCCGCCAGATGGAAGTAGGCCTCGGCCGCGACGTAGGAGAAGCCCTGGCCGGCATCGAGCTCGTCGGTGAGGACCGCCTGAACCTCCCGCTTGAGCTTGTCCGCGGGCGCCAGGCTCCGGTTCGGCGACCTGGCGCCCGCGGAGGGCCCTTTCTTGACGCGGGAGGGACTCACTGCCGCTCCTAAGGGAGCGGCGGCGAAAGTTCTCCCCTAGATCGTCAGCTGATCAGGCGTGCTGCGCCGCGACTTGGCCGTTGGCGGCGCGCCGCCCCGTGTGGAGGCGGACCAGCGACCGGAGCTCCTC
>DASXBA010000128.1:0-9334 GCA_036406475.1 Thermoleophilaceae bacterium | reverse complement strand
GCCCATCGCGAGGGGCAGGGGCTACCTCGTGGCTGCGCTTCTGGGCGTGGTCGCGTGGCTCGTTGCGGGGATGGGTGGCGCTGCTGCCGACGTTTCCATGCCCGTTCTCGGGGCTGAGGTGCCGGCGGGTCACGGTACGACCACGGCGCTCAGGCCGGCTACCGACCCGCCCCGCACCGTCGACGGCGAGACGGACGACTGGCGCGGCAGGCCCAGCGGGTTCGGCGGGTCGACGATCTACTCGTCCGGCGAGCTCGTCTACCAGGACCACATCTTCGACGCGTACGGGCCCGACAACGGACAGGACGAGCAGCGGCTCGCCGCTCAGGACGCCGTCGAGCCGACCGTCCCGGAGATCTACCGGCTCGATCCGGCGGTGCAGTACCTGCCCGGTGAATTTGGGATCCCGACGCCCGGCTACAACCTCGCGACCCACTACGGCGACCTCGAGCGCCAGGATCAGGCCGACCTCTCCGAGCTCCACGTAGGCGCCGACGCCAACGACCTCTGGGTCCTCGCGCGCACGACCACGATGACCGCCCCGGCGAAGACCGCCCTGCTCGTTCTGCTCGACACGGCGCCGGGTGACGCCCAGCACGACGTGCCCTTCAACAGCGGCATCCATTCGAGCAAGGCCGAGTACGCGCTGCTGCTCACGCCGGACGGCGGCCAGATCGCCGACCTCACGACGGGCAAGACCGAGAAGCTTCCCGACGGCTCGACCAAGGCGAACCCGGACGGCTACGTCAACGCCCTCGAGGCGAAGATCCCGCGCGCGGCGATCGCAAATCTCCCAAGCGACTTCAACATCGCCGCGGCGACTGGCATCGCCGACGGCGACCACCTCAAGGACCTCGGCCTGAACGCCAACCTCGCCAACGTCGCCTTCCGCGAGGACGAGCCGAGCCGCGACTGGTGGGACAAGCAGCAGGCGTTCTCGCTCCACGACGGCACGATCGACCCGTTCTTCCACGCGGTATCGCTGACCAAGCTGTCCCAGGGAGCCAACGAGCGCTACCAGCCTGGGCCCTACTACCACGACCGCATCTTCCAGTCGTCCGAAAAAGTCTCGGAGGAGAAGGGCGAGGACGGCGTCACCCAGCACTACGGCATATACCTGCCGACGGCCTACCGCCCCGACAAGACATCGCCGGTCCAGTGGTGGTTCCACTTCCGCGGCGGCAACGCGCACATCGCTGCGGCGGCCGTCCCGAGGATCTTCAAGGACGAGGGCGAGGACCTCGACACGATCGTCGTCTCGCCGAGCGGGCGCGGGACGAGCCGCTGGTACGTCGGCAAGGGCCAGGTCGACTACCAGGAGGTGTGGGCCGACGTGCACCGCAGCTTCAGCGTCGACCGCGACCGCGAGTACATCTCCGGCCACTCGATGGGCGGCTGGGCGACCTACCTGCTGAGCATCCTCCAGCCCGACCGCTTCGCCGCCGGCCTGCCCGCGTCCGGCCCGCCCACGCAGGGCGCCTACACCGGCGTCGACGTGCCCGGCTGCGACAACCTCGAAGCCGACGGGGAAACCCCCTGCTACACGAGCGCCAACGGCGGCGACCCGCGCGCCGAGTACACGGAGCCGCTCCTCGACAACCTCCGCTGGGTGCCGCTGGCGATCTACCAGGGAGCGGCCGACGAGCTCGTCCCGGTGAGCGGCGTGCTCGTGCAGGCCAACCGGCTGCGCGAGCTCGGCTATCGCTACCGCCTCTACCTGTTCCCCGCACAGGAGCACTACGGCCCGCCGATCCAGGACCAGTGGGCCGACGGCGCCCGCTACGAGCACCGCTTCGTGCGCGACCCGACCCCCCCGAGCGTGACCTTCATCCGCAGCATGCCGATGGAGCGCTCGGTGGAGCGCGTGCAGTCGGACGGGGTGCCGCTCGACTTCAGCTTCGACAGCGCCTACTGGGTGTCGGGCCTCACCCCGGCCGACGAGGAGAAGGGCACCGCGCGGATCGACGCCAAGTCCCTGGCCATGCCCGATCCCCCGCACGGGCTGGTCCCCGAGGCCGGAGGACCGGCGACGCCCGACCAAACCGGTCCCTACGCGATGACGGGACAGGCGTGGACGAAGCCGACCGCAGCGTCGGGCCCACGAGCCAACGGCTTCACGGCCAAGCTGAGCGGCGCCACCGCCGTCGCGCTCGATACCGGCCGCATGCGCCTCGACCCGCGGCGGCCCATGTCCGGATCGATCGCGACCGAGAAGCCGCTGCGTCTCGCGCTGAAGGGCACCTGGGGCCGGCTACCCCGCGCACTGATCGACGGCGCACCCGTGGCCGTCATTCGGACCGCCCCGGATACGGTCGTCGTAGACGTCCCCGCGGGGACGCATCAGCTCGCGCTCTCGTAGCGGCTACCTACGGGCAGCTCACGTTCTGTATGACGCACTGGTAGATCCGCATTACCAGCTGCGAGATTCGCTGGCCGTCGTAGATCCCGCCGACGTCGTAGAGGACGTTTCCAATCCCCTTGCTGAGCCCGCCCTGGCCCGCGCTCACGCCGTCGATCTTCTTCGCCAGCGCCTCGAGGCCATGATTCGGATCGGAGATCGCGTCGTCGATGTCGGAGACCTTGCCGTCGGTCGTGCGGAGCCTGGCGAGCGTCTTGCCGAGCCGGTTGTAGAGCGTGCGTGACGTGATCTTTCTGCTGGCGTGCGCGCTGGCCGCCCCGGCGGGAGTGGGATCGGCCACTCGCATTGCAACCACGCTCGCTGAGCTGGACAACGCGGCAGTGACGATCACCGCAAGCAGCAGGGTCTTTGACATGAGTCCTCCTCTGGGTCGCCCAATCTGTTCAGGTGCGCTCCCGCTGACGTTGATGGCTCCGGTGGCCCTGACGGCCACGCCGAAGGCGCAAGCCCGTTCGGACGGTCTCGCTGCCCAGGCGCATCACCGCTGTGAGGTGGAGGCGTCGCAGCCGCTTGCGGGAGAGCGGCACGAGACGCACTCTCCCTTTGCGATTCAGCCGAACCGCGACGTTCTTCTTGGCCCGCGCCGGTATCGAGTAGCCAGCGCGGCCGATCGTCACCTGTCGCGTCCGCTTCTTGCCCTTGCCGGCATGCCGAACGCGCTGACGAATCGTCAATCGCAGACGCCCGTTGCAGCGTGAGTCGTGCCTGAGACAGCGAAGCGCCAGCACGACCCGTTTGCCGACGAGGGTCCCGCCATGGCCGAGACGGAGGACATGGCCGACGGGGCCACCCGTGGGAGTGCTGACCCCCGGTGCGTGCCCGTTGCCTGCCCTTGCGGTGCAGGTCGGTTCCGGGACGAAGGTCCCGTTTCGGCTCAGATTGAGGCTCAGGTTGTCCGCGTAGCCGTCGTTGTAGGTCCCCTTGCCGCTCTTTCGAATGAACGTGAGGGTGACCCTCGCGGTCGTCGCCTTTCGGTCCACGGGCCTGGTGATGCCGCCGGGCTCAAGCGTGGTCTTGTCGCCGCGGCTCCGCGCGTCGGGGCCCCCCAGGGTCACGCCCCCCGGAAGGAGCTTGCCCCCGCCATCGAAGAAGGACAGGTAGACGTTCGACCGGTCGTCCTGGTCGCGGTAACCGCCTAGACAAGCCGAGAGGGTGGCCTGCACCTGACCTGCGCTGATCTCGGGCGTGGCGGAGCCCGGTAGCGACACGTACTGAACTAGATCGGCATACGAATACGCCGAGGAATCGTTGTCCTTGCCGTCGGTCGTGGTGGGGCCGCCCGCGAAGAAATTACGGCCGCCGCCGAGGGCGGCGCCCTGCGCGGCGGTGGGGAAATCGGGAGCGCCGTAGCGGACGACCGTTGCCCGGGGCGAGAACATCGGGTTGCGTTCCCAGCCATCGGGTTTGAGCACGGCAAGACCGGTACCCGAGCCGGATCCCGCCTCTGCACCAGGGTTCCTGATCAGGTTGCCGGCCGGGATGGAGGCATCGGCGGTCCCGGCGAGGATGGGCAGCGCGGAGCCCAGGAGTAGGAGGGCCGGCGTCCCGAGTCGCAACTGACGTTCTGTACGACGCACCGCTACCTCCGCGGCCGGGCGTGCCTGGCGCGCTTGATGACGACGACCTTTGTCCGCCTGTGCCGTCGACCGTCCGCGCCAAAAGACGTCAGCCTCAGGCGAACCTTTGCGCGCCGGCGGTGGCGAAGCAACCGGCGCCCTCTCTTGGTAAGCCTCAGGGCGATCCGCTTGGTCTTGTGGCTTGGAACCACGAACGACCCAAGCGCGAGCTCGGCCTTCGAGAACCGGGCACGTGCCTTCTTCTTGCGCGACAGCTTTCGGTGGGACGCCGACTTGTGAGCCGCCCGTCGCTTCAGGGCGCGGGAGGTCAGGATCTCAGCCGTCCCGAAACAGGACATCGCGGACGGGCACTTGACGTCGAGCGTCACGCTCCGACGAGTAAGTACGGGGCGCTTTGCTCGCGCAACGCTGGAAAGGTAGGAATCGACCTTCGGGCACTTCTTGTGGCCGTATCCGGTCGCCTGTTCCTTGTGACCGCGGCCCGCGACGTGCTCGACGAAGTTCACGGGTACCGAGGTGGAGTCAGTCGCGCCCCGTGCATCGGTCACAGTCAGGTTCAGGAGGAGGCCATCGCTGCGGCCGGGCCCCAAGATGAGGTCTTCAACCCAGTCGGTATGCGGGTAGCCCGGCCTTCCCGGGTGGTAGTAGAACCACCACACGGTCAGGTTCCAGCCGATGTGGTCCGTGACCACCGGGGGCTCGCTCGCGGCGCCGAATGCCGGTGCCCCGAACTGGATGCGCCTGCTTGGAGGAACCGGAAGGCCGCTGAAGCGTTCTCGATCGGCCCAGACCTGACCGCCAAGATAGTTGCTGCCGATATGCGGGTTGGGGTAGAGGCGTCCGGTCTCCGGCTCCCATTCGGCCACATCGAAGTGCTCGGTGTAATAGAAGTCGTACCTGACGATCGGCGCGGGACCCGAGGACGCGCTCCCATCGGCTCTGGTCAACGTCCCGACACAGGTCGGATTCGGTGTGACCCGGAGCCTCGCCGTCAGTCGCGCGGCACCGGAAGGCGCACGGGCCACGGGCGCGGCGGTAAGCGAGAGGCCGATGTTGTCCGCGTAGCCGTCGTTGTAGGTCGTGTCCTCGGAGGGCTTGGCCATCGTGAGCGTCACCCGGATGGTCCTGGTCATTCGTGGCACGCGGGCGTTGGCGGAGCGGTGCTTGAGCGTCGTCGTGTTCCCACGTTCGGACGCCGTGACCGGGCCGATCGTCACCTGACCCAGTGCTTTTCCGGCGCCGTCGAGGAAGCTCGCTTTGACCTTTGAGCTGTCGGCTTGCGACTGGTAGCCGCCGAGCCATCCGGAAAGGGTCGCGGTCACCCTCAAGGCGTCGATCTCCGGGGCAGCCTGGGAGACGTTCAGGTCCTGGGTTGCCGCCTCGGACGTGTTTGGGAGCGACCCCATGCCCGGACCTCCGGCGAAGAACTGGTTGCCCCCGCCGATCGATGCGCTGACGTCGGAATCGGGAAAGCCGTCCGGCGCTTGCGTGGTGGCATAGAAGTGTTCGGTGAAGTTCGCGGACGTCGTCCAACCGGGAATCGGCGACGGCGCGGTTGTCGTGGAGTCGGTCGCACCTGTCCCGCTCTCCGCGTTGCCGTTCCGGATCAGGTTTCCGGCTGGGACCAGTGCTGAAGCGGCTGGCGCGAGAGACACCCACACCGTGAGCGCGACGGCGATCGCGCAGACAAGAATCGCTCTTCGAGAGTTCAGTCGTATTTCTCGTTCGAGTCCGCTCCGACCGTCTCATCCTTCCGTTACCACACCGTTCTGCCACCGCAAATGCGCGACTTGCGGTTGAGGCGCGGTCAGGGGTACGCTCGATCAGGCAGTGCCCAGCGCTCGTCCTGCATTGCTTCGGGTCCGGTTGATAGATGGACTCGCCGCCGAAGTCGATGGCCGGCGACGCGAGCTTCCTCAAAGCCGGCGGGGCAAGGCGTTGCTCGCCTGGCTGGCGCTGAATCCGGGGGTCCATCCGCGGACCAAGGTCGCCGGCACGTTCTGGCCGGACGTACTCGAGCAGAGCGCGCGGGCAAGCCTCCGGGTGGCCCTCACAGAGTTGCGCAAGGCCCTCGGCCCGGCGGTCGACGGATCGCTCGTGGCCACGCGAACCGCTGTCGGGTTGCCGGATGCCTGGGTCGATGTCGGGGAGATGGAGCGCCTCGCCGAGCAGGGACGGCTTGCCGAGGCGGTTGGGCTCGGACAGGGCGAGCTGCTGCGAGAGCTGGACGAGGACTGGGTGTACGAGGCGCGCGACCGGCATCGGGAGCGGGTCAGCGAGCTCCTCGGCCGGCTCACGGCTGAGGCGCAGAGCGCCGGCGATCTGGAAACGGCCGTCCGGTGGAGCCGCCGGCGCGTCGAGCTCGAGCCTCAGTCAGAGCAGGCCGCCGCCGAGCTGATCCGGCTGCTGACCGCCACGGGAGACCATGGGGCGGCCGTTACGACCTACGAGCGCTTGCGTGAGCGGCTGCGCATATCACTCGGGATCGCCCCCTCGCCCGAGACGCGAGGGCTGGTCGGCGAGTTGCCGAAGGAGACCGATTCCGAGGCCCCGCAGCTCGGCCCGGCGGCGCTATCGGATCGGTTCGAGGCGCTGTTGGAGCGCTCCTCCGAGCTCGAGGCGATCGATGCGGCAATTACCGAGGTCGTCTCGGGAAGCGGGCGTCTTGTCCACGTGGAGGGCCCGGCGGGCATTGGCAAGTCGAGCGTGCTGGAGGCGGCGCAGGAGATCGCTTCGGCCGGCGGGATGCACGTGCTCACGGCCCGTGGGTCGGAGCTCGAGCGCGAGTTCGGTTTCGGCGTCGTGAGGCAGCTGTTCGGGCGCGCGCTCGCGGATCCCGAGGTGGCGGCGTGGGCGTTCGAGGGCGAGGCTGGATTCGCGGGTCGCCTGTTCGACGTCGGCCCCGATCCCCCCGACGCCGGACCGGAGACGGCCTTCGCAGCTCTGCACGGTCTGCAGCGGCTCACGGCGAACCTCTCCGACCGGCGGCCCCTGGCGCTCCTCATAGACGACGCCCACTGGGCCGACCCCGCCTCGTTGCGTTTCCTCTCGTTTTTGGCTCATCGCCTCCTGGACATGCGCGTGCTCGTCGTGGCGGCTTCGCGCCCATCCGGCGAATCGGGTGGCAGCGAGCTCGTGCCGCTCGCGATGAGCGGCGGGCCGGCAACCGTGCTGCGCCTGCGTCCGCTCACGGAGGCCGGCACGACCAAGGTCGTGCGCCAGGCACTGGGCGACGCGAACGAGGACCTCTGCCGCGCCTGTCACGCTGCCGCCCGCGGGAACCCCTTCTTCCTGCGCGAGCTCGTGCGCAGCCTGAGCGAGCTCGAGCGGCCTCGAGCCGAGGCCGTCGGCGAGATCGTGCCGGGGAGCGTGGCCCTTGCCGTCCAGGCACGCATCGCCGGCCTACCGGACCGCGCGCGCGAATTGGCAAAAGCGACGGCGCTCGTGGGTGCCGGGGCCTTGCTCAGGGTGGCTGCCGAGGTGGCCGGCCTGGACGTGCCGACTGCCGCCGAGGCCGCGGACGTGCTGGCAAGTGCCGGCGTCCTTCGGAACGGGCGTCCGCTCGCTTTTCAGCATCCGCTCGTCCGGACGGCCGTCTACGAAAGCATCCCGTCCGCATCCCGAACCGCGGCACACAGGTTTCTCGCGCGCCTTCTCGCCTCTGAGGGCGCGCCGCCGGAGCGGGTGGCCGCCCAGCTGATGGCCGCCGAGCCGGAGGGCTCCGAGTGGGCGTGCGAGCAGCTGATGGCTGCCGCGCGAGAAGCCACAAGGCGGGCCGCACCTGAGGCCGCCGTGGGCTACCTGCGCCGTGCGCTCGACGAGCCGCCGGCGAGCGCGCTCCGAGCCGGCATCCTGCTGGAGCTCGGCTCCGCGGAGGCCGGTTCGTTGGCGACCGCCGACGCGATCGAGCACCTCCGCCTCGCGATGGATGCGACACCCGACGCTGACGCTCGCCTGCGCGTGGCGCTCTTGCTCGCGTCGCTGCTCAGCAGCGAGAGCCGGGCGGTAGAGGGCGTTGATTGCCTGGACCGCGCGCTCGAGGACGGGCGCGACGCAGACCCGGACCTCCGGTCGTACGTCGAGGCGCATCTCGTGAGCGTGAGCCGAATGAGCCTGGGAGCCCGGGTGCGCGCGTCGGACCATGCGCAGCGCCTGCGCGACCGTGTCGAGGAGGGCGCCGCCGACCGGCCGGCCGAGCTGGCCGGGGTCGCTGTCGAGATGGTCATGACGGGAGAGTCCGCGGAGCGGGCCGCCGAGCTTGCCGAGCGGGCCATCGAACGCCTGCAGCTCGCACCTGCGCCGGTGGGCGACTACACGGTTCTTCACGCCGCTCGTGCGCTGGTCGCGGCCGGGAAGCTGAAGGCGGCGGAGCGGACGCTGACCGACGTTCTGGAGGACGGGCGCCGCAGGGGCGCGTACTTCCTCGCCTCGGTGGCAGTGGCCTTCCGCGCCGAGGCCCGCTACCACGCCGGGTCGCTCGCGGGCGCCGAGGCCGACGCGCGGGACGCCCTCGCGTTCTATGAGGAGGCCTGGCCAACCGGCGTGCCAGGAGTCACGAGCACGCTCGTCAGGACCCTGCTCGACCTCGGGCGCCGCGACGAAGCCGACGCCGCGATAGCGCAGGCGGATCTGTGGGGACCGCCGGGATCTTTCCCGGACGATTACACCTGCAACGTGCTGCTCTTCTCGCGCGGGGAGCTGTACCTCGCGCGTCAGGAGTGGCAGCTGGCGCTCGATGACCTGACCGAGTCCGGACGACGTCAGGAGGCCATGGGCGAGCACAACCCAGCGCTCGTTCCCTGGCGCTCCACCGCCGCGCGGGCGCTCGCGGAGCTGGGTAGGCGCGACGAGGCCCTGGCGCTGGCGAACGAGGAGCTGAAGCTGTCGCGAGCGTTCGGCGCGCCTCGGCCGCTGGGCTTGTCCCTTCGCACTGCAGCCCTCCTCGAGGACTCGGATCGCCGCCTCGAGCTGCTGCGCGAGGCGGTCGAAGTCCTGAACACCGCCGGAGCGCAGGTCGAGCACGCGCGCTCTCTCGCGGAGCTGGGCGCGACACTACGGGCCCAGGGCCGCGAAGACGCCGCCTTGGAGGCACTACGAGCGTCGCTCTACCTGTCGCAGGAGTCGGGCGCAGCGCCGATCGAGGACCAGGCGAACGACGAGCTGCGCGTCAGCGGGGCGCGCCGGTAGGCGGGCGCGGTCGGCTGTCGCTCGCCTAGGCTCGCGTCCGGTTTTGCAAAGTGCTCGGAGTGGTCGGTGGGCTCACGAACGTGCTCCCGCCCGGGCCGGCATGCACCGCCTTGTGCAGCGCGCTTCCGCGCAGCCACTGCTTCCAGTTCTT
>DASXBA010000127.1:0-5088 GCA_036406475.1 Thermoleophilaceae bacterium | reverse complement strand
CCGCGAGGTCCTCCTTGGACAGGTCCTGCATCCCCGCCCACAGCGCCTGCTGCCCGACGAGGTGCGGCTCGACGTGATCGCCCTTGGCGTCGCTCGCCAGCAGGTCGTCGCGCATGTCCACCGCGAGGTCGGCGGTGTCGTCGAGGGTGCCCGAGGTCCTGATCGGGAGGACGACGATCGAGGCGCCGGCGGCCTGCCGCTTGGCGCGCGCGAGCGCGGCGTCGGGAACCGAGGCGTGTGGGAGGCGGGCCGCTATCCTCGCGGCGCGGTCGAGCTCGGAGCGGACGCCGGCGGTCGTGGCGCCGGGCCGTCGCGCGATGACCACGGCGAGGTTCTGGCTGCGCGCCCCGTCGAAGCGCGCGAGGTTGCGGTCGACGACCTGCGACGAAGAGCCCGGGACGTCGAAGCCGCCGGCCGTCAGGTGGTCGGTCTGCTTGGCCGCGAACGGAGCCGCGGCCACCAGCGCGAGGATCCAGGCGCCGACCACGTACCAGCGGCGCCGCTCGAGAAACCCCTCCAACCTGTCCATCGCCCCCTGCATTCCTTGGCTCTCCCTGTTTGGCCGGCCAGCCAAGGATCCCGCAGTGGGCGCTGCGCTATGTGAGGTCGGTCACAGGTGGGATCTGCGATTGCGTGGAATGAGCCGCCCTGCGGGCGCGGCGAATGGGCTGGGTAGGGGGAAGGGCTCCGCCCGCAAATGAGGCCCCATCCGAGGTGAACGTCCCGCAATACCGGCTCTAGGGGGCACCCCGGGACGTTCACCGCGTCCAGGTCGCCGTCCTACCCAGCCGCAGTTCGTTCAGGTCGACGCGACGCGTCGTATCCACGCGGTCGCAGATGCGACAGGGGCAGGGTCGTAGGCCCTACTGCCTGGCGCCGAGCAGGCGCCGCGCTGTACGGACGCCGAGCTCGAACGCCGGCCCGCTTTCCCAGCCGGGGTCGGAGCTCAGCTGGATTCCGAAGCCGTCGCCCAGGGCGAAGAGCACGGCTGCGACCGACTCGGGCTCGGACTGGAGGTCGATCACGCCCTCGCGCTCCTTGTCGCGCAGGGCGTCGGCCAGGTGGCTGCGCCAGCGGCGGTAGAGCTCGGCCAGCTCGGCGCGGATCTCCTCGCTGTGGCGGGACGCGCTCAGCATCTCGTAGGTCACGGCCTGGCTGCCGGGCTCGTGCTCCACGAACTCCTCGAGGCCGTAGACGAGCGCCTGGACGATCGCGTCGACCGAGTCTGCCTTGGCCAGCCGCTCCTCCATCGCCTCGATCTTGACGTCGCAGTCGTGGCGGACGACCTCGACGAGCAGCCGCTCCTTGGAGCCGAAGTAGTAGTGCAGCAGCCCGCGCGAGACGCCGGCCTCGCGGGCCACGTGGTCGAAGGTCGAGGCGGCCGCGCCGCGCTTGGCCACGCTCGCTCGCATGGCCGCGATGATCCGCTGCGCCTTCTCTCCCTCGAGCTTGCGTGGGGCTTCAACCGATGCCTCCATCGCGCCGCCAGTCTAGCTGGCCGGCCAACCACCGAAGGCCCAACGAGAGAGGGCGCCGATAGGCGCCCTCTCCCAAAGCTCGCGATCCGGTGGGGCCCGCTAGGCGGTGCCGACCGGTTCGCTCGAAGCCGGTTCCGGCGTGGTCGTTGCCGTGTACTCGAACTCCTCCTCGGCGCCGAACAGCGCGTCGAGGACCTTCTTGCGGAGACCCTCGCTCATGGCGAGAGCGAGACCCGCGCCAACGAGCCCGATGAGGAGCAAGCGGCCGCGACGCCGCTTCTTCCTCTTCCCGCGCAAGGAGTCGGCCGCCTCGCGAAGCGAGGTCGCGGCCTCACGGAGCTCCTTCTGCGTCTTCTTGTCCTCGGTCAGCGACCGGACGGGGCCCTTGCCGTTCGACATGCGCGAGTACGCCTTCCTGGCCGACTCGTACGCCGTCTTCAGGTTGTCGCGCAGGTCCTCGTCCTCGATCAGCCGCTGGATGTACTCGTTGGTGCGAATCGCCTGCCCAGCGGCCACCGCTCCGGCTCCGGCCTTCGCGGCTTTCTTCTTAGCTGCCATTTCTCTCCTCGGATCGCTGGCTGCTAGGTCGGCGCCGGGACGGCGCCGCTCGCCATCAGACTGCGGGCGGGACGCCCGCAGGGGGTAACCATACCCAGATCGGGTTGCCCGGAACTAGCGGCTTTAGGGGATGGGCTCAGTCGGTTCGGCGCGCGGCCACCGGCTCGCGGGTGCGCCGGCGGCTGGCGCTGGCGCTCGCGCGGCCGTCGCGACGGAGCTTCGCGGGCTCGTCCGGCTCGAGCGCCGCGGCGAGCACCTCGTCCACCGAGTCGACCGGGACGAACTCCATCTCCTTGCGCAGGTGCTGCGGGATGTCGTCGATGTCGGGCTCGTTGCGGCGCGGCATGATCACCCTGTTGATGTCCGCGCGCTGGGCGGCGAGCGACTTCTCCTTCAGCCCGCCGATCGGGAGCACCTGCCCGGTGAGCGTGATCTCCCCCGTCATCGCCGAGTCCGCGCGCGCGGGCCGGCCGGTGACGAGCGAGGCGAGCGCGGTGATCATCGTCACGCCGGCGCTGGGGCCGTCCTTGGGGATCGCGCCGGCGGGGACGTGGATGTGGATGTCGTTCTCCTTGAACCAGCTGTCGGGCAGCTCGCCGCCCGTCAGGGCGCCGGCGTTGCGGCGCACGTACGAGAGCGCGGCGCCCGCCGACTCCTTCATCACGTCGCCGAGCTGGCCGGTGATCTGCAGCCTGCCCTCGCCGGGATAGGCGGTGGCCTCGACGAATAGCACGTCGCCGCCGACAGGAGTCCAGGCGAGCCCGGTGGCTACGCCCGGGACATCGGTGCGACGCTGCACGTCCGGCTGGTGGCGCCGCTTGCCGAGCAGCTCGACGACGGTCTTCTCCCGGATGGTGCGCTTCGACTTGCGGCGGCCCTCCGCGAACTCCCGCGCCACCTTCCGGCAGATCGAGCCGATCTCGCGCTCGAGGTTGCGGACGCCGGCCTCGCGGGTGTAGCCGTCGATGACCGTGTCGATCGCCCCGTCGGTGAACTCGATCTTCGACCTGCCCACGCCGTTGCGCTCCATCTGGCGGGGCACCAGGTAGCGCTTGGCGATCTCGCGCTTGTCCTCGTGCGTGTAGCCCGAGAGCTCGATCACCTCCATCCTGTCGCGCAGCGCCGGCGGCACAGGGTCGAGCAGGTTGGCGGTGGTGATGAAGAAGACGTGCGAGAGGTCGAACGGCAGGTCGAGGTAGTGGTCGCGGAAGCTCGTGTTCTGCTCGGGGTCGAGCACCTCGAGCATCGCGCTCGACGGATCGCCGCGGAAGTCCGCGCCCATCTTGTCGATCTCGTCGATCATCAGCACCGGGTTGTTCGACTCGGCATCGCGCATCGCGCGCACGATCGTCCCCGGCATGGCCCCGATGTAGGTTCGGCGGTGGCCGCGGATCTCGGATTCGTCGCGGACGCCGCCCACCGAGATCCGCTCGAACTTGCGGCCCATCGCCTCTGCCACCGAGCGCCCGAGCGAGGTCTTGCCCACGCCGGGCGGGCCGACGAAGCAGAGGATCGACGAGCGCGCGTCCGGCTTGAGCTTGCGCACGGCGAGGAACTCGAGGATGCGGTCCTTGACCTTGTCGATGTCGTAGTGGTCGCTGTCGAGCTGCTCGCGCGCGTGCTTCAAGTCGAGGTTGTCCTCCGTGGACTTGGACCACGGCAGCGACGCGAGCCACTCGATGTAGGTGCGGATCACCCCGTGCTCGGCGGCCTGCGGCGGCAGGCGTTCGAAGCGCTCGAGCTCGCGCTCGGCCTGCTTCAGCGCATAGTCGGGAAGCCCGGCCGCCTCGATCTGCTCCCGCAGCTCGGCCGCCTCCGCCTGCTGCTCGTCGACCTCGCCGAGCTCCTCCTGGATCGCCTTGAGCTGCTGGCGGAGGAAGTACTCGCGCTGGCCCTTCTCCATCTCCGACTGGACCTGCGACTGGATCTTGGTGCCGATCTCGACCAGCTCGAGCTCGCGGGCGAGCAGCTCGGAGAGCAGCCGCAGCCGCTTGGCCACATCGCGCTCCTCGAGCAGCCGCTGCTTCTCCTCGGTGGAGATGCGCAGCGCCCCGGCGATCATGTGCGCGAGCTCGGCCGGGTCCTCGAGGTTGGCAACCGCGAGCTGCAGCTCCTCGGGCAGGTACGGGACCTCCTGGATGATGTGGGAGAACGTGCTCTGCACGTTGCGGTGGAGCCCCTCCAGCTCCGGCGACGGCGTCAGCTCGTCCGGCGCCTCGGTCACGCGGGCGACGAGGTAGGGGTCGGTGGCGACGTAGTCGCCGATCTCCACCCGCTGGGCGCCGTGGACGAGGATCCGGAGGCTGCCGTCCGGCACCTTGAGCATCCGCGCGACCACGCCGGCCACGCCGACGTCGTAGAGGTCGTCCGGGCCGGGGTTCTCGTTTTCCGGGTCGCGCGAGGCGACCATCGCGAGCATCCGGTTGCCGCCGAGCACGTCGTTCACCAGCTTGATCGAGCGCTCCTGCCCGATCGCGAGCGGCGTGAGCGTCTCGGGGAAGGGGACGCTCTCGCGGAGTGGCAGGATCGGCAGCGCCTCCGGGAGCTCGGTGCGGACCGGCGCCTCACGCGACTCGCCGTTCGAGGAGGGGATGTCGATGCTCACTCGGGCTCGCCCTCTTCGATGGGCACGCGGCGCACCTGCTCCTCGCGCTGGTGCAGCGGGATCTCGACGCGCAGCAGCCCGTCCTCGTAGCTCGCCCTGGCCTCCTCCGAGACAACGTCGACGCCCAGCTCCACGAGCCGGCGGAAGGCACCGTGCTCGATCTCGATCTGCTGGTAGACGCAGCCCTCGGCGTCGGTCGAGCGCCGCTCGCCGGCGATCAAGAGCTGGCGGCCGCGGATCTCGAGCGCGACGTTGTCGATGTCGACGCCGGCCAGGTCGGCCTTGACGATCGCCCGCGGCGGGTCGTCGCGGTAGAAGACGTCGACCGGGGGCGAGAAGCCGCGTCCGCGCAAGCCCGTCGAGCGCTCGAAGACGTCGCCGAACAGCTCGTCGATCTCCCGCCGCATGCGGTCGAAATTGGCGAAGAGGTCGCGCGACGGGTTCACG
>DASXBA010000126.1:0-4609 GCA_036406475.1 Thermoleophilaceae bacterium | reverse complement strand
TTGCCGAGCGCCTCGAACTGGGCGAGGTCGAGCGCGTTGTCCCCGCCCTGCTCACCGGGCGGCAGCACGTTGCGGAAGCCACCGGCGTCGGTGGTGCCATACGGCTGAACGGCAGCCATGGCGCTCGGCGCACAGACAAGCGCCAGCGCCGCCGCGATCGCCCCTGCCGCAGCTCTCCTCCGCATGGTGGCGGGAAAGCTACCCGAGCGGTTCCGGGGGCGCGCCGGGTGGGGCCGTTAGTCGCAGCAATCGTGTTCGCAGGCGCCGCCGGCGACGGTCACCGGTGCGGCGCAGCAACTCTCACCCCGCCAGGCCTCGCGACCCTCCCTGACAGCGACTCCCGCGATCAGGAGTGCGACCGTCGGGTCGAGCCACCACAGCCCAAGCGCCGCGTTGCCGACGAGCCCGATGAGCAAGGCGGCGGAGAGATAGGCGCAGAGCATGTTCTGACGCCCCTCGCTCTTCGTGGCGGACGACTCGAGGCGCTCGCCAACCCGCGCCTTGGCCATGGCGAGCGGGGGCATCGTCGCAAGCGTCACCGCCGAGAGGCCGATCCCGACCCAGCTCACATCGGGCCGGTCGCCGACGACCAATGTCCTGACTGCCTCGACGGCGACGTAGCCGGCGATGAGGTAGAAGCTCGCGCCGATCAGCCGCTGAGCCCGGCGCTCGGCCGAGTCCGAGCCGGCCCGCGTCCCCGCGAAGCGCCAGATCAGGATGAGGCCGGCAGCGCTCTCGACGAGGCTGTCGGCGCCGAAGCCCACCAGGGCGATCGAGCCCGCAACCCCGCCGGCGGCGATCGCGATCGTCGCCTCCACGCCGTGCCAGCCGATCCCGAGCCAGGCGAGGAGGCGTGCGCGGCGAACGAGGCGGTCGCGTTCGGGTGCTCGCGCGTGGGCGACCGGAAGCTCGACGGTCACGCCGACACCTGCGCCGCAAGGACGGACTCGAGGAGCGCCCGACCCTCGGGAGTCAGCGAGTGCATCACGGTCTTGCCGTCGCGCCGCGAGGCCACGAGACCCGCCTCGCGCAGCGCCCGAAGGTGGTGCGACACGAGGTTTTGGGCGCGGCCGAGCACCCACGCGAGATCGCAGCCACAGAGCTCTTCGCCCTCGGCCAGCGCCGCGGCCACGCTCAGGCGCGTGCGATCGGCCAGGGCTTGCGCCCGGCGGGCAGACCGCTCGAGCTCGGCCTGGTTCGGAAGCTCCGCGCGGACTTCTTCCGCGCGAGGGAGGTCGAGGCAGAGCAGGTCACACCGCTCATCGGTCATGCCTCGTCATTCTAATGCCCGTTGAAACGTGTTGTCCGGCAGGGATGATGGAAGCGGACGACGGGTCTCGAACCCGCGACCTTCGGCTTGGGAAGCCGACGCTCTACCAACTGAGCTACGTCCGCGTCTGCGGCGGCCCATTCTAGACCCGCTCTACCCTTCGTTTGGCTCGTATGAGGCGGGTTCTCTCCCCCATTCCGATCGCCGTGATCCTCGGCGTCGCGGCCCTCGTGGGGCTGCTCGCGTACGGGCTCAGCGCCAACAAGCCCGACCGCGGGATCGAGCATGCGATCGCAAAGGGCGAGCGCAAGAAGGCGCCCGCGCTCGACCTTCCGCGGCTGTCGGGCGACGGCCGCAGCTCGCTCGCAGCGATGCGCGGAAAGGTCGTCGTGCTCAACTTCTGGGCGTCGTGGTGCGTGCCCTGCCGCAAGGAGTCGCCGCTGCTCGAGCGCTGGCACCGGCGGCTGACGCGGCATGACGGGACGGTGCTCGGGGTGGACGTGCTCGACGTCTCCTCCGACGCGACGGCCTTCGCGCGCCAGTACAAGCTCAGCTATCCGATGCTCAAGGACAAGGGCGGCGACACGCTCGACGACTTCGGCGTCATCGCCTACCCCGAGACGTTCGTGATCGACCGCAACGGTCGGATCGCGGCCAGCCGCCGCGGCCCGGTGGACGAGGCCTTCCTACGCCGCCAGGTCGACCCGCTGCTCAAGGAACGGTCGTGAGGCGGCTGCTCCTGGCGGCCGCGCTGGCGCTGCTCGTGGCCGCGCCCGCCGCGTCGGCGGCGTGCCCGCGCACCAGCCTCGGGGACGTCGAGGACGAGGTCATGTGCCCGGTCTGCGGCACGCCGCTCAACCTCGCCGAGGAGGCGCCCCAGGCCGACCGTGAGCGTGCCTTCATCCAGCGCGAGATCGACCGCTGCCGCTCGAAGAGCCAGATCAAGCAGGCGCTGGTGGCCCAGTACGGCGACCGCGTCCTGGCGCTGCCCGGCGACCAGGGCGACGATTCGATCGGAGACGTCCTCGTCTACGTAATACCTGCCGTGGCCATCCTGCTCGCCGCCGTCGCCGTGGCGTTCGGCGCATCCCGCTGGCGCCGCCGGCGCAAGCCGGCCTCCACCGGTCCGCCGGTGGCGAACAAGCGCCTCGATGCCGACATGGAGCGCTACGACCTGTGATCGCGACCGAGGGCGTCGACACCACGGTCGTCGCGGCCTTCGCCGTCGGCTTCATCTCCTTCATCTCCCCGTGCGTGCTGCCGCTCGTGCCCGGCTACCTCTCGACGATCTCCGGCGTCTCGTTCGCTGACATCCAGGAGGGGCGCGGCAGGACCCAGGTCCTGGGGCCCGCGCTGCTCTTCTGCCTGGCCTTCGGCGTGATGTTCGTCGCCCTCGGGATGACCGCGACGGGCCTCGGCCAGACGCTCCAGGACCATCGCCAGCTGCTGCGCCAGGTGTCGGGGATCGTCCTGATCGTCATGGGCGTGCTCTTCATCGCGATGTTGTTCGTCCCGATGCTCAACCGCGAGTGGCGCCCCGAGACGCTGCTGCGGCGCGCCCACACCGGCGGCCCGATCGTGGCCGGTCTGGCCTTCGCCGTGGCCTGGCTCCCCTGCACGGGCCCCACGCTCGGAGCGATTCTCACCGCAGCGGGCAACCAGGACACGGTGGGCCACGGCGGGGTGCTGCTGGCGTTCTACGCCCTGGGCCTCGCGGTTCCGTTCATCCTGAGCGCCCTCGCCTTCTCCACCTTCGCCGGCGTCTTTCGCTTCTTCCGCAACCACTACACGGCGATCACGGTGATCTCGGGCCTGGTGCTGATCGCGATGGGCGTCCTGCTGGTGACGAACGAGCTGACGCGGCTGAACTCCGAGGCGCTCAAGTGGATGGACGACCTCGGGATCAACTTCTTCTCGAACATCTAGCCTGAAAAAAAGGGCCCCGTCCCCTTTCTTTCACGGTCACATCTCCGCCCGAGCACACCTAGCCGCCTGAAAAAAAGGGCCCCGTCCCCTTTCTTTCAGGGGTTACATCTCCTCGGGCGCTCCTACTCCGAGCAGGTCCAGCGAGCGGGCGATCACCCGTTTCGTCAGTACGCAGATCGCTAGCCGCAGGTCCTCGTCGCCGCCCTCCTCCGCGGCGCCGACGACCTTGCAGTCGCGGTAGAAGGCCGAGAACTCCTGGGCGGTCTCGTGGGCGTAGGCCGTCAGGCGGTGCGGCGCCCGGCGAGCGGAGGCGTCCTGCACCTCGGCCGGGAACTCGAGCAGGCGCTTGATCAGCCCGCGCGCCGAGGGGTGCCATTGCTCCGGGCTCGCGGCCAGGTCGCCGGACAGCGCCGCCTCGACCCGGTCGGCGCGCGCCTTGCGCAGGATCGACGCGATTCGCGCGTGCGCGTACTGCACGTAGTAGACGGGGTTCTCGGCGGTCTCGCGGCGGGCCAGCTCGAGGTCGAGGTCGATCGTCGTGTCGTGCGAGCGCTGGAGCAGGAACCAGCGCGCGGCGTCGACGCCGATGTCGTCGAGCAGGTCGTCGAGGGTCACGAACTCGCCCTCGCGCTTCGACATCGTCACGCGGCGGCCGGCCTCGAGCAGGTTCACGAGCTGCATGATCAGGAGCTCGAGCCGCTGCGGGTCGCCGCCGATCGCCTCCCAGGCCGCCTGCATCCGCTTGACGTGGCCGTGGTGATCGGCGCCCCAGATGGCGATCGCGCGGTCGTAACCGCGCTGGAGCTTGTCCAGGTGGTAGGCGATGTCGGCGGCGTAGTAGGTGTACTCGCCGGTCGAGCGCATGAGGACGCGGTCCTTGTCGTCGCCGAACGTCGTGGTCCGCATCCAGACGGCCTCGTCGAGCGGGTAGACGTGCTCGCGCTCCTCGAGTAGGCCGATCACCTCGTCGATCAGCCCCTTCTCGTGCAAGGAGCGCTCGGAGAAGAAGCGGTCCATGTGGACCCGGAAGCGCTCGAGGGTGCCGCGCACGTCGTCGAGCATCAGCTCCACGCCGCGCCGGGCCAGGTCGTCGACGTCGGCCTCGGCGGCGTCTTCGATCCGCGAGGCGAGCTCCTCGACGTAGCTGCCGCGATAGCCGTCCTCCGGCGGCTCCTCCCCGCGAGCCCGCGCCTGGATCGACTCGCCGAAGCGGCGCACCTGGCTGCCGTGGTCGTTCACGTAGTACTCGCGCTCGACCTCGTGGCCGGCGAAGTCGATGATCCGTGCCAGCGAGTCGCCGTAGGCGGCGTGGCGGCCGGAGGCGACCGTGATCGGCCCGGTCGGGTTGGCCGAGACGAACTCGACGTTGACCCGCTCGCGAACCTCCGGCGAGCCGCGCCCGTAGTCCTCCCC
>DASXBA010000125.1:0-22863 GCA_036406475.1 Thermoleophilaceae bacterium | reverse complement strand
GGGAGCGCTGCTGCTGGCGGCCGGCACCGCGCTGCTCACGCTCGCGATCGTCAAGGGCCAGGACTGGGGCTGGGCGAACGTGCGGGTGGTCGGCTCGTTCGGCGCGGCGATCGCGGTGGTCGGGCTGTTCGCCTGGCGCTGCACCTGGCACGGCGAGCCGATCATCGACCTCGGCCTGCTGCGGGTGCGGGCGCTGTCGGTGGCGAACCTGCTCACGTTCGCCGGGGCGGCCGGCTTCTACGCCTACGTGCTCTGCAACGTCCTCTTCTTGACCTCGGTATGGGGCTATTCCGTGCTCGACGCGGGCCTGGCGCTCACGCCCGGGCCGTTCGTCGCCGCCGCCGTGGCCAACCCGGCGGGCCGGCTCGCGGAGCGCGTCGGCGAGCGCGCGGTGCTGTTCGTGGGCGGCCTGATCTGGGCGGCGGGCATGGCCTACATGGCGCTCCGCGTGGGGCCCCACCCGCACTTCCTGTCCGAGTGGCTGCCGGGGATGCTGATCCTCGGGGTGGGCGCCGGCATCGTGTTCCCGGTGGTGGGAGCGACGGCCGTGGCTCCGGCCCCCAGCGGGCGCTTCGCCACCGCCACGGGGCTCAACTCGATCGCCCGCCAGCTCGGGGCGGCGCTCGGCGTGGCGCTGCTCGTGGCGATCGTGGGTACGCCCTCCCCCGCCGAGCTGACCGACGCCTTCGACCGCGGCTGGATCTTCGCCGCGGGCTGCTTCGTCGCCCTCGCCGCGGGAGCCCTGGCCCTTGGCCGAGTGGAGACCGCGGTCGACCAGCGGAGCGAGCAAAGGCGCCGCAGCAGCTCGATCTCGCTCCCGTCCCAGCAGTCGCTCCAGGCGCGCCCGTCGCCGGCCCGGCCGCGACCCCGCACCACGGCCGAGCTGCTCGACGAGGTGCCCCTGTTCGCCCCGCTGCCGTCGGAGCGGCGCGCCGAGCTGGCGGAGCGGGCGCACGGCCGGCGCGTCGACGCGGGCGACTGGCTCTTCCACCAGGGTGACCCAGGCGACAGCCTGTTCGTGGTCGCCGCCGGCCGGCTCGAGGTGGTGCAGGAGCGCGACGGCGACGTCCTGACCCTGCGCGAGCTCGGCCCGGGAGCGGTACTCGGCGAGCTGGCCCTGGTCGCCGGCTCGCCGCGCTCCGCGTCGGTGCGCGCGCGCCGCGAGAGCCAGCTCCTCGAGCTGACCCGCACGGACTTCGACGCCCTGCTCGAGGAGCACCCCGGCTTCGGCTCCGCGCTCATGCGGGAGATGGCGCTCCAGCTCCAGGAGAGCCGGGCGCTCGCGCCCCCCGGCCGCGCCCTGCCGTCGATCCTCGCCCTCGTCCCGCTGGGCGGCGGAGCGCCGCTCGACGAGGTGGCGGACCTGCTCGAGCGGAATCTCGCGACCTACGGTCCGGTCGCCCGCCTGGACGAGGCCCCGGCGGACGCCCCGGTCGAGACCTTCGAGCGGCTCGAGCGCGAGTACGAGCGCGTCCTCCTCGTGTCCGGCAGCTCCGACCCGCGCGACGACTGGACAGCCCTCTGCCTGCGCCAGGCCGACCGTGTGCTCTGCCTGGCCGGCCCCGAAGCGCCGCCCGGAGCCGTGGACGGGGCGTTCCGCGAGCGCGACCTGCTTTGGGTCGCCGGCGCGCCCGGCAGCATGGCCGGCTGGCTCGAGGCGCTCGCCCCGCAGGCTCGCTACGTGCTCCAGCCCGACACGCTCGACCGCTCGCTCGGCGCGGTGGCCCGGCGCCTCACAGGCCACTCGCTCGGTCTGGTCCTCTCCGGCGGCGGCGCCCGTGCGCTGGCCCACGTCGGCGTGATCGAGGAGCTGGTCGCGGCGGGCGTGGTGATCGACCGCGTGGCCGGCGTGAGCATGGGCTCGCTGGTCGGAGCGCTGTTCGCCTCCGGCCTCGAGCCGGACGAGCTCGACGCCCGCGTCTACGACGAGTGGGTGCGCCGCAACCCGCTCAACGACTACCGCATCCCGCGCCACTCGCTGGTAAAGGGCGACAAGGTCAAGGCGGCGATTCAGCGGCTGCTCCCCGGCACGGTCGAGGAGATGCCGCGCGAGTTCGCCTGCGTGGCGGCGGACCTCAAGAGCGGCGAGGAGATCGTCCACCGCACGGGCGAGCTTTGGGGCGCGGTCGGCTCGAGCATGTCCCTGCCCGGGCTGGTGGCGCCGCTGCCGCTCCAGGGCCGGCTTCAGGTGGACGGCGCGGTGGCGCACGGCCTGCCGTTGCACCTGCTCTCGCACGAGGAGGGCCGGCTGCTCGCCTCCGACGTCACGGCCCGCCAGAGCGAGAACGGCAGGCCCGACAAGGAGCTGCGCGTCCCCACGATCGGCGAGACGATGTTCCGCGTGGCCCTGCTGGGCGGCGTGACCGGGGCCCGGAGCGCCCGGCGCGAGGCCGACCTGCTGATCGTCCCGTCCGACGCCGGTGTCGGCCTGCTCGAGTTCCACCAGCTCGACCAGGCCAAGGAGGCCGGCCGCCGCGCGGCCGCCGAGGCGCTCGAGCAGGCGCCGCCCGAGCTGTTCGTCTAGGCGATCTCGTCCAGCCTGGAGACGATCTCCGCCGCGTGGCGCGTGAACGCCTCCGGATCGAAGATCTCGTCGAGGTCGAGCTCGGGCGCCGCGCCCGCGAGCAGGTCGCGGAACGGGGTTCCCTCGTCCCAGGCGCGCTGGGCGTTCTCCTGGACGATCCGGTAGGCCTCGTCGCGCGAGCGGCCCGCCTCCACCAGCGCCAGCAGCGCCCGCTGCGAGTAGAGGGCGCCGTGCGTGACCTCGAGGTTGGCCCGCATGCGGTCGGCGTGCACGACCATCCCCTCCACCAGACGGATGGCCCGGTGCTGGGCGTAGTCGAGCAGGATCGTGGCGTCGGGCAGCGCGACGCGCTCGACCGACGAGTGCGAGATGTCGCGCTCGTGCCAGAGGGCTACGTCCTCCAAGCCCGCCTGGGCGTAGCCGCGGAGCAGCCGGGCGATCCCGGTGATGCGCTCGGCGGTGATCGGGTTGCGCTTGTGCGGCATCGCCGACGAGCCCTTCTGGGAGCCCGCCTTGAACGGCTCCTCGACCTCGCGCACCTCGGTGCGCTGGAGGTGGCGGATCTCGGTGGTGAAGCGCTCGAGCCCGGCGCCGGCCAGGGCGATCGCCGACAGGAGCTCGGCGTGCCGGTCGCGTGGCACCACCTGGGTCGAGACGTTCTCGCGGCCGACGCCCAGACGGCGCAGCACGTCCGCCTCCAGCTCGGGGCCGTTGGCCGCGTAGGTGCCGACCGCGCCGGACAGCGCCCCCACCGAGGCGCCCTCCACCGCGCGCTCGAGCCGGCGCAGGTTGCGCTGCGCCTCGAACGCGAAGCCGGCCAGCTTGACCCCGAAGGTGGTGGGCTCGGCGTGGATGCCGTGGGTCCGCCCGACGCAGACCGTGTCGATGTGCTCGCGCGCCCTCGCGATCAGCGCGTCGCGGTAGGTGCGCGCGCCGCCCACGAGGATCAGACCCGCCTGCGCGAGCTGGAGGGCGAGCCCGCTGTCGAGGACGTCGGAGGAGGTGAGCCCGTGGTGGACCCAGCGCCCCGCCTCGCCAACCGACTCGGCCACGACGTCGACGAAAGCGGCCACGTCGTGATCGGTCACCTTCTCCCGCTTCCAGACCTCCTCGACGCGGAACGAGGCCCGGTCGCGCACCTGCGCGGCGTCCTCCTCGGGCACAACGCCCTGCGCGGCGAGCGCCTCCACCACCGCCAGCTCCACCTGGAGCCAGGCGTCGAGCTTGCGTTGCTCCGACCACACGGCGCCCATCTCCGGGCGCGTGTAGCGGGGTATCACGAGTCGAGAATCCGGGCCGCGAGGACGGCCGCGTTCTTGGCAGCGTCCACTCCCACACAGGCTACCGGCACGCCTGGAGGCATCTGGGAGATCGCGAGCAGCGCGTCGAGGCCGCCGGCGACCGACGTCTTCGAGGTGAGCGGGACCCCGATCACCGGCAGGTCCGTGTGAGCGGCCACGACACCGGGTAGAGCTGCTGCTAGGCCCGCCCCGGCGATTATCACCCTCAGACCCCGCATTCGCGCGTTCTTGGCGTAGTCGGCCACGGTGTCCGGGTCGCGGTGCGCGCTCATCACGCGTATCTCGTTCCGGATGCCGCGCTCGTCGAGCTCGGCGCCCGCCTTCTCCATCAGCGGCATGTCGCTCTTCGAGCCCATGACGATGCCCACGCGCGGCGCATCCACGTCGAGGTCGTCGAACTCGTGCTCGACCTCCGTCTCCGTCACCGGGGTGGCCTGCCCGCTCTCCTGCTCGCTCATGCCCGCGCCTCCGCTCGCTCGACCGCCCTCAGGGCGATGTCCGTTCGCATCTGCTTGCCGTCGAAGCGGATCCGCTCCGCAGTGGCGTAGGCCCTTTCACGAGCCTCGGCCGGCGTGGCGCCGATGCCGGTCACGTTCAGCACGCGGCCCCCGGCGGTCACGATCTTGCCCTTGTCCTCGGTCGTACCCGCGTGGAGGACCTCCACGTCGAGCGAGTCGGCCGGCCGCAGCCCGCCGATCTCGTCTCCCTTCGAGGACGACTCCGGATAGCCGCGCGAGGCGAGCACCACGGTCACAGCCCACTCCTCGGACCATTCCGGCTCGGAGCCGGCGAGGCCGCCGGGCCGCGTGGATGCCTCGAGCAGCTCGAGCAGGTCGGAGCGCAGGCGCGGAAGCACGGCCTGGGTCTCGGGGTCGCCGAAGCGGCAGTTGAACTCGAGGACCTTGGCACCGTCCGGGGTCATCATCAGCCCGGCGTAGAGAACCCCGTGATAGGGCGTCCCGCGCCGGCGCAGCTCGTCGACGACCGGCTGGTGGATCGCCCGCGCGATCGCCTCGGCGTGCTCGCGCCCGATCCCCGGCACCGGTGAGTAGCTGCCCATGCCGCCGGTGTTGGGGCCCTCGTCGCCGTCGAAGATCCGCTTGTAGTCCTGCGCCGGCGCCAGCGGCAGCGCGCGCTCGCCGTCGCAGAGCGCGAGCAGCGACAGCTCCTCGCCCTCGAGGAACTCCTCGATCACCACCTCGGTCTCGCCGAAGCGCTTCTCGGCGAAGAAGACGTCGAGCGCCTCGCGGGCCTCGCTCTCGTCGGCCGCGATGATCACGCCCTTGCCCGCTGCGAGCACGTCGGCCTTGAGCACGGCGGGATAGGAGGCGCAGGCCATGTGCGCCGCGGCCTCTTCGCGATCGCGGAAGAGGGCGTGCGACGCCGTCGGCACGCCCAGCTCGCGCATCAGCTCCTTGGCGTAGGCCTTGGAGCCCTCGAGCCGGGCCGCCTCGGCGCCCGGGCCGAAGGCGCGGATGCCCTCCTCGCTCAGGGCGTCGACCAGTCCCGCGACGAGCGGCGCCTCGGGGCCGACCACCACCAGGTCCACCTCGCGCTCGCCGGCCGCGCGCACGATCCCCTCGACGTCCTCCGCCCCAAGGTCTATGCACTCGACGTCGTGCGCGATGCCGGCGTTGCCGGGCGCGCAGACCACCGCCGGCCCCTGGGGGCTGCGCAGGAGCGCGCGGACGAGCGCGTGTTCGCGGCCGCCGCCCCCGACGACGAGGACTCGCTTCAACCCAGAGTCCTCACAGCGAGGCGATGAAGTCGTCGACCGGGATCGCCGGCAGGGACTCGTAGCGGGCGGTGCCGCGCGAGCCGAGCTCCAGCGAGACCTTGGCCATCGTGGCCTCGTCGGGCGCCTCGACGATGTTCACGAAGTCGAAGCGGCCGAGGACCGCCCACTGGGCCTTGACCGACGCGCCGAGCTGCTCGATCTCCTTGTTGACCTCGCGGATCCGCGAAGGGTTGTTCTTGATCGTCTGGACGCCCTCGGGGTTCAGCGTGCTCAGCATGACGTAGGTGGGCATCGGCGGCTGGTCCTTTCGAATAGGTCGCAGGTGACTTCTCGCATCTTTCCCGATCATGCGCAAGCGCAGTAGGGTCCTTGCGTGCCGGGCCGTCTGTATGACGCCACCTGGGGGCGGATGTTCGCGTGGGGATACGACAGGTTCCTCGCGCCGACCGAGGATGCCGGCCTGGCCGACATGCGCAGGGAGCTCCTCTCGCAGGCGAGCGGGCGCTGCCTCGAGGTGGGCGCCGGCACCGGTCTCAACCTGGACCACTGGCCCGACTCTGTCGACGAGCTGGTCCTGAGCGAGCCCGATCCGCACATGTCCGCCCAGCTCCGCAAGAAGACGAGCCGGCAGGTGGTCGAGGCCCCCGCCGAGCGGCTGCCCTTCGACGACGACTCCTTCGACACGGTCGCCCTCACTCTCGTGCTCTGCACGGTCCCGGACCCGGAGGCCGCCCTGCGCGAGATCGACCGGGTGCTGAAGCCCGGCGGGCGCTTCCTCTTCCTCGAGCACGTGCGCTCGGAGGAGGCGCGCCTCGCCAACTGGCAGGACCGCCTGCACACCCCCTGGAAGTGGTTCGGCGACGGCTGCCACTGCAACCGCGACACGCTCGCCACCATCGAGGCCTCGCCGCTGGCGGTCGAGGACGCCGAGCGCGGCAGCATGCCCAAGGCCCCTCCGATCGTCCGGCCGCTCTTGAGGGGATCGGCACGCGGGTCCGGCTAGCCCTGGCGGCGGGGCTGGCGCTCGTCGCCGCCGGCTGCGGCTCGACCCCCTCCCACAAGAGCGACATCCGCCCCGGCTCCGACCTCTTCGCCCGGCTCGGCTCGCTTCATGCCGGCGACCGCGTCGTCATCCACGCGGGCACCTATCCGACCCCGCACTACGTGCAGCTGCGGTGGCGCGGGACCGCCGCCAAACCAATCGTGGTCGAGGGAGCGCCCGGGGAGCGGCGGCCGGTCCTCGTCGGCAACCGGCGCCAGAACGTGTTGAACCTGGACGGCTCGCACTTCCGGCTGGCGCACCTCGAGCTCCGCGGCGGCAGCCACGGCCTGCGCCTCGGCAGGGTCGCCGACGCCACGCTCACCGGCCTCGTCCTCCACGATCTCGGGGACGTCGGGATCTCGTGCAACCGCCCCGGGCAGGGCTGCCGCCGGGTCACGATTCGCCGCTCGCTGATCTACGACACGGGCAGGGCCGGGACCCCCGGGGAGGGGATCTACGTCGGCTGCCAGGACGCGAGCTGCTCGTTCGACGACGGCCGCATCGAGGACAACGTCGTCCATGACACCGGCGGCTCGCAGGGGGATGGCATCGAGCTCAAGCCCGGCTCCGGGAACAACCTGGTGCGCCGCAACGTCGTCTGCCGCACGCACTTCCCGGGCTTGACGATATGGGGACCGCACGGCAGGGGCGCGCTCGACACGGTGGAGGACAACGTCGTCGCGGAGTCCGGGCCGCCCGAGATCAAGGTCTTCGGCCGGGCGCGCCTGCGGCGCAACAGCGTGCTCAGGTCCGCGCGGCTCCCCGGCGCGCGCGCCTGCCGGCGCGAAGCAGGCGGCTGAAGCGGCCGCCGCCCGGCCGGAGCAGTTCCCCCAGCGGCCGCTCGGGCTCGGCGGACCCCTCGGCCAGGAGCTGGGCATAACGGCGCACGAAGGCGCGCACCGCCAGCGGATCGTGGACCCGGGCGTCGAAGGCAACGAGATTGCGCTGCGCCTCCCAGAACTGGTCCATCTGCATGCTGAAGCCCCAGGGCATCGAGCCGAAGACGCGCTCGAGCGGGACCATCTCGATTCCACCGAAGCGCATGGGCGGCAGGATGTCCCCGGCGGTGAAGACCGAGTGCAGCTCGGGGGGGACGACCCCCTCCGCCCGCAGGGCGTCGCACAGCTCCCCGTAGGGCATCTCGCTGTGTGCGCTCATCTCGACCACCGCCTCGCGGACGCTGCCGAGCAAGTCGCTGAAGCTCAGGTCGCGATCGAGGCGCAGCCGCAGGGCAGCGAGGTTGCTGAAGAAGCCGAACATGTCGTGGGTGCCGGCCTGCCTGCGCGTGGTGGCGTACGTGCCCACCACGACGTCGTCGCTGCCGGTGTCGGCGGCGAGCTGGGCCGCGAACGCGGCCACGCGGACCATGAAGAAGGTCACGCCCACCGAGCGGCGCAGCGTCTCGAGCCGCTGCGACACCTCGGGCTGCAGGCCGAACAGGAAGACGCCGTCCGCGATCGGAGCGTCGGGATCGGGTCGGCGCCGCGAGAACGGGAACGGCATCCGCTCGGGGGCGCCCTCGAGGTTCCGCTTCCACCAGTCGACGTCGGCGCGGTGGCGGTCGGCCTCCAGCTCGTAGCAGCGCCGCTCCCAGGCGGCGAAGTCCGGGTAGCCGAGCGGCTCGGCCTCGGGCAGCGGCGGCTCCTTCCCGCTCACGTCGGCCTCGTAGAGCAGGCGCAGCTCGTCGTAGAAGATCCGCCAGGAGCGGCCGTCTGAGTTGATGTGGTGGTTGAAGCGGAGGAGCCAGTGGTACCCGTCCGCGAGCCGCAGGAGCAGGAAGCGGACGAGCGGCCCACGCTCGACGTCGAAGGCGGTGAGCGAGCGCTCGCGGAACAGCTCGCGCGCCTCGGCCTCGGACGCCACAGATTCGACGGGAAGCTCCACAGGCCCGGGCGGGTGGACGATCTGCACCGGATCGCCGTCCCGCTCCGCGAACGTGGTGCGAAGGCTCTCGTGGCGGGCGACGATGCGTTCCAGCGTGCGCCGGAGCGCAGCCACGTCGAGGCTGCCGCGGACCTCCACTCCCCAGGAGACCGTGTAGGCGGCCGACTCCTCGGGCGTGCGCGAGTGGCGCCAGGTCCGTTCCTGGATGAACGAGCAGGGCAGCGGCTCGTGGCGCGGCGCCCTCGTCAGCTCGGGCCGCCCGGCCGCGGCGCCGGAGCGAAGCCGTTCGACCAGCTCGGCCATCGCGGCCACGGTCGGGCTCTCGGCGAAAGCGCCGAGCTCGATCTCCACGCCGAGGCTTCCGTGGATGCCCGCCGCCACCACCGCGGCAGTGAGCGAGTCGCCGCCGAGCTCGAAGAAGTTCTCCTCGCGTCCGACCGACTCGGTCTCGAACGCGTGCGCCCAGGCGTCCGACACGAGCGCCTCGGTCTCGCTCAGGGCGGGCCGCGTGGGCTCCGTTGGCGGCGCCTCCA
This sequence comes from Thermoleophilaceae bacterium, assembly GCA_036406475.1. GTDB lineage: Bacteria > Actinomycetota > Thermoleophilia > Solirubrobacterales > Thermoleophilaceae > DASXBA01. The sequence continues at coordinate 13,841 of DASXBA010000125.1, read as the reverse complement.
CTTCCAGCGCGGCGAGCGCGTCGCGGTCGACCTTCCCGTGGGCGTTCACCGGGAAGTCGTCGAGGAAGGCGAACTCGGTGGGCACGGCGTGGTCCGGCAGGCTCGTCCGCAGCGCCTGGCGCAGCTCGCCGGCGCCAGCCGCCGAGTCGGGCTCTGGGATCACGTACGCCGCCAGCCGCGTATCGCCCCGCGCGCTCGGCCGCGGCCCGGCGACCGCCACCTGAACGCCGGGAAGCCGGCCGAGCGCAGCCTCGACCTCCGACAGGTCCACGCGGCTCCCGCGCACCTTCACCTGGACGTCCTTGCGCCCCGCCCAGACGAGCAGCCCGCCCTCCCTGCGCAGCGCGAGGTCGCCCGTCCGGAACGCTCCGTCCCGGAAGCGCCGGGCGGTGAGCTCCTCGTTGCGCCAGTAGCCGGGCGAGAGCCGATCGCTGCGGACCACGATCTCGCCTATCTCGCCGGGCGGGACCTCTTCGCCGTCCTCGCCGAGCAGGAGCACCTCGAGGTCCTGAGCGGGCCGGCCGATCGGCAGCGCACCGTCCGCGAGCTCGAGGTCGCAGCCGCCCACGAACTGGGCCACGTTGCCGGCCTCGGAGGCGGAGTAGGTGTTGGCGAACAGGCAGTCGGGCGGGAAGTGGCGTCGGTAGGCCTCGTAGTCGGAGCGCAGCGCCGCCTCTGAGCCGAGTCGCAGCAGCCGGAGCCCGGACAGACGCGTGCCGTTCAGCGTTCTCACGAAGTTCCGGTAGACCGAGGCCGACAGGACCATCACCGAGACGTCGTTGTCCTCGAGCCAGCGCGGCAGGCCGGTCACGCCGCGCTCCATGATCGGGAACGGGCAGAGCGTCGCGCCGTTCAGGAGGGCAACCCAGGCCGTCGCGAGCCCCTGGCCGCTGCTGAGCGAGGAGAGCAGAACGAGCCGGTCCTCGGACACGATCCCGAGCCCGTTGGTGAGCCGGAGCACGTTGTGCAGCACGTTGCGGTGCGGCTGCATCACGCCGTTCGGCCTTCCGGTGGAGCCGGAGGTGTAGATCAGGACCGCCAGGTCGGACGGGGCCCGGGCGACCGTCTCGACCGTGCCCGCCGGCGGCCGGTCCGGAACCGGCACCAGACGGCTCTCCTCGAAGCCGGCGGCGAGCGCGAGGCTGCGGTTGCCCCCGTCGGCCAGCACCACGCTCGCCCCCACGTCGCGACGGACCTGCTCGAGGCGCGCGGGCGGGTCGCTCGGGTTGAGCGCCACCGCGACCTCGCCGGCCTTGAGCACGCCGAGTAGCGCAGCTATCAGCGGCGCATCGTGGCGGAGGAGCAGCGCGACGGGCTCCCCGGTGCGGCCGGCGCGCTCGCGCACCCGGCGCGCGATCCCGCCGGCGGCGGCATCGAGCTCGGCGTAGCTCGGCTGCCAGTCGGTGCCCGCGATCGCCGTCTTGGCGGGACGCAGCGCGACCTGCCGCTCGAAGAGCTCGGATATCGACGACTCGGTGTCCGCGGCGAGCCAGGGCGACGGGATCACGAGTACACCGCCTGGACGCGCGTGTAGAAGTCGCGGTCGAAGCTACCGTGCTCGGGCGGGCCGATCCCCGACGCCTTCCAGCCGCCGAAGGGCACGTCGACCTCCGCGTCGGCCGTCGAGCGGCCCAGCTTGAGAATCCCGGCGCGCGCGTCGGCAAGGAAGCGCTCCTCGAGCTCGGCCGACGCGGTGAACAGCGCCGCCACGAGGCCCTGGGGCACGCCGTCGAGCAGAGCCATCGCCTCCTCCCACTCGTCGGCGGTCTGCACCACCAGCAGCGGGCCGAAGCTCTCGTGCTGGACGAGCTCGTGGCCGGGGTCGTCGCAGAGGGCGATCGTGGGTGGGTGCCAGGCGTCGCCCTCGCCCGGAGCATCGGAGCCGTGCGGCAGGATCGTCTCTGCCCCGCTCCGAGCGAGCAGCGAGGCCAGGCGGTCCCGCGCCGCGACGCTCACGAGCGGCCCGATCACGGTCTCCTCGTCGCTCGGGTCGCCCCAGGGCAGCGCCGCCGTCTCGCGCGCCACGAGCTCGAGCAGCTGCTCGCGGCAGTCGCCGTGGACGATCAGGCGCCGGTTGGCGGTGCAGCGCTGGCCCGCCTGGGCGAATGCCCCCGCGGCGATCTCGCGCGCCGCCAGCTCGAGGTCGGCGTCGGGCCAGACGATCGCGGCGTTGTTCCCGCCGAGCTCCGCCTGCAGCGGGATCCGCCGGCGGCCGCACACGTCCTGGGCCGCGAAGCCGGCGGCCGACGAGCCAGTGATCGTCACCGCGTCCACGGCCGGGTGCTCCATCACGGCCTCGGCAGCGCGCGCACCGCCCTGAACGAGCGTCAGCGGCAGGTCCCGCATCAGCTCCGCGAGCCGCTCCGAGATCCCGTGAGCCTCGGGCGCCGGCTTCCAGACCGCGGCGTTCCCATAGGCGAGCGCGGGCCCGATCTTGCCCAGCGGGATGTAGACCGGGTTGTTCCAGGGAGTCACGATCGCGACCGTCCCGAGCGGCCGCCGCCGTACCTCGGCGCTCCCGGCAGGCTCCGTCTGGCGGTCGGCGAACGCGCGTCGGGCCACCGCCCGCAGCATCTCCGCCGAGCGCAGCACCTCCTGCCTGCCGAAGCGCACGGGCTTGCCGATCTCGCCGGCCATCGCGAGCGCCAGCTCGTCCGCCTGCGGCTCGAGCCGGTCGGCCGCCCGCTCCAGCGCCGCCGGCTCGATCGTCCAGCCGCTGTCGAGCGTGGGTGCCCGGCTGCCGGCCGGCGCACCGTCCCCGTCGAGCTCGGCGACGATCTCGGCCACCCGCGCGAACCGTGCCGCGCGCCGCTCGAGATAGCGCCTGGTGGTGGCCGCGTGCAGCGGGTCGTCGCTGGCCACGGCGTCCTCCGCCACCCAAATGTCGAGCGGCTGGCGCCTGTAGGCGTCGAGCACGGCCGCCCTGATGCAGCCGTGGAGGTGGACGCCCGCGATCAGCAGCAGGTCGGGCCGCTCGGCGCCCAGGATCGCGTCGAGCTCCTCGCCCTCGAACGGGCTGAAGAACGTCTTGTGCACCACCGACTCGCCCTCGGCCGGCGCGAGCTGCGGCGGCGGCTCGTGACCGGGGGTCCCCTCCTCGCACAGCCAGCGGCCGTCGCGCTTCCAGTGGGGCATGCGCCGGTCGTCGTCGCGTCTCACGGTCGTCCACGCGTGGACGACGGGCACGCCGCGCCGGCGGCAGGCGCCGAGCAGCTCCGCCGCCCGCTCGACCACGCGGCCGGCCGCCGGCTCGAGGCCGGGTGAGTCGAGGTAGTCCCGCTGGAGGTCGACGAGCAGCAGCAGCGGCTTCATTCGGGCGAGGCGGCCATGCTCTCCGCGGCCGCGGCGCCGACCCGGGCCGCCATCTCCGCGGTCCCGAGCCGCCCACCCAGGTCCGCGGTCGTCCCGCCGTCGCTCCAGACGGCCCGGACACCGGCCTCGAGCGCGCGGGCCTCGCGGCCCAGGCCGAGGCTCTCCCGGAGCAGCATCGCCAGCGACAGGATCTGACCGACCGGGTTGGCGCGGTCGCTGCCGCTGATGTCGTAGGCCGCGCCGTGGTTGGTTTGGTAGACGCCGTCGCCGCGCTCGTTGTAGCTGGCGCCGTACGCCAGCCCCCTCGAGCCGAGGGCCACGGCAGCCAGGTCGCCGAGGACGTCGCCGAAGAGGTTGGGTGCGGCGATCACGTCGAACGCCCGCGGATCGTGCACGAGCCGGTAGGCCATGAGGTCGACGTCCACGAACGAGCAGTCGACACCGTGCGAGCGGCAGACGTCTTCCGAGCAGTCGCGCCAGAGCGCGCTCAGCCGCGGCAGCCCGCCCTGCTTGACCACGACGGTCAGCTGCCCGCGCCGCGAGCGCGCGAGCCGCGCGGCAGCCTCCACGAAGCGCCTCACCTCGGGCTCCGCGTAGGAGAAGCGGTGCTCGACCAGGCGCTCGCCGTCGGCCGCCGCCACCTCCTGGGAGGTGCCCTGGTAGATCCCGCCGAGGTTCTCCCGCACCACGAGCAGGTCGAGCCCGTCGACCAGCTCCGGCTTGAGCGACGACGCGCGCGCCAGCCCGTTGCGAAGCTGGATCGGGCTGATCTTGAAGAACAGGCCGAGCCGGCGGCGGAGGTCGTAGACGTAGCGGCCGCTACCCGGTCCGCTGAGCACGGCGCCTCCGCGCTCGAACACGTCCGCGCAGAACGATGCGACGCCGTCGCTGAGCGGAGCTCCTGTCTCGCGCTCGGCGGTGAGCCCGATCGACCCGCCCGTCTCAACCGTCACAGGACCTCCGCCGGCCCGCTCGAGCGCCCGGAGGGTCGTGAGCGCGGCCTCCATCACCTCGGGCCCGATGCCCTCGCCCGCCAGCGCGCCGATCAGGGGCGACTCGGCGCGATCGGGCGCCAGCGGATCGCGGATGCGCGCGACCCAGCCAGGGTCGCGCGTAAGCGCCGTCGCAGTCGTGGGGCCCGCCACGAAGCAAGACTATTTCCGAAGACCACGTTTGCGCGAGTCAAAGCTCGATCTCGGGATGGCGCGCTCCGAGGTGCTCCGCGAGGGCCGCGCGCACCTGCCGCCGCTCGTCGGCGCTCGCCATGCGGAAGCGGCCGAGCAGCTCCTTCTGGCCCTCGAGCGGAAGGCCGGCGATCTCCCAGCGGACGGCCAGGCGCTCGAACAGGAACTCCACGCGCCGCTGCCAGCGATCCTCGGCGCTCGCGGCGGCTCGCGAGTCGAGCTCCCCGAGCTTCGTCAGCGTGCCGGCGCTCAGCTCGTCCCGCAGGGTCAGGACGTTGCCCTCCTCGTCGCGGTAGTCGCTGGTCGGGACGGGCGCGGCCGCGGGACCCCCCTCGCGCCGCCGGCGGCGGCTGCGCTTACCCACCGGGCCTCCAACCCACCGCGCCGATCCGCGGCCAGCCGCAGTCGAGGAAGTCCGGGTCCTCGAAGCGCGCCTTCATCTCCTTGACGTCGTCCGCGGCAAGCTCGCGCGAGGCCACCAGCGAGGCGGCAGCCCCCTCGAGCACACGTCGGAAGAACGCCGCCTGGCGCGAGCCGCCCTCGAAGAACTCCACGCGCGCCTCCGCTCGCACCCGCTCGAGCCCGGCCTCGCGGAGCACTTGGGGCAGCCGCCGGGCGAACGCACCGTCGATCTGCCCGAGCGCCTCGGCAGCCCGGGCAGCCGTCGCGTCGGGCGCGAGTCCGGCCACGTCGGTCCAGGGCTCCTCCGCCACCAGCACGCCGCCCGGCTTGAGCCAGCCGGCCATGCGCGCCACAGCGCGCTCCGGCTCGCCGAGGTGGACGAGCAGCGCGCGGCAGTGCACGAGGTCGAACGAGCCCTCGGGGAAGTCGTCGGCAAGCACGTCGTGGCGCAGGACCTCGACGCCGGGCGCCGCGAGCTGCTCGAGCAGGGTCGTGTCGAGATCCGTGGCCACGACCCGCCCCTCGCCGCCAAGGCGCCCGGCCAGCCAGGCCGCGATCGAGCCGCGGCCGGCGCCCACCTCGAGCGCATGCCAGCCCGCCGCCACGCCGACGCTCTCCAGCCGCTCTACGGTCGGCGGGTCGAACAGCTCCTCGAGCAGCGAGAGCCAGCCGTCGCGGTCGTGGAACACCGCCGTGTTCACGGCCGTGAGCGTAGCCCGCGGCTAGCCCTCGAGGCCCGTGGCGTCGTGCGGCGCGCCGACCGGCTTCGACTCCGGCGAGCCGCGCTGGCGCAGGTAGACGGCGAGGATCGCCATCGACGCGACGGCCAGGAACTCGGACTGCCAGTTCTGGAAGGTCGTCTGCCAGAAGTGGGCGGAGCCGAGGTACGAGCCGTAGGGAATCGCGTCCTGCTGGTGCGAGAAGCGATCGGCGTTGAACTGCACGTAGCCGGTGATCGACTGGGCGAGCCACGACCCGATCCAGATCAGCCCCATGACCAGCACGAGCGAGTTCGAGTACAGCGATACGCGGAAGCCACGGCGGCCGTCGAGCCGCTGCTCGCGGTCGCTCTCCGTCCCCTGCTTGCCCAGCTCCTTCGACTCGGGTGAGCCGCGCTGGAGCAGGAACACGGTCATGAGGATGAAGAGCGTGAACTGGAGGTACTCGGACTGCCAGTTCTCCATCACCCCCGAGCCGAAGTCGGACGAGGTGATGTAGCGCCCGAAGCCGATCGTCGACGAGGCGTGCTGAACCTGGAGGGAGTTGAACTCGTGGTAGCCGGAGATCGCCTGCCCGACGAGCGCCGCGAAGAACAGCCCGAGGAACGTGAGGGTCAGCCCGTTCTCGTAGAGGAACCGCTTCAGCCGCTCGCTCATTGGTGCAACAGCCCCAGCACCGTGAAGTAGACGAGACCGCTCGCGATCAGCACGAGCGTGAAGACGAACAGGCCCTTCATGACTCGAGGTCGCAGTCGTAGGGCTTGCCCGGCTGCGGCTTGCAGCCGGCCGCGCTGATCTTCCAGCCCTTCGGCGTCTGGTCCAGGAAGACCGCGCCCCCTCCCTGGAGCTTGGCCTGGGCGGAGTCCATGTAGACGCTCAGGTCCTTGATCCGGGCGCTGCCGATCCCTAGGGAGAGCACCGCCTGGCCGCAGGGCTTCTTCTCGTCGGAGGCGACGGACGAGGCGGCCTCCTCGGAGAGCTCGTGGCACGCGGCGTCGCCGTCGTGGCGGGAGAGGGCGGCGAAGAAGCGCTGCACGGAGCCGCGGGCGTCGTGCTCGCTCGAGGCCGTGCCGCAGCCAGAGAGGGCGAGCACGAGTACGGCGACGACTGCCAAACGGGCGCACATCACGCGGGCCCCTGTACCCGGCTGGAAGAGCTCTTACGCGGGGTGGCCCGTGAGCGAGGCCTCCGGAGCGCTGACCGGCTCCGGCGGCTCGTCCAGCGTGCGCGAGAGCGCGAACGCGGTGATCGCGGATCCAGCCGCCAGCGCGATGACCGCCTTTCGCGCCGAGGACGGGATCGAGCCGCCGGCGAGCAGGGTGGCAACGAGGTCGCCGACGTCGGCGAGCGCCGACGCCTCGAGCCAGCCGCGCACCGGCGCGCCGCGGTCGATGGCGATCGCCACGCCCAGACCGAGCGCCAGATCGCGGCCGCCGAAGCCGCGCGTGATCACCTTGACCGCCGGGCGGAGAGCGTCCTCGCCGATCCAGCTCCGGCCCGCCAGGCCGGGCACGGCGAGCATCGCCGCGCCGACGGCCATACGGCCGCGAGCCTGGATCAGGGCTACGTCACGGGCGTCCACGTCGCTGGATCCTAAGCGGCCGCGGGGTGTACCGTTGCTGTGCCGACCAAACCTCAGGGGGTCCTCTGTTGAAGCTTCGACTCGCAATCGCCACGACGGTCCTGCTCGCCTTCGCCACCGGCGCCAGCGCAGCGAGCGCCGCCGGACTCGGGGCCAGCCCGGCCAAGAAGTGCTACCGCGCCGGCACCAAGCTCGAGCTCTTCGGCGGCGGCTACACGCCCAACAGCTCGGTCAGCATCGCCTCGGACGGGGACGGCATCGGCGGCGCCACGACCAACGGCGTCGGCGGGTTCCTGGCCGAGCTCACCGTGGGCATCCCAAGCGGCGAGAAGACCAAGATCTACACGGCCACCGACGACGTCAACCCCGCGCTCAAGGGCACGCTCCCCCTGCGCGTGACCGCGCTCGACGTCAGCCTCAGCCCCAAGTCGGGGCGGCCGGGCCGCAGGCTGAAGATCAGGGCGCGCGGCTTCACCACCGGCAGCCGCCTCTACGCGCACGTCCGCAAGGGCCGCCGCTACCGCAAGAACGTCAGGGTCGGCCGCCTGAAGGGCGCCTGCCACACGATCAAGACCAGGAAGAAGCTGATCAAGCGCGGCGGCGGCACCGGCACCTACCACGTCCAGTTCGACACCAAGCGCCACTACTCGCGCAAGACGGCGGTGCGCGTGCGCTACGACGTGTTCGTCTTCAGGACGTTCAAGTCGGGCAGCGCCAGTGCCGCGTCGGTGGGCGAGCGCTGGGTCCGGGTCGGCTAGCGAACAGACTCAGCTAAGCGGTGGCGGGCTCGGCGGCGCCGGCCTTCGCGAACGTCAGCTCGCCGTCAGCAGCGTCAACCGTGACCCGATCGCCGGGAGCGAACTCGTTCTCGAGCAGCTTGAGCGCGAGCTTGTCGATCAGCTGCTTCTGGATCACCCGCTTGAGCGGGCGGGCGCCGTAGGTCGGGTCGTAGCCGAGGTTGCCGATCAGCGTCCGCGCCTCGTCGGTCAGCTCGATCTCCACGCCCCTTTCGCGCACCCGCCGCGCCAGCTTCTCGACCTGTAGGTCGACGATCCGCGAGATCTCCTCGCGCGTGAGCTGGTGGAACTCGACGATCTCGTCGAGGCGGTTGACGAACTCCGGCTTGAAGGTCGCCCGGACGCCGTCCATGCCGCCGGCCACGTTCGAGGTCATGATCACGACCGCGTTCTTGAAGTCGACCGTCCGGCCCTGGCCGTCGGTGAGGCGGCCGTCGTCCATCAGCTGGAGCAGCACGTTGAAGACGTCGGAGTGGGCCTTCTCGATCTCGTCGAGCAGGACCACGCTGTAGGGCCGGCGCCGCACCGCCTCGGTGAGCTGGCCGCCCTCGTCGTAGCCGACGTAGCCCGGCGGCGCGCCCACGAGCCGCGACACCGAGTGCTTCTCCATGTACTCGGACATGTCGATCCGCACCATCGCGTCCTCGGCGTCGAACATGAACTCGGCGAGGGCCCGCGCCAGCTCGGTCTTGCCGACACCGGTGGGGCCGATGAAGAGGAAGGCGCCGATGGGGCGGTTCTCGTCCTGGAGCCCGGCCCGCGAGCGGCGCAGCGCGTTCGAGACGGCCTCGACCGCCTCGTCCTGGCCCACGACCCGCTCGTGCAGCCGCCCCTCCATGTGGATCAGCTTCTCGACCTCGCCCTCCATCAGCTTGGAAACCGGGATGCCGGTCCACTTGGCCACGACCTCGGCCACGTCCTCGTCGTCGACCTCCTCCTTGAGAAAGCCCTTGTTGCCGTCGGTGGCGGCCTCCGCCTCGCGCAGCGCCTGCTCGAGCTCGGGGATCTCGCCGTAGCGGAGCTCGGCCGCGCGCTGGAGGTCGGCGTCGCGCTCGGCACGCTCGGCGTCGCGGTGCGCCTGCTCGAGCCGCTCCTTGATGCCCTGGACCGCGACGATGGCGTCCTTCTCGCGCTGCCACTCGGCCTTCATCGCGCCTGAGCGCTCGCGCAGGTCCGCGAGCTCGCGCTCGATCGCCTCGCGGCGTGCCTTCGAGGCGTCGTCCTTCTCCTTCTTCAGCGCCTGGAGCTCGATCTCGAGCTGCTGGATCCGGCGCTCGACCTCGTCGATCTCGATCGGCATCGAGTCGATCTCGATGCGCAGCCGCGAGGCGGCCTCGTCGATCAGGTCGATCGCCTTGTCCGGGAGGAAGCGGTCGGCGATGTAGCGCTGGGACAGGGTCGCAGCGGCGATGATCGCGGAGTCCTGGATGCGCACGCCGTGGTGCACCTCGTAGCGCTCCTTGAGTCCGCGCAGGATCGCGATCGTGTCCTCGACCGACGGCTCGTCCACGTAGACCGGCTGGAAGCGGCGCTCGAGCGCGGCGTCCTTCTCGATGTGCTTGCGGTACTCGTCGAGCGTCGTGGCGCCGACCGCGCGCAGCTCGCCGCGTGCGAGCATCGGCTTGAGCATGTTGCCGGCGTCGACCGAGCCCTCGGCCGCGCCCGCGCCGACGATCGTGTGCAGCTCGTCCATGAAGACGATGATCTGGCCCTCGGCCTGGCGGATCTCCTCGAGCACCGCCTTCATCCGATCTTCGAATTCGCCCCTGTACTTGGAGCCCGCGACCATCGCTCCGATGTCGAGCGAGATCACGCGGCGGTCGCGCAGCGAGTCGGGGACGTCGCCGGAGATGATTCGCTGGGCGAGGCCCTCGACGATCGCGGTCTTGCCGGTGCCGGGCTCCCCGATCAGGACGGGGTTGTTCTTGGTCCGCCGCGAGAGGACCTGGATCACGCGCCTGATCTCGTCGTCGCGGCCGATTACCGGGTCGAGCTTGCCCCGCTCCGCGGCCTCGGTGAGGTCGCGGCCGAAGCGCTCGAGCGCCTGGTACTTGTCCTCCGGGTTCTGATCGGTGACGCGGTGCGGGCCGCGGACGCCCTGGATCGCCTCCGCGAGCTGGTCGCGGCTCGCGCCGACGTCGATCCCCGGATCGGCGGCCAGCGCCAGCAGCACGTGCTCGGTGGAGACGTACTCGTCGCCCATCCCGCGCGCCTCCTCGTCGGCGCGCTGGAAGAGCTCGATCGTGTCCGAGCCGACCGGCGGCGCGGCGGTTGCCTCGCCGCTGACCGTGGGCAGCGCGTCGAGTGCCTCGTTCGCGCGCCGGCGGACCCCCTCGGGGTCGGCGTTCGCGCGGCGGAGGACCGGCACGACGATGCCGCCCTCCTGCTCGAGCAACGCGAGCAGGACGTGATGCGGCGCCACCTCCGGGTTGCGCCACGCGCCGGCCAGCCGCTGCGCGGCGGCCAGCGCTTCCTGCGACTTGACGGTGAAGCGATCAGCCTGCATAAGAAAATCTAAGTCTTAGTTTAGTAGATCTCTCGCTGAGCGCCAAGGTTGGGTCGCAGTCACACGTCCTTCCCCAGCCTTGGTTGTTTATCCGTCCCCGTGAGGGGTACGGGCCGTGCCGTGGATCGCTGTCAGGAGGACAGCGAGGGAACCAGGAGGAAGGGACATGCGCGGAGGAACCGCGGTGCTCGCGCTGGCCGTGCTCGGGGTGCTGTGCACGATCGGGGCGGTGTCGAACGCGAGCGCAGAGACGCCGACGGAGAAGCGGCTGCTGAACCTGATCGATTCCACGCGGCGGGCGCACGGACTGCCCGCCCTACGAGACTCGGAGTCGTTGTGCAGGTCGGCGCGGCGAATGAGCCTCTACATCATGGTGCACGACCGCTTCGGCCATCTCGCCAGGATCCGGGCAAGCGGGCGCTTCAGGCTCAAGGGAGAGGCACTCGCGATCTACAGCGGCTGGCGCATGCAGCCGCACCGGGTGCTCCGGATGTGGATGAACTCGCCGCCGCACCGGGAGCTCCTGCTGAGCCGCCGGATGCGGTTCGCCGGCGTGGGCGCCAAGGCGGGCCACTATGGCAGCAGCCGCATGACCGCCTGGACCCTTCACCTCGGCAGATACTGAGCGCTCAGCGGCCACGCCGTTCGATCCGGATGCGCACGGCGCGCTCCCCGTCGGCCGGCGGCGGGACCAGGGCCTGGCCCGGCGGCTCGTAGGGCACCAGCTCGGCCTTGAACGAGCGCCGGACGCGCTCGATCTCGTCGTTCAGCTCGCGGCGGATGCGCTCGGCCTGCTTCTCCATGTTGCGCATGCGCCGCCGCATCCGCGTGAGCTCCTCCTCGAGCTCGAAGACGGCCTCGACGCCCGCCAGGTTCATGCCGAGCTCGGTGGTGAGCTCCTGGATCCGGCGCAGCCGGTCCACGTCCTCCTGCGAGTAGAGGCGCGTGTTCTTGGGCGAACGCTTGGGCGTGATGAGCCCCTTTGCCTCGTAGATGCGCAGCGTCTGCGGGTGCATCCCGGCGAGCTCGGCCGCCACCGAGATCATGTAGACGCCGCGGGCGCTGTCCAACGGCTTGTCGTCGCTCCCCGCCACGTCACCTCTTCTCCGAGAGCAGCTGCTCGCGCGGGTTGCCGTCCATCACCGCCGCCAGCTCGTCGACCACCTCGCGCTGCTCGCGCGAGAGCGAGCGGGGCACGTCGATCACGAGCCGATAGTGGATGTCGCCGCGGCCGCGGCCGCCGAGCTTCGGCGGTCCCTCCCCGCGCAGCCGCTGGATGGTCCCGTGCTGCGTGCCCGGGGGGACACGGATCCGCTTGCTGCCGCTGAGCGTCGGCACCTCGATCGTGGCGCCGCGGATCGCCTCGACGATCGTCACCGGAACATCCACCTCGAGGTTGTCGCCCTTGCGCTTGAAGACTCCCGAGTCGCCCACGCGCGTGATCACGTAGAGGTCGCCCGCGGGACCCCCGCGCCCTCCAGGCTCACCCTTGCCGGCGAGTCGCACACGGCTGCCGTCGCGGACACCGGCGGGGATGTTCACCCGGTAGCGCTTGACCTGGCGGGTGCGCCCCTGGCCGCTGCAGGTCGGGCAGGGATCCTTGATCTCCGTGCCCGTCCCGCCGCACTTCTTGCACGGCTGCGAGATCGAGAACAGCCCCTGCGACTCGGCCTCGACGCCGCGTCCCTGGCAGCGGCTGCAGACCGTCGGCGAGGTACCCGGCTTGGCGCCGGTGCCGTGGCACGTGGGACAGGGTGCGGACATCGGCACGCTGACCGGCACCTGCGCCCCCTCCATCGCCTGGTCGAAGGAGACGTGGACATCGGTCTCGAGGTCGCGCCCGCGCGCCGGCTGCTTGGCGCCTGCGCCGCCCGGCCGTCCCGCACCGGCGCCGAAGAGGTCGGACAGGATGTCGCCGATTCCGCCGCCGAAGCCGCCGAAGCCCTCGCGGAAGCTGCCCGGGTCGAAGCCCGAGCCGAAGACCCCGCCGCCCGAGTCGTAGGCGCGGCGCTTGTCCGGGTCGGACAGGATCGAGTAGGCCTGCTGCACGTCCTTGAAGCGCTCCTCCGCGCTCTCGTCGCCGGGGTTCTTGTCCGGGTGGTACTCACGCGCAAGCTTGCGGTAGGCCTTCTTGATCTGGTCGTCGCTGGCCTTCTTGTCGACCCCGAGGACCTTGTATGGATCCTTGACCGCCGGCATCTACCCGCAGACCACTACGCGCGCCGGACGGAGCACGGTCCCGTTGGCGCGGTAGCCCTTCTCGACCACGTCGAGCACCGTGCCGGGCTTGGCCCCGTCCTCCTCGCGGGTCGAGAGGGCCTCGTGCACCTCCGGGTCGAACTTCTCCCCCTGCGGGTCGAAGGCCTCCACGCCGTTGCGCTCGAGCACGGCGAGCAGCTCGGAGTGGACTAGCCGGACCCCCTCGGCGAGGTGCTGCTCGGACTCCTCGGCGGACGTGAGCGCCCGCTCGAGGTTGTCGACCACGGGCAGCAGCTCGCGGACGAGCCCGCTCTTGGCGCGCTCGCCGGCGGCCGCCGATTCCTTCGCGGCGCGCTTGCGCCAGTTCTCGAAATCGGCCTGCGTCCGCTGAGCGAGAGCGAGGTACTCATCGCGCTCCCGCTCCAGCGTGGCCTGAGGATCCTCCTCGGGCTCGGCTTCGTCGGCCGCCTCGTCGCGCGCGGCGTCGTGCTCCGCCTCGTTGGCGGGGTCCTCCTCGCCGGCGGGCTCGCCCGCCTCATCCCGTGCGGTGACGGGCTCTTCCTCCTCGAACCAGGGCACTTACTTCTCCTCGCCCTCGACGACCTCGGCGTCGACGACCTCCTCCTCGTCGGCCGCCGTGGCACCGTTGCCCTCGGCCGCGGCGCCGTCGGCCTGCTGCGCCTGTGCCGCCTGGGCGTACATCTGCTCGGAGACCTTGTGGAAGGCCGCCTGAAGTGCCTCGGTCTTGGACTCGATCAGCGCGGCGTCCTCGGACTCGAGGTTGTCGCGGATGTCCTTGATGGCCGCCTCGATCTCGGTCTTGGAGGCCTCGTCCACCGCGTCGCCCAGCTCGCCGAGCTGCTTCTCCGCCTGGTAGGCCGCGTTCTCCGCGGTGTTCCGGGCCTCGACCAGCTCGCGCAGCTTGCGGTCGTCCTCGGCGTGCGCCTCGGCGTCCTTGACCATCCGCTCGACCTCGGCGTCCTCGAGCCCTGAGCCGGACTTGATCTCGATCCGCTGCTCCTTGCCCGTGCCCAGGTCCTTGGCCGTGACGTTGAGGATGCCGTCGGCGTCCATGTCGAACGTGACCTCGATCTGAGGCACGCCTCGCGGCGCCGGCGGGATCCCGGTGAGCTGGAACTT
>DASXBA010000124.1:0-32268 GCA_036406475.1 Thermoleophilaceae bacterium | reverse complement strand
CTGGTCGCCGCCGATGACCGCGGCCACATCGGATACTGGCATCCGGGGCTGCTGCCTCTCAAGCCGAGGCGCTGGGACGAGCGGCTGCCGTACCCCGGCACGGGCAAGGCGGAGTGGCGGGGCTTCCTCCCGGTCCGCAAGCGTCCGCACGTGATCGACCCGAAGCAGGGCTTCGTGTTCAGCTGGAACAACCCCGCCTCCGTGGGCTGGACCGACGGCGACGCCGAGGCACGGGAGAAGCTGACCGGCCCCTTCCACCGGGCCGCCTTCCTCCGGCGCATCACGAGCCAGGCGCACCGCACGGGCACCTACACGGCGACGAAACGGGTGGACCGGATCACCGGCACCTTTGCGGAGCAGCGGCCGCTCGCAAAGGCGCGGCTCCGGCGTGCGCGCCGCGGCGCCACCGGCGCTGCGAAGACCGTGCTCGACACGATCCTGGGCTGGGACGGCAATTACAACCGGACCGACGCGGGCGGCACGGTCGATCCGGGGGTCGCCGCCTGGCAGGCATTCCTCCACGGCGCCGCGCTGCGGGCGCTCGGCCGCAACCTGAGACGCGGCGCAATGCTCATAGGCGGGGCGTCCAAGAACCACCAGTTCGACGTCACGAATGCCGAGGCGCTCGCCCTCAGGACGCTTGGCTCGCGCGGCTACCGGAGGGCGGCGGCGTACGCCTTCAAGACGCTCCAGAGGCGGTTCGGCTCGACAGACCCGACCCGCTGGCGCGAGGCGCGCGCGACCTATCCCACCAGCTCGATCGGGATCGGCTCGTTCCCACCGATTCCGTTCTTCGACCGGGGGACGATCTCGCTCGCCACCGAGCTCGGGCCCTGAGCGCCTCAGCGCTCCGTGGCGGACCAAGTGAGCGGTCGCCGGCGTCAGGACTCGTTCGGCAAGGCTCGCTGGTACGCCATCCGTCCCGCGGCAAACCGCAAGCCCGCGACCTACCGCTGCCCCCTCTGCGGCGGTCATCTGCCTGCGCTGAGCGAGCACGTGCTGGTCGTCCCGGAGGGCGACGCCTCGCGCCGTCGCCACGCGCACGCGGACTGCGTCAAGCGGGCGAGGCGGGAGGGGCGACTGCCCTTGCGTGAGGACGTCGAGCCGCGCGGGCGCGTGTACGAGGTGTCGGGGACGTCGCAGGCCGGTGCGGGCGCCGTCTGGGACGCCTGGACCGACGTGGCCGGCTGGAGCGGGGCGGAGTACATCGAGTCGGCGGAGATCGACGGGCCCTTCGAGCCCGGCGCCACGATCAGGAGCAAGGCGAAGGGCCTTCCGGCGAGCGAGCTCAAGGTCACCAGCGTCGAGCGTCCGCGGCTGTGGACGGACGAGACGCGATCGCCCGGCCTGCGCATGACCTTCGACCACCTGATCGAGCCAACGGACGGCGGAAGTCGGCTCACGGAGCGCGTCCTCATCCGCGGCCCGCTCGCGTTCATCGTCGGGCCGCTCCTGCGCAGACGGCTCGAGGCGCTCTTCGCGGCCTCGGTCGCGCACGTGGCCGAGACGGCGGAGCGCTAGCCGCTGCCCAAGCGGTCGCGAGATGCCGCAAGCTCATATAGAGTCGCCCGTCTGAGGGACTCAGTGAGGGACTACTTCGGGTCATCTGGCCGCCGGAAGGCACTGCTCGCGGCGCTGGTCGTATTCGCCGCGGCGGTTATTGCGGGAGCCACGGCATCGGCACATATCGAGCGTGCCTCCTACTGGCCGAACCCGGCGCCGGACACCTCGGTCCACCCGCCCACGGGCGGCAAGGTGCCCAAGGCGCGGAGTCTCTACACCGCACTGCGGAAGAAGCCGCCGGGTCATACGCGCGTGGTCTGCCAGGGCCGGGTGCCGAGCCAGAAGCGCGTCAACAAGCTCACGAAGAGCGTCAAGCGCGCGCGCAAGCGCCACGCCTCGAAGCGCAAGATCAGGAGCCTCAAGCGCAAGCTCAAGGTCGCGAAGCGCAAGTACAAGAGGGGCGTCCTCCGGAACTCGTCGATCAAGCGGCTGCGCAAGGCGATCAAGAAGGCCCAGAAGAGCGGCTACCGCTACCGCCCCACCGACAAGCTCCGCCACGTGAGCAAGCGCGGCGGCAAGAAGCTCCTCGCCTTCAACGAGAAGCTCCTCGCCAAGTGCAAGTACCGCGAGATCCAGAAGGCCGCCAACCGCACTCGCAACAACGACCGCGTCGTGATCATGCCGGGCACGTACACGGAGCCCACGGCGCGCTCCAAGCCCGACCTGGATCCGGCCTGCAAGAAGTACGAGATCCTCAACGACCGCGGCGAGCGGGCCGCGCTGTCGTACAAGTACCAGTACTACTGCCCCAACGCCCAGAACCTGGTCGCGTTCATGGGCCGCAAGCCGGGCAAGGGCACGGAGCCCAAGGAGCCGCGTGAGGATCGCCACGGCATTCCGAACCTCGGCCCCTGCATCCGCTGCAACGTGCAGGTCGAGGGGTCGGGCCCGAGCCCCGACGACGTGATCGTCGACGCCGGCCGCGTGGCCTCCGGCAACCACGGCCCGCTCGGCAACAAGAAGGACGTCGGCATCCGGGCGGACCGGACCGACGGCTTCGTGATCCGGGGCCTGACGATCCGCCACGCCAAGGAGCACGACCTCTACATCCTCGAGGCCGACGGCTACCTGGCCGAGCGCTTCAAGACCTACTACGCGGGCGAGTACGGCGTGCTCACGTTCGTCGAGGACCACGGCCTGATCCAGGACTGCGACTCGGCCGGCCACGGCGACTCCGCCCTCTACCCCGGCTCGTCCGCGGACACCGGCGAGCAGACGGTCGAGAAGCGCCGCCGCTACAGCCAGGAGATCCGCCGCTGCGACATGCACCACAGCTCCGCCGGCTACTCGGGTACCGACGGCAACGCGGTGCACGTCGACCACAACAACATCTACGACAACGCGCTCGGCTTCACGACCGACGTCTTCACCGCCGCGGGGCACCCGGGATACCCCCAGGACTCGGACCTGATCGAGCACAACAACTTCTACTCGAACAACTTCAACCCGTACGTGAAGCAGGACCCGACGACCGCGATCGATCCGTCGATCCCGGTCCCGGTCGGAACCGGCCTATGGATCGCCGGCGGCAACAACAACACGATCCGCTACAACCACTTCTACGACAACTGGCGCCGGGGGACGATGATCTTCACGGTGCCCGACTCCTTCGTCTGCGGTAACACGCCGGTCGCCGGCAACAACCATCAGGCGGGCTGCAAGGAGGACGGCACGATCAGCACGTCCTACGACAACCACACCTACGGCAACGTCATGGGACGGACACCCTCCGGCAAGCGCGCCCCGAACGGCACGGACTTCTGGTGGGACTCCTTCGTAAACCAGCAGTACCACAACCCCAAGACCACGACCGGCAACTGCTGGTACCAGAACACAGGCAGCGACGGAACGGCGTCGAGCATCACGAGCGTCCCGGCCGGGGCGATGCTGCCGTCCGACTGCAACGCCTCCCTCGGCCTTGGCGGGGGCGCGCAGGAGGGCGAGCTTCTGGGTTGCTTCGCGTCCTTCGACCAGGGCGTCAGCGCGAGCTGCAACTGGTTCACCACGCCATCCAAGCCCAACTAGCGCGTATCGCGGCCGTCGCGCTCGTTTGCGCGAGCTTCTCCGGCTGCCTGGGCGCGGCCGGCAAGCAGGGTGAGGCCTCGTCGCATGCCGGGGCACGGATCGGCGAGGCACGGCTCGCGGACTGCGCCGACTGGAAGCGCTCCGACGTGCGTGAGCGCTACGGCACGATCGAGGACCTGCGCCTGTTCGCCGGGGGCCCCGCGGGCGCGGGCACGCGCGGCGGGCTAGAGGGCCACGGCGCGACGCTCCCCGACGACAAGGCCTACAAGCTGTTCCAGAACTGGTGCTCGCAGGACTTCGCCCGCGCCTTCAAGCTCTACAAGCTGTACACGCACGCGGCGGCGTTCACGCCGCGCTAGCGCGTTCTACCTCTCCCTAGGAGGCAGGTAGGCGAACGTAGCGGGGCGGCACGGAAGTGAGGGGCTCGTCCCCCTGTCGCCATGGGCCACCAGGCGCGGAGCTTCTCCAAGGCAGTGACGCCTAGCGCTCGAGGAGCGCCACCAGCCCCTGGCCGCCCGCGGCGCAGATCGAGATCAGGCCGCGGCCTGAGCCCTTCTCGGCGAGCAGCTTGGCCAGTGTGGCCACGATGCGCGCGCCGGTGGCCGCGAACGGGTGGCCGACCGCGAGCGAGCTGCCGTTGACGTTGAGCTTCGAGCGGTCGAGCTCGCCAAGGGGCGCGTCGAGACCGAGCCGCTCGCGGCAGAAGGCGGGGTCCTCCCACGCCTTCAGCGTGGCGAGCACCTGCGAGGCGAACGCCTCGTGGATCTCGTAGAAGTCGAAGTCCTGGAGCGCGAGCCCGTTGCGCTCGAGGAGGCGCGGCACGGCGTAGAGGGGCGCCATCAGCAGCCCGTCGTCGCCGTGGATGTAGTCGACCGCGTGCGCCTGGCTGTCGACGATGTGCGCCAGCACCGGCAGGTTGCGCTCGGCGGCCCAGTCGTCGCTCGCGAGCAGCACGGCGGCCGCGCCGTCCGACAGCGGCGTGGAGTTGCCGGCGGTCATGGTGCCGCGGCCGTTCCCGAACACCGGGTCGAGCCCGGCTAGCTTCTCCGGCGAGGAGTCGGGACGCAGCGTCTGGTCGCGCTCCAGGCCGAGGTAGGGCGTGACGAGGTCGTCGAAGAAGCCGCGGTCGTATGCGGCGGCGAGCTTGCGGTGACTCCCGGCGGCGAGCTCGTCCTGCTCGATCCGGCTGACCTGCCACTGGCGCGCGGTCTCCTGCGCGTGCTCGCCCATCGACATGCCGGTGCGCGGCTCGGCGTTGCGCGGAATCTCGGGCACGATCTGACCGGGGCGCAGCTTGCCGAGCAGCTTGACCCGGTCGGTCACGCTCTTCGCGGAGTTGGCCTGCACCAGCACCCGGCGGAGGTCCTCGTTCACCTGGATCGGCGGATCGCTCGTGGTGTCCACCCCGGAGGCGATCCCGCTCTCGATCTGGCCGAGGGCGATCTTGTTCGCCACGAGGACCGTGGCCTCGAGGCTCGTGTCGCACGCCTGCTGGACGTCGTAGGCGGGCGTGGTGTGGTCGAGCGCGCCGCCGAGCACGCATTCGCGCGTGAGGTTGAAGTCGCGGCTGTGCTTGAGGACGGCGCCGCCCACGACCTCGCCGAGCCGCTCGCCCTGGAGTCCCAGGCGGGCCACCAGCCCGTCGAGGGCGGCCGTGAGCATGTCCTGGTTCGAGGCGTCGCCGTATGCCCCGTTGGAGCGGGCGAAGGGGATGCGATTGCCGCCGACGATTGCCGCCCGCATAGTGCGCTTACTTGCCACCCGGGGCGGGTACGAAACTTCCTCGTGGCGGATCGCTACCAGAGCTTCGCCAACTCGACGGCGGGGAAGTTCGTCGCAGGGCGGATCGGGATTCCCGTGCCCACGCCCCTGCGCCGCTACGAGCAGGGTCAGCCCGTCCTCGACGGCGCGGCGCTGCTCGGTGCGGCTCCGGGCGGCAGGCTCGTGGACCACGCCGCTGACGTGCTGCGAGCGATCGGCGCCGACACGGCGCTGGCCCCCGGCGACGAGGTCCGCGCTGCCGCGGAGCGGGCCGGGGTCCGCACCAGCGCCTGGAGCGAGGAGTCGAATGGCGACAGCCGTTTCGCGGCGCTCGTCTACGACGCGACCGGCATCCACGACGTCGAGGGCCTGCGCGAGCTGTACGGGTTCTTCCACCCCTCGATCTGGCGGCTCGAGCGCTCGGGCCGCGTGGTTGTGCTGGCCACTCCGCCGCGTCAGACGGACGACCCCATGGAGGCGGTCGCCCAGCGCGCCATCGAGGGTTTCGTCCGCTCGGCCGCCAAGGAGGTCGGAAGCCGGGGCGGCACGGCCAACCTGGTCCACGTGGCGCGCGGTGCGGAGGATGGGATCGAGTCGACCCTGCGCTTCTTCCTCTCCGCCAGATCGGCCTACGTCTCGGGCCAGGCTGTGCACGTCGACGCCGGTCACCCGGTCACACCGGACGACTGGGAGCAGCCCCTGGCCGGCAAGGCGGCGCTGGTCACGGGCGCGTCGCGTGGGATCGGCGCATCGATCGCGGAGGTGCTGGCCCGCGACGGCGCCGACGTCGTCTGCCTGGACGTTCCGGCCCAGGGCGACGCGCTTGCCGAGGTCGCGAACCGGATTGGCGGCTCGACCCTCCAGCTCGACATCACGGGCGACGACGCGCCCGAGCGGCTGGCCGAGCACATGCGCGAGCGCCACGGCGGCGTCGACGTCGTCGTGCACAACGCGGGCGTCACGCGCGACAAGACGATCGGCCGGATGGACAGCGACCGCTGGGACATGGTGCTCTCGATCAACCTCGAGAGCCCGCTGCGGATCAACGACGAGCTACTGCGCGGAAATGTCTTGAGGCCGGGCGGGCGGATAGTGGGCGTCTCGTCGGTGAGCGGCATCGCGGGCAACCGCGGCCAGGCCAACTACGCGACCAGCAAGGCGGGAGTGATCGGGATGGTCGACGCGCTGGCGCCGGTGGTGGCGCCGCGGCCGGCGACGATCAACGCGGTTGCGCCGGGCTTCATAGAGACCCAGATGACCGCTGCCATGCCGCTCGCCACGCGCGAGGGCGGCCGCCGGCTCAACAGCCTCACGCAGGGTGGCCTGCCGCTGGATGTGGCGGAGACCGTTGCGTGGATCGCCAGCCCCGGCTCGGAGGGCGTGAACGGCAACGTAGTGCGGGTCTGCGGGCAAGCCCTCATCGGGGCCTAGCGATGGCCGTCCGGGAACTGTCGTCGCCGCCGAGCATGCGTGTGCTCTACCCCAAGGCCGTCGCCGGCTCGGGCCGCGCGGCCCTGCGCAGGCTGCCCGGTCTGGGGGGAGGCGAGCGCGAGCTGCCGGACGAGGAGCTGGCGCTGCCCCTGGTTGAGGCGGAGCGCGAGCACCTCACCGCCTACGCGAACGTCTGCGGCTTCCCGCTGCGCGACGTGCTGCCGCCCACCTACCCGCACATCGTGAGCTTCCCGCTGGCGATGGAGCTGATGACCCGCTCGGACTTCCCCTTCCCGGTGATCGGCCTGGTCCACATCGCCAACCGGATCGAGCAGCTGCGGCCGATCGGCGCGGACGAGCGCTTCTCCGTGCGCGTGCGAACCGAGGCCCTCGCCCCCCACGACCGCGGCACGCAGTTCCAGGTGGTCGCCGAGGTCGAGGCGGACCGCGGCGCGGCCTGGCGCAGCCGCAGCACCTACCTGCACCGGGAGGGGAACGGCGGCTCCTCGCGCGGCGACGACCGGCCCGAGCCGCCGCGGCCCAAGGCCGTCTGGAAGCTCCCGGGCGACTCCGGCCGCCGCTACGCCGACGTCTCCGGCGACCGCAACCCGATCCACCTGCACGCCCTCAGCGCACGGCTGTTCGGGATGCCGGGGATGATCGCCCACGGCATGTGGCTCAAGGCTCGCTGCCTCGCCGCGCTCGAGAGCGTGATCCCGGAGAGCTTCGAGGTCGACGTGCGCTTCAAGCTGCCGGTGCTGATCCCGGGCCGGGTCAGCTTCGCCTCCTCGGCCACTGACGGCGGCCGCGACTTCACGCTTCACGACGGGAACAACGAGAAGCCGCACCTGGCGGGGGAGGCCAGATGGTCGAGCTCCTGAAGCAGCCCGAGCGCCTGGCACGAGCGGCCAAGGTGCTGGTCGAGACCGGGCTGCTGCGGCCGGAGAGGCCGGACAAGGCCGCCGAGGCGGCTCTCGAGCTGCTGCGCTGGAAGATGACTCCGGCGGCGGCGTTCATCGTCTCCGCGAACCGCTACCCGGACGAGCCGGCCATCGTCGACGAGCGCGGCATGCTCACCTTCGGCGAGGTCCATCAGCGAACCAACGCGCTGGCCCGGGCGATGGCCGACGAGGGGATCGGCGAGGGCGACGGCGTGGCCATCATGTGCCGCGACCACCGCTGGTTCATCGAGGCGACGGTGGCGATATCGAAGCTCGGCGCCAACACGCTCCTCTTCAACACGGCCTTCTCCGGCCCGCAGCTGAAGGACGTGACCGAGCGCGAGGACCCCAAGGGGATCGTCTACGACGAGGAGTTCGCGGAGCTCATGGACGAGGCGGCCGGCGACCGCAAGCGCTGGGTGGCCTGGCATGAGGAGGGCCACGAAGGCGATGCCACGGTCGACCAGTTGATCGAGGACCAGGAAGACGACTCGGACCTCGACGCCCCCGACGGCACCGGCAAGATCGTGCTGCTCACCTCGGGGAGCACGGGAACGCCCAAGGGTGCGTCGCGCGGGCAGCCCGACGTGCTGGAGCCGCTCGTGGCCGTGTTCTCGCGGATCCCGCTCAAGGTGCGGGAGCCGACTTTCTTCGCCGCCCCGCTCTTTCACGCCTGGGGCTTCCTCCAGTTCAACCTCGGGCTGCTTCTCAGCTCGACGTACGTGCTCCGGCGCAAGTTCGATCCCGAGGCGACCCTCGCCGCGATCCAGGAGAACGACGTGACGGCGCTCGTGATCGTCCCGGTGA
This sequence comes from Thermoleophilaceae bacterium, assembly GCA_036406475.1. Taxonomy (GTDB): domain Bacteria; phylum Actinomycetota; class Thermoleophilia; order Solirubrobacterales; family Thermoleophilaceae; genus DASXBA01. The sequence goes on along the minus strand of DASXBA010000124.1, from coordinate 23,740 downwards.
TGCTTCAGCGGATCCTGGAGCTCGACGAGAAGGCGAGGAGCGGCCACGACCTCTCCACGCTCAATGTGGTCGCGTCCAGCGGCGGCGCGCTGGACGCCGAGCTGTCCGAGCGCTGGATGGACGAGTTCGGCGACAACCTCTACAACCTCTACGGCTCGACGGAGGTCGCGTGGGCCGCGATCGCCGGGCCCGAGGACCTCCGTGCGGCGCCGGGCACGAGCGGGCCGCCGCCGCCCGGCACCTCGCTCAAGGTCTACGACGAGGACGGCGAGGAGCTGCCCGCCGGCGAGAGCGGCGAGATCTTCGTGGGCAACGAGATGCTGCTCGAGGAGTACACGAGCGGCGAGAACGAGGAGATGCGCGACGGCCACATGTCGACGGGCGACCTCGGCCACCTCGACGACGACGGCCGCCTCTTCGTGGAGGGCCGCGCCGACGACATGATCGTCTCGGGCGGCGAGAACGTGTACCCCGAGGAGGTCGAGGGCACTCTCCAGGACCACTCGAGCGTTGCCGAGGCGGCGGTCGTGGGCGTCGAGGACGACGAGTTCGGCGAGCGGCTCAAGGCCTTCGTGGTCAAGGACGGCGAGGTCTCCGAGGACGACCTGAAATCACACGTCAAGGACAACCTCGCCAAGTACAAGGTCCCGCGCGAGATCGAGTTCGTCGACGAGCTGCCGCGCAAGCCGCAGGGCAAGGTCGACAAGCAGAAGCTGAAGGACGAGGACGACTCGGGCGAAGAGGACTAGCCGGTCGCTCCCGCCTCGCCGGGGCGCACGATGCCCGACTCGTAGGCGAGCACCACGGCCTGGACGCGGTCGCGCAGGCCGAGCTTGCCGAGCAGCCGGGCCACGTGGCTCTTCACCGTGGCCTCGCTCAGGAACAGCTCGCTCGCTATCTCGGCGTTCGAGAGGCCCCGGGCGAGCAGCTGGAGCACCTCCATCTCGCGCGGGCTCAGGTCGCCGGCCGCCGCGGGTGGCGCGGCCGAGGGCGGCGGGCGGCGGCAGAAGTCCTCGATCAGGCGGCGCGTGATGGCAGGCGCGAGGAGCGCGTCGCCCGATGCCACCGTGCGGACGGCGGCGGCGAGCTGCTCGCGATTGGCGTCCTTGAGGAGGAAGCCGGAGGCCCCCGCCTTCATCGCCCGGTAGACGTACTCGTCGAGGTCAAAGGTCGTCAGCACGAGCACTCGGGTGCGCGCGTTCGAGCCGACGAGCCTGGCCGTCGCCTCCAGCCCGTCCAGCTCGGGCATGCGCACGTCCATGAGCAGGACGTCCGGATCCTCGGCGCGGGCAAGATCGAGGGCCTCGACGCCGTTCGCCGCCTCACCCACCACCTCGACGTCGCCCTCGGCCTCGAGCATCATCCGCAGGCCCTCGCGCACGAGGTCCTGGTCATCGGCGATCGCGACCTTGATCACGGGCGGCCGGCGCTCAGCGGCAGGCGCGCGCTGACGGCGAAGCCGCCTCCGGGTCGCGCGCCCGCCCGCAGGTCGCCGCCGAGGAGGGCGGCTCGCTCGCGCATCCCGACCAGCCCGTGGCCGGTGCTCGTCGCGCTGTCGGCCGCAGGGCCGACGCCGTCGTCCGCGACGTCGACGGTCAGCGCGTCGCCGTCGCGGCTCACCTGGACCCGGGCCTTCGCCTCCCCGCCGGCGTGCTTCAGCGTGTTGGTGAGAGCCTCCTGGACGATCCGGTAGGCCGACAGGTCGATCGCCGGAGGGAGTCCCGAGCAGTCGCCCTCGACGGCCAGGTCGACCTGCACGCCGGAGGCGCGCACCCCCTCGGCGAGATCCTCCAGCTGGGCGATTCCGGGCTGCGGCGACAGGCCGTTGGGCCCGCTCTCGTCCTCACGCAGCACTCCGAGGAGCCGGCGCATCTCGACCAGCGCCTCGCGGCCGCTGCGCTCGATCTTCTCCAGCGCTGTCGACTCGGGGTTTTGCTGCTCCGCCCGGGCACGGGCGCCGGCAGCCTGGACCACGACCACGCTCAGGTTGTGGGAGACGATGTCATGCAGCTCGCGCGCCATCCGTGCCCTCTCCTCGGCGCTTGCCTGCTGCGCCTCGCGCTCGAGCGCGCTGGCCTGGGCCGTGAGCGCCGCGGCCTCGCGACGTCCGTGCACCACCATGCCGGCCAGCCAAGCTCCGACCGCGAGCAGGAGGAAGAACGCGCCGGACCAGAGGTCGCCCGCCCGGCCGCTCACGATGTCGTCGTTCTGGACGGCGTACACCGCAAAGCCGAGGAGGACGATCGCGAACCCGACGAGTGCGTCGCGCCGGTCGCTGTAGGCGGCAACGCTGTAGGGAACGATCATCCAGACGAGGATGAGCTGAAAGCCCTCGGGTGTATGGCCGCTCACGATGGCCTGGATGGCGAAGCCGGCCATGACGAGGGCGGTCACGAGCAGCGGCTTGCGTCTCCGCCACAGGAGCGGCAGGGCGATTAGCAGCGGCAGCGTTACGGTCAGCCAGCGGGGACCGGCGATCGGGGTGCTGATGTGCTCGTGGGTCTCGAACACGGCCCACTCGGTGACCGCGGCGATGAACACGACGACCGCGACGTCGACGGCGGTGGCTCCGGTCGCCTGGCGGAGTCTCCCCATGACTAGAAGGTAATGCCGGTTTGGCGACGTGCGCATCGGCCAGAAGGTGGCTTCCGGTTCATCCTCGAGGACGAACCGAATCGCTCCCGAGGCCGCAGACCGCACGGCTCGGCGCGCCTAGCTTGGCGGCGTCAACCGGTTTGGGCCAAAGGAGGTCCCATCATGAGCTTCAACTCGAGAGAACTGCCGAGGACGGTCGCGGGCGTGTCGCTGATCGCGGCGCCGCTCTTCTGTCTGGTGTCGTCCGCTGTGGCGCCCGCGTTCAAGAGCGATGAGGGCGCGCAGCTCGACGTCATCGCCCGGCATCCCGACCGCTGGTACTTGTTCACGGTCCTGCTCCTGGCGGGGTCGATCCTGCTGGTCCCGGCCCTTCTGGGCCTGGCCTCACTCGCCGGCGAGCGCGCGCCTCGTCTCGCCTACATCGGCGGCGGCCTGGCGGTGCTGGGTGCGCTGATCTCGATCGGCGACGTGATGAGCCAGCTGATGAGCTGGCAGATGGTGGCCAAGGGCGCCGACCACGCGCAGATGGCGGCGCTCTTGAAGCGCTTCGACGACACCGGCGGCGTGGACGGCATCTTCTCGGTCGGCGGTCTGGCGGTGCTCGCCGGGACCGTCATGCTCAGCATCGCGCTGATCCGCGCGCGCAGCGCTCCCGCCTGGGCGGCGATCGGGATCAGCGTCGCGGTCTTCGTGAACATCGCCGGCTTCAGCTCGGCCAGCGGCGCGGTCGTCGCGCTCAGCTGGCTGATCCTGCTCGTGGCGATGGGCTACATCGGCTGGACGATGCTCGCCGGCGGACGGCAGGCAGTGGCGCGCCCGGCGCTCAGCTACCAGGAGTAGCAGCTTCGCGGAGAGGGGTCTTCCGGGGTATGTCGCGAACTCCGCGCTATTCGCGGAGAACTCGACAAGCCCCGGGAGATCCGGCCCGCCTAGTGCGCCGCCGCCCGTTCCGCCTGGCGCTCCGGCGTGATCGACACGACGTTCCAGGCCAGGCCCAGCCGGCCCAGCAGCCGGATCACGAGGCCGGTGGGGTCGATCTCGTACCAGCGCAGGCCGTGAATCGCCGAGCGCGGGAACGCGTGGTGGTTGTGGTGCCAGGCCTCGCCGAGCGAGGGCACCGCCAGCCAGGCGACGTTGGTCGAGTGGTCGTCGGTGTCGAAGCGGCGGCGGCCGAAGAAGTGGCAGACCGAGTTGATGCTCCAGGTGATGTGGTGCAGGAAGAAGACCCGCACGAGCCCGCCCCACAGGAGCCCGGTCAGCGCTCCCTGCCAGCGGCCGCTGAGCGCCCAGCCCGCGAGCGCCGGCAGCACGAGGCCGGTGATCACGAGCGGCAGGAAGTTGCGGCTGATCAGCCGCATCCCGCCGTCCTCGACGAGATCGCGCGCGTAGCGGCGCTTCTCCGCCCGGCCCTGATGGGTGAAGAGCCAGCCCATGTGGGCGTGCCAGAGCCCTGCCAGCACACCGCGGACTCCCGAGCCGTGGCCGACGTGCGGGCTGTGCGGGTCGCCCTCCTCGTCGGTGTGGGCGTGGTGCTTGCGGTGGTCGGCGACCCAGCCGATCACCGGGCCCTGCACGGCCATCGAGCCAAGCGCGGCGAGCGTGTACTGCACGGGCTTGTAGGTGGCGAACGAGCGGTGGGTCAGGAGCCGGTGGAAGCCGACCGTGATCCCGAGACCGCAGGCCAGGTACATGACCGCGAACACGGCCAGGTCGGTGATGCCGACGAGCCTGTTCCAGAGCAGCGGAATCGCGACGAGGACGGCGACGAAGGGCACGATCACCGCGCCGATGTTCACGTTCCGCTCGAGCCTGGTCATTTCGACGCCCTTTCAAGTAGCCGGTTGCGCACGGCGTCCATGTCCATCTGGGCCGGGAAGGTGGTGTCCATGAACTCGCCGAGCGACTCGACGAACTGCTGCGGATCGTCCTTGTAGGGGAAGTGCCCGGCCTCCGGGAACAGCTCGAGCCGGCTGTTCGGGATCTCGCGCTGCGCATCCCGGCCGTGCGCGGCGGGGATGACCGGGTCGTTCTCGCCCCAGATCAGGAGCGTCGGCACGTCGGCCGCCAGGTACAGGCGGTCGCGAGCGCTCACGCGCTGGCCCTCGATGTCGATGATCGAGCGCGCCGTGTGGACGAAGGCCTGGCGCGCCTCGACGTCGCCGAGGGAGGCGAAGCCGCCGGCGATCTCCTCGAGGTCGTGGCCCGCCCGCATGCCGAGCCTGGCGAAGATCCCCGCCAGCGCACCGGCGGCGTTGCGCAACGGCTCGGCCACGAGCAGCGGCAGGACGTACTCCGCGGCCGGCAGCGCGACGAGCCGCAGCATCAGGTGGACCTCCTTGCCGAGCCCGCCGCTCGACACCAGCACTAGCCGGTCGAGCCGCTCCGGGAACTGGTAGGCGAGCTGCATCGCGACGCCGCCGCCAAGCGAGTGGCCGACGAACGTCGCCGAGTCGATCTCGAGCGCGATCAGCAGGTCGCGAATGCCGCTGGCGTAGGCGCCGAGCGAGTAGTCGCCCTTGGGCTTGGCGGATTCGCCGTGGCCGAGCAGGTCGGGAGCGAGCACGGTGTAGTCGCGGGCGAGCTGCGGCAAGACCTGGTCCCACGTGCTCGAGTTGCCCGTGATCCCGTGGATCAGGACGATGGCCGGCCCGTTGCCGCCGATCCGGTAGCGGACGCGATGGCCGTGGAGCTCGAGCTCCTCGACCCGGACGCGGGGCCTGCGGCTGCTGCTTCCGTTCGTAGCGCTCATCGGATCTGCATTCCCGAGATCGCCCGCGCGATCACCAGCCGCTGGATCTCCGAGGTGCCCTCGAAGATCGTGTAGATCTTGGCGTCCCGGTGCATGCGCTCTACCGGGAACTCACGCGTATAACCGTTGCCGCCGAGGATCTGGATCGCGCGCTCGGTTGCCCAGACCGCCACCTCGCCGGCCTTGAGCTTGGACATCGAGCCCTCCGCGGCGGTGAAGTCCTGGCCGGTGCGGCCCATCCAGGGCGCGCGCCAGATCAGGAGCCGCGCCGCGTCGATCTCCATCTTCATGTCGGCGAGGGCGAAGGCGATCGCCTGGTTCTCGACGATCGCCTTGCCGAACTGCTCGCGCTCCTTCGAATAGTCGAGCGCGTACTCGTAGGCGGCGCGCGCGATGCCGATCGCCTGCGCACCCACCGTCGGGCGGCTGACCTCGAAGGTCTGCATCGCGGCCTGCTTCTTGGCGCGGCCGCCCTCCCGCGCCTTGGCGAGCCGCTCGTCGAGCTTCTCCTTGCCGCCGAGCAGGCAGCGGCCGGGGACGCGGCAGTCGTCGAGGAAGACATCGGCCGTGTGCGAGGCGCGGATGCCGTGCTTCTGGAGCTTCGTGCCCATCTCGAGGCCGGGGGTTCCCGGCGGAATCACGAACGCGGCCTGGCCACGCGCGCCGAGCTCGGAGTCGACCGAGGCGACTACGACGTGCACGTTCGCGATCCCGCCGTTCGTGGCCCACGCCTTCTGGCCGTTCAGCACCCACTCGTCCTTCGACTCGTCGTACTTGGCGCGCGTGCGGAGGGAGGAGACGTCCGAGCCTGCGTTGGGCTCGGAGACGCAGAATGAGCCGACCTGCGGCTCGTCGGCGGTGCCGTAGCACTGCGGGACCCACTCGGCGAGCTGGTCCGGCGTGCCCGAGGCGAAGATCCCGGCCACCGCGAGCGTCGTGCCCATGATCGACATGCCGATGCCGGCGTCGCCCCAGAACAGCTCCTCGTTGACGACCGGGAGCGTCAGGCCGCTCTCGTCGGCCCAGAACTGCGCGATCGCCTCGAAGCCGTAGAGGCCGATCTTGGCGGCCTCCTGGATGATCGGCCAGGGGGTCTCCTCGCGTTCGTCCCACTCGGAGGCGGCCGGCCGGACGACGCCCTCGGCAAAGCCGTGGACCCACTCGCGGATGTCCCTCTGGTCCTGCGAGAGCTCCAGCGAGAAGGGTGGCTTCTCACCGCTCGGGGCGAGGGCCGCCTCGACCGCTGCCTGTCCGTTGCCTGCCTCCACGCGATCTCCTCTTAGCTCGAATGCCCGTCCTGCCTACTTGGCATGATCGTGATAGGAAGTGGCGGCGTCTGCGTAGATGAGCCACAATCTGACCGACGTTTTTGTGACTTCCACACAAAGAAGTGCAACCTCTTATCCGGAGCGTCCGTGGGCGGCGCTGCCGCCCGGCGTGGCCGTGGCGCTGCGCCCCTACCTGCCCGACACGGTCGACGAGATCATCGACACGATCCGCGAGACGGTGCCGGCCTACGCGCGGCCTCTGGAGGGCGGCTTCGGCACGGCGCTGCGAGCCGGCGTCGAGCGCGCCCTCGGTGACTTCCTCGACGAGGTCGAGGGCAGGGACGTCGAGGCGGGGGAGAGCTCGATCTACGCGGCGCTCGGACGCGGCGAGGCCCGCGAGGGGCGGACGATGGACGCCCTGCTCGCGGCCTACCGGGTCGGCGGGCGAGTGGCCTGGCGGCGCTCCGCCGAGCGCGGCCGCCGCGCCGGCTTCGACGCCGAGACGCTCACGCTGCTCGCCGAGGCCTTCTTCGCCTACATCGACCAGCTCTCGGCGCGCTCGGCGCAGGGCTACGCGGAGGAGCAGTCGGCCCTGGCCGGCCAGCTCGACCGCAGGCGCCGCGCGCTCGTGGGAATGCTCGTCCAGACGCCGCCGCCGGAGCCCGCGGCGGTCGAAGCGGCCGCGCGCGAGGCGGGCTGGGAGCTCCCGGCCGAGCTCGGCGCGCTCGTCTGGCGCGACGACTCCGAGCAGCCGGTCGCCCGGCGGCTGCCCCTCGGCACGCTCGCCGCGCCGCTCGACGAGGCCCTGGTCTGCGCCCTCGTGCCCGACCCTGAGGGCCCGGGGCGGCTCGGCGAGATCGAGACCGCGCTCGGGCGCCGGCCCGGCTCGCTCGGGCCGACCGTCCCCTGGGGCGAGGCGTGGCTCAGCGCCGCCCGGGCGAGGGCGGTCCAGCGGCTGCTGGCCGAGGGGGTCGTCCCGCGCAACGGCGTCGCGATCGCCGCCGACCACCTGGCGGAGTTGATCGTCCATGGCGACGCCGCCCTCGTCGAGGAGCTGGCGCGCCGCCGCCTCAAGCCGCTCGACGAGCGGCCGCCGGCGTCGCGCGAGAAGCTCCGCGACACCCTGGCCGCCTGGCTCGACCACCAGGGCAGCGTGCCCGACGTGGCCGAGGCGCTCCACGTTCATCCGCAGACCGTTCGCTACCGGCTCGGCCAGCTGCGCGAGCTGTTCGGCGAGCGGCTCGAGAATCCCGGCGAGCGCTTCGAACTGGGTCTCGCCCTCCGCGCGCCGCGCCCGTGATCCGCTGATCCGTCCGAAGGGGGCTCTAGCTTCCGCGAAATCCGGCCATCCACCGAGGAGGGCAAATGGCCATTGAGTTCTACAGCGTGAAGCACCGCCGTAAGGTGCAGGTCGACGAGAGCCAGGTCCAGAAGAAGACCTACGAGCGCGAGACGTCGAAGGGCACCCAGACGCGTTACGCGTTCCAGGCGGAGACCACTGTCGACGGAGACAAGGTCAAGTTGACCAAGTTCGTCGGCAAGGAGGACTTCGACAGGCTGTAGGACCGGTCACAGCCCGTGCCCGAGGGCCGGCCCGAGGTCGTTCTCGTCCGCCACGGCGAGACCGAGTGGAGCCGGTCCGGCCGGCACACCGGCAGAACCGACATCCCGCTGACCGAGGCCGGCCGGCGAGCCGCCGAGGTGCTGCGGGACCCGCTGTCCCGCCGCTCGTTCGCGCGTGTGCTGACGAGCCCGCTGTCGCGCGCGGCGGACACCTGCAAGCTCGCCGGCCTCGGCGGCCGCGCGGAAACCCGCGACGAGCTGCTCGAGTGGGACTACGGCGACTACGACGGACTCACCACGCCGGAGATCCGCGAGCGGCGGCCCGACTGGAGGCTCTGGCGCGACGGCTGTCCGGGCGGCGAGACCCCTGACGAAGTCGCCGGCCGCGTCGACCGCGTGATCGTGGAGCTCCAGGGCCAGGACGGCGACTCGATCCTGTTCGCGCACGGCCACGTGCTGCGCGTGCTGGCGGCGCGCTGGGTCGAGCTCGGCCCGGAGTGGGGCTCTCGCTTCATGCTCGGCACCGCGACGCTCAGCGTGCTCGGCTGGGAGCGGGAGACGGCAGCGTTCCGCGTTTGGAACGCGGCGGCATCGTAGGGCTCAGGCCGCCGCGGCGAAGCGCGCCCGCGAGCGCTCCAGCTTGCCGTCCTGATAGCGCTTGGCCCAGCGCGAGCCCGGCTTTGCCAGGCGCAGCGCGCCGACCAGCGCCACGGCCGGGATGAAGAGGCCGAGGATCCCCGCGAACTTCTTGCCCTTGAGGAAACAGACCACCGCGAAGCCGAGACCCAGGACCTGGAGCGGCACGAGGACGGCCGTGCTCTCGCTTCCCGAGAGGTTCTCGCCGCCCACGCCCAGGTAGACCAGCACCGCCTGGAGCACGTCGATCCAGAACTGGAGGCCGAGCAGCGCGAGCGTGAGCAGCGTTCCCGCCACCACGACCGCGTCGATCGACTCGCGTCCCTTGTTCGACCAGTAGACGTCCTCGAGGTTGAGCCAGAGCGCGAACTCGTCGAGGGTCAGGCCCATCCCGATCCCGAAGAAGACCGCCGTGATCTCACGCCAGGGGCTGTCGGGGGCTATGGCCAGGCCGACGTAGCCGCACCCCATCAGCAGCAGGATGCCCCAGACCATGTGGTGGACGTGAGTGCCGCCCTTGGTCTCGACGTTGCCCGGCCACCAGCTCACCTGCGCCTTGATCAGGTGGGCGCTCGTCCGGATGAAGCCGAACGAGAGCAGGAAGGCGAGCAGGATGAGGAAGTGCGTCTCCTTGCCCGGCGCCTGGATGCCCTGGTCGTACGCCCTCGAGAGGTCGTCGGCGAGCCGGTCCACTGGCCCCGATGGTACGGCAGGTTCCGGCCGCCGAATGGCGAATCACGCGCCCATGGAGTACGCGGCCCGCCAGGCCGAGATCGCCGCACCGCGGGGGTTTCTCCAGCGCGTCTTCGGCTGGATGTTCGCCGGCCTCCTCGTCACTGCGGCCGCCGCCGGCGCGATCGGGTCGAGCGACTCGCTGCTGACGAGCATCACCGAGAACCCGATCTATCTCATCCTGCTGTTCGGGGCCCAGATCGGCCTCGTCGTGTGGCTCACAGCGGGGATCCAGCGGATGTCGCCGGCCATGGCGGCCACGCTCTTCTTCGTCTACGCGGCCACGAACGGCGTGATCTTCGCGCTCGTCTTCGAGCTCTACACCGCGCAGTCGATCTTCACCACCTTCTTGATCACCGCCGGCATGTTCGGGGCTATGGCGGCCTGGGGCGCGTTTACGGACCTCGATCTCTCGAAGCTCGGCGCGGTCCTGTTCATGGCGCTGATCGGGCTGATCCTGGCGACGGTCGTGAACCTGTTCGTGGCCAACGACGCGCTCTACTGGGTCACCACCTACGCGGGCGTCGCCATCTTCGCCGGCCTCACGGCCTACGACATGCAGAAGCTCAAGCAGTGGGCGGCGAGGGATGCGGGCGACGGGCGGATGGCGGTCCTGGGCGCGCTGGCGCTGTACCTCGACTTCATCAACCTGTTCCTGTTCCTGCTCCGGATCTTCGGCCAGGCGCGACAGTAGACGGGATCGACTACAACGACGTCGCGATCGTGGCCGCGGTGGCGGCGGCCGCGCCGCTTGTCTTCGATCTGCTCCCGCTTCCCAAGGTCCCGCCGATGGTCACCGAGATCATCGCCGGGATCCTGATCGGGCCCCACGTTCTCGACATCGCCCACGTCGACGGCGCCGTCCAGGTGCTGTCGCAGATCGGGCTCGTCTTCCTCTTCTTCCTGGCGGGACTCGAGATCGCCTTCGACGCGGACGGCGGCCGCCACCTGCGGCTGGTCGGCGTCTCGTTTCTCCTCTCGCTCGGGCTGGCGGTGATCGTGGCCCACATCTTCGACGCGGTCGACCTCGTCGAGGCGCCGCTGCTCGTGTCGATCGTGCTCGCGGCGACGGCGTTCGGGATCGTGGTCGCGGTTCTCAGCGACGCCGAAGAGACGGGCAGCCGCTTTGGCCAGCTCGTGATCGCCGCCGCCTCGGTGGCCGACTTCGGGACCGTGATCCTGCTCTCGCTCTTCTTCTCGGGCAAGGGGTCGGGCGTCGAGGCGACGATCGTGCTGCTCGCGATGTTCGCCGGCCTGGTCGGAGTCGTAGGGCTTACGATCTGGCGTGCTCGCAGCTGGAAACGGCTCACCGCCGCCATCGCACGGATGCAGGAGACCACGGCTCAGATGGGTGTGAGGATCGCCTTCGTGCTGCTGATCACGCTGGTCTTCCTAGCCGACGAGTTCGGCCTCGAGGTGGTCCTCGGTGCGTTCCTGGCCGGCGCGATGGTCAGCTTCCTCGACCGCGACGACGCTGTTGTCAGCACCGGCCTCAAGCAGAAGCTCGAGGGCGTCGGCTTCGGGGTCTTCATCCCTGTGTTCTTCGTGGCGAGCGGCATACGCCTCAACCTGAGCGACCTGTTCGAGTCGCCGTCGAGCGCCGCGCTCGTTCCGGCAGTGATCGGGGCGCTGCTCGTGGTGCGCGCGCTGCCGGCGCTCGTCTATCGCGGCGAGCTCGGCGCTCGCGCCGCCATGGCCGCCGGCCTGCTCCAGGCGACCTCCCTGCCCTTCATCGTCGCTGCGGCCCAGATCGGCGTCGAGCTGGACAAGATCAGCGAGGCCACGGCGGCGGGGCTGGTGGCCGGCGGCGTGCTGTCCGTGCTGATCTTCCCGGCGCTGGCGCTCTCGCTACTCCGGGGGGAGCGTTGGGCGAGCGCCTGACCGCGGAGGACGCGCGCATCCTCGCCCTCGAGCGGGGAAACGTGCGCGGCCACACCTGCAAGCTCTTGATCGTGGACGGCGCGCACGGCGTGGAGGACGTCCGCCGCGAGGTTGGCGCCCGGATCGGGTGCGAGCCGCGCCTTCGCCGGCGACTCGTCGAAGAGCCCCTGTCGCTGGTCGACGACGACGACTTCCGCGTCGAGAACCACGTCCGCGACGGGGGCGGGGCGACCGAGGTCGAGCTTCGCGCGCTGCTCGCGAAGGTCATGGCGGAGCGGCTCGACCGCGACCGGCCCCTGTGGGCGATGGACGTCATCGCCCTGGATGGCCTGCGCACGGCCCTCGCCTGGCGCATCCACCACGCCATCGCCGACGGCACGGTCGCGATGCGGATGGCGCGCGGGCTCCTGTTCCAGGGCCCGGCGCCCGAGGCCCCGGCCAGGCGACCGGCCACGAGTCCCCAGGCGACGGTCCGGCCCGGCACGATCCGGCGCGAGCTGGCCCACCGGGCCAAGCGCTCGGCGCTCGACCGCCCGGCGGGGCCGAGGCGCGAGATGGCCTACGTCGAGGCCGAGCTCGCGCAGGTCAAAGCGATCGCCCACGGGGCGGCCGAGCGCGCGACCGTCAACGACGTGGTGCTCGCCGCGGTGGCCGGCGGGCTGCGGCGCTGGCTCGGCGAGGCCGGGGCCGAGCACGCGGCCATGCGCGTCAAGGTGCCGGTGAGCCTGCACACGAGCGACGAGGACGACGGCGCCAACCGCGACTCGTTCATGTGCGTCGACCTCCCGCTGGCCGGTCCCGACGCCGCCGCGCGGCTGGCGGCCGTGACGCAGGAGACCCGCGAGCGGAAGACCGACCACGACGCGCAGAGCCTGGCGGCGTTCTTCGCCGACGTGTCCCATCTCTCGCGCTCGCTCGAGCGCTACGCCGAGCACTGGGCGATGAGCCCGCGCGTCTTCACGCTCAACGTCTCGAACGTGCCCGGCCCCGCCGAGCCCCAGCAGGTGCTGGGCTCGCCGCTGCTGCACCTCTACTCGTTCGCCGAGATCGCCCACCACCACGCGCTCCGGATCGCCGTGGTGTCCGCCGGCGGCCGGATCGCCTTCGGCCTCTGCGCGGATGCCGACGCCGTGCCGGGCGTCGATGTGATCGCATCGGGTATCGAGGAGGAGATCGGCGAGCTGAGCGCCGCTCTGTAGCCTCACCCGCAAAGCGAAAGGGGAAGCCATGCGCGTCATCGACTGCGAATGCGGACAGACCCTCCAGGCAGCCAACGACGATGACCTCGTCAAGGTCACGCGCGACCACGTGAACGAGGCGCACCCCGACATGGAGCTCGACGACGAAGGGGTCAGGAACCTGGTGGCCGACCAGGCCTACGAGGCGGCAGACGCCTAGAGCGCGTGAAAGAAAGGGGACGGGGCCCTTTCTTTCACGGCCCGGGCCTGGGCGGCAGACGCCTAGAGCCGCCTAGCCCCCTGAAAGAATGGGGACGGGGCCCTTTCTTTCACGGCCCGGGCCTGGATCGCCGTGGCCTCGTCGGCCACGTCGAGGAACACGTCGAGCAACTCGGGATCGAAGTGCGACCCGCGCTCCTGGGCCATCATCGAGATGGCCAGCGGGACCGGGAAGGCGCGCCGGTAGACGCGGTCGTGGGTCAGGGCGTCGAACGCATCGCCGATCGCGACGATGCGTCCCTCGAGCGGTATGTCGTCGCCGGCCAGCCGCTGCGGGTAGCCGTTTCCGTCATGCCATTCGTGATGTGAGGCGGCGATGCTGGCTGCCAGAGCAAGGACAGGGTCATGCGAGCCGGCCAGGACCTCCTCGCCTATGGCCGGGTGGCGCTCGATCTCGCGCCGTTCGTCGGTGGTCAGCGGGCCGGGCTTGAGCAGCACGTCGTCGGAGATCGCCACCTTCCCGATGTCGTGCAGGGCGCTCGCCCGGCGAATCTCGTTGGAGTAGTCGTCGCCGAGGCAGAGCTCCCGGGCCAGGAGCGCCGAGTAGCGCCCGACTCGGTCGAGGTGCTCCCCGGTCTCGTGGCTGCGGAGCTGGATAGCGCGGCTCAGGCGCAGCAGGGTGTCGTCGGCCGAGGATTGCTCCTCGACGCTGTTTACGCGCTCCCGCAGCGCCGCCGACTGCAGCTCGAGCCGTTTCTCGAGCGACTGCCGGCGGATGCGCCCCTCCACCTCGGCGTCGCGGCGGCGCAGCGCCGCCGTGACCGCGAGGAGGAGCTCCTTGGGGTGGAACGGCTTGAGCACGTAGCCGAAGGCCCCAAGCTCGAGCGCGGTCTGGGCCGTGTTGACGTCGTCCTGGGAGCTGACGATGACCACGGCCGTGTCGTGATGCTCGCGGACGATGTGTCCGGCGAGATCGATCCCCGACTCGCCCGACGTCATCACGTCGCAGAGCGCGAGGGCGAAGGGCGAGCCGTCGAGCAGCCCGCGCGCCTCCTCCGCGTCGGCGACCATCGTGCACGAGTGGCCGCCCTCCTCCAGGGCGCCGCGCAGCAGCTCCCGGGTGGGCTCGTCGTCCTCCACCACGAGGACGGACGTGCCACGCCAGGAGTTCACCGACTCGATGGTGAGGGCATGCCTGCAAGTCCGCTCGAGAAGTCCGCATTTTGCGGAGGTTCGCTCGGCAAAACGGGCCGAAGGTGCGGGATCCCGTCGCGCTTTGCGCGCTCCGATGGGACGCTCGTTGCGTGACCGTGGCCGGCGCCAGGCCTCTGTTCGACCCCCAGCCGCTACGCGAGCTGGCCGGCGCCACAAACCCGAAGCTCGTCCGCGAGCTCGTGGAGGTGTTCCTCCGCGACAGCCCGGCGCGCCTTGCGGAGATGCGCGCCGCGGTCCGCGACGGCGACGCACCCAGGCTCTGCCGGGAGGCCCATGCGCTGGGTGGGAACAGCGCGATATTGGGTGCCACTGCCCTGGCAGAGCTGTGCGAGCTGCTCGAGGAGCCGCACGACGGCGTGGCCAGAGCGGTCCTCGTCGAACGCGTGGGCGAGGCCTACGCCCAGACGATCGGCCCGCTGAAGGCCGGCACGCCCTAGCCCGTCTCCAGCGGATTGCCGAGCCGGCCCCAGAGGCCCACGCCGCCGTCCACCACGTGAATCACGTTCTCGGCGCCGTACGCCTGGAGCAGGCTGGCCGCCACGGCGCTCCTCTGGCCCGACTCGCAGATGACCGCCACCGGCTTGCCGGGGTCGAGCTCGTCCAGCAGCCCGTGGATGTCGTGGTAGGGCTTGTGGACCGAGCCCGGGATGTGGCCCTCGCGCCATTCGGGCTCGGCGCGGACGTCGAGCACCTGGAGCTCCTCCCGCCGCTCGGCGAGACCGGCCACGTCGAGCCGCTCGACCGACTCGACGCCGCGGCCGTCCGCGCGCCAGGCGGTCATGCCGCCGTGCAGGTAGCCGCCGAGCTTGCGGATGCCGACGGCGGTCGCGAGCCTGACGGCCACCCGGCCGTCGTCGTCGTCGCGGCCGACGAAGACGATGTCCTGGTCACGGTCGGCGATCCAGGCGAGCTTCGTCCCGAAGCCGGCGCGCAGCATGCTGTTGGAGACGGCGCCCGGGATGTGCGCCTCGTCGAACTGGAGGTCGGTGCGGACGTCGATCAGCATCGCTCCGTCCTCGTGGCGCTGCTCGATCTGCCGCGGGGCGAGCGGGAGCGCCTCCACCCCTGCGGTGACGAGCGCGCCGCGGTTGATGTCGACGATCGCCTGGAAGTTGGGCGGCTGGGGGCCGAGCTTGGCGAGCGACGCGGCGATGAACTCGTCCTCCGTCTCGAGGCAGAGCAGCTCGTTGTGCACGCGCTCGTAGCCGACCGTCGACGAGACCTTCATGTCCATACCGGGGCCGCCGCAGAGCGAGCCGCCGAGGTGGCCCGGCCAGACCTCGCAGTCGTCCGGGAGGTCGAGCAGCTTCTCGTGCAGGCTGTGGAAGATCTGGCGGGCGCCCTCCTCCTTCTCCACGGCGAGGTCGGGGCGGGCGATGTCGCCCACGAACAGCGAGTCGCCGGTGAGCACGGCCCACGGGTCCTCGCCGCGACCGCTGTCGATCAGCACGAAGGCCGTGTGCTCGGGGCGGTGGCCGGGGGTGTGGACGGCGCGCACGCGGACGTCGCCCAGCTCGAGCTCCCAGCCGTCCTCGAAGGGCTCGTGCTCGTAGTCCGGGGCCGCCTCGCGATGGACGTGGATCACGGCGCCGGTGGCCGCGGCGAGGCGGCCGTGCCCGGAGACGTGGTCGGCGTGGTTGTGCGTCTCCAGGACGTGCTGGATCTCGACGCTCATGTAGCGGGCGAGCTCGAGGTAGTCGTCGATCTCGAAGCGCGGGTCGATCACCGCCGCGACGCCGGCGTCGTCGTCGCCGACGAGGTAGGAGGCACAGCCGAGGTCGTCGTGCGTGATCTGGCGGAAGATCACCGGAGCTTGTCTATCACGGGTGCGGACAACTGAGAATAATTCTCATTAGCATGCGGCGGCATGAGACGCATGGCCCCGGTCGCCGTCGTACTGGCAGTGCTGGTCGCGGGTTGTGCCGGCACGGGCGGCTCGGCGAACGGCGTGCAGGTGGTGGCGACGACGACGCAGGTGGCCGACCTGGTCAACAACGTGGCCGGGGGGCGGGCACACGTCAAGCGAATCCTCACGCCGGGGGCGGACCCGCACGAGTTCGAGCCCAGGCCGAGCGATGCCAAGGCCCTGGCGCACGCGCGCGTGGTCTTCCGCTCCGGCGGCGACGTCGACGGCTGGCTGGGGCAGCTGACCGACGCCGCCGGCAGCCACGCGCGCGTGGTCACGCTGATCGACTCGGTCCGGCAAATACCCGATGACCCGCACTGGTGGCAGGACCCGCGCAACGCCGAGCTGGCGGTGCGCGCCATCCGCGACGCGATGATCCGCGCGGACCCCGCGGGCGCCTCCCACTACCGGCGCAGGGCGGCGGCCTACCTGCGCCGCCTGGCCGCCCTCGACCGGAGGATCGGCCGCTGCATCGCAGCGCTGCCGGCGGCGAACCGCAAGCTCGTGACGAGCCACGACTCGCTCGGCTACTTCGCCCGCCGCTACCGCGTCGACGTGGTGGGCGCCGTGATCCCGTCCCTCTCGAGCCAGGCGCAGCCCTCGGGCCGCGACACCGAGCGGCTCGTCCGCCAGGTCCGGCGCGAGCACGTGCAGGCGATCTTCCCCGAGAGCGCGCTCAACCCGAGGCTCGAGCAGGCGCTCGCGCGCGAGGCCGGAGTGAGGGTGGGGCGGACGCTCTGGGGCGACTCGCTCGGCAAGCCCGGCTCCGACGGCGACACCTACCTGAAGGCGATGGCCTCGGAGACGGACGCGATGGTGGAGGGGATGAGCGCCGGCCGGCGGCGCTGCCGCTAGTCAGCGCGTGCGGGTGGCGCACGCCGGACACTCGCCCTTGAGCGTCACGTCGTGGGCGTCGATCGCGAAGTCGACGCGGTTGGCGAGCCGCCGGATCACGCGCTCGAGGTCCTCGTCCTCGAAGGCGCGGACCTCGCCGCAGCGGTCGCAGACGAGGTGATGGTGGTGCTCGCCGCTCGGCAGCGCCGGCTCGTAGCGGGCGGCGCTGTCGCCGACATCGAAGCGCTGGACGAGCCCCTCCTGCTCGAGCACCTCGAGGGCGCGGTAGATGCTCGCCACACCGACGCGGTCGCCGCGCCGGTCGAGGAGGTCGCCGATCTCGCGCGCCGTTACGCCGCAGCCCACGTCGGCCAGAGCGTCGACGACGGCCGTGCGCGGGGCGCTCGAGCGGTAGCCCGCCTGCTCGAGGCTGACCAGCGCGTGTTCGCTCCACTTCACGCTTCAAGAATAGGCTTCACCTTGATGGCCGACGTGTTCAGGACTCCGGACGAGCGCTTCGACGGTCTGCCCGGCTACGACTTCGCGCCCAACTGGTTCGACGCCGACGGGCTGCGGCTCCACTACCTCGACGAGGGCCAAGGCGATCCGGTCGTCTGCTTCCACGGCGAGCCGACCTGGGCCTACCTCTACCGGAAGATGCTGCCGCCGCTGCGCGACGCCGGCCAGCGGGTGGTCTGCCCCGATTACGTCGGCTTCGGCCGCTCCGACAAGCCCACCGACCGCGGCTGGTACAGCTACGACCGCCACGTCGAGCTGGTCTCGCAGGTGCTCGGCTCGCTCGACCTGACCGGTGCCACCGTCGTGGTCCAGGACTGGGGCGGCCCGATCGGGCTGCGCTGGGCAGTGGAGAACGCCGACCGGGTCGCCCGGCTCGTGATCCTCAACACGGGGCTGTTCACCGGCCGCGTCTCGAAGGGCTTCCTCGCCTGGCGCGACTTCGCCGAGCGCAACCCGGACCTTCCGGTTGGCTTCGTGATCCAGGGAGCAACGTCGAGCGACCTGCCGGAGGAGGTCGTCGCCGCGTACGACGCGCCGTTCCCGACTCCCGAGTCGAAGGCGGGCGCGGCGCAGTTCCCGCTGCTCGTACCGACCGAGGAGGAGGACGCCGGCGCCGCCGAGATGCGCGCGGTGGCGGACGAGCTCACACGCTGGGACAAGCCCGTGCTCGTCGCCTTCTCGGACTCCGACCCCGTCTTCCCCTACCCGCGAGCGGGCGAGGCCTTCACGAGCAAGATCCCGGGCGCGGGCGAACAGGTCCGGATCGAGGGCGCCGCCCACTTCCTCCAGGAGGACAGAGGTGAGCAAATCGCCTCGGAGATCCTGCAGTTCCTAGCGACTAACGACTAGCGACCAGCGCCTCAGAACGACAACCGCCCGGCGGATGCCGGGCGGCTGTCTGCGCTGGTAGGCCCGCGAGCGGCGACCGGTCCACAGGGGGGCTTGACTGGACCGGGCGTCGCAGGCCGGTGTGGGCCAGCTTTAAGCCGCCGGGCGTCCCTCCTCGGCGGCCTTCAAGTCGTACAAAGGCACGTACCAGCCTCCCGTTCTAGCTCGTTTTCTCTCCCATATCGGGCTTTGCGAAACCCGGATCGCTCAGCCGTAGCGCTCGGCGACCTTCGCCCAGTTGACCGTGTTCCACCAGGCGTCCAGGTAGTCCGGGCGCTTGTTCTGGTACTTGAGGTAGTAGGCGTGCTCCCAGACATCGACGCCGAGCAGGGGCGTGGCGCCGTCGGTGAGCGGGTTGTCCTGGTTCGCGGTCGAGACGACGGCGAGCCCGCTGTCGTTCTGAACCAGCCAAGCCCAGCCCGAGCCGAACTGGTTCACGCCGGCGTCCTTCATCTTGGCCTTGAAGTCGTCGAACGAGCCGAACTCGTTGGAGATCGCCTCGGCGAGCTCGCCCTCCGGCTCGCCGCCGCCGTCCGGCGACATCGACTCCCAGAACAGGGTGTGGTTGAGATGGCCGCCGCCGTTGTTCCGGACGGCCTTGCGCTTGTCCTCGGGGATCTCGGAGAGGTTGGCGATCACGCCCTCGATCGACTGGTCGGCGAACTCGGTCCCCTCGAGCGCGGCGTTGACCTTGTCCACGTAGGCCTGATGGTGCTTGTCGTGGTGGATCTGCATGGTCTGCGCGTCGATGTGAGGCTCGAGCGCATCCTCGGGGTAGGGCAGGGGCGGGACTTCGTATGCCATTCAGGGGCTCCTTTTCTCGCGGTAGTCGGCGCCCTTCGAACTCTATTCAGCCGCCTTGGCCGACGGTGGGCGAGTTACCGGCGCTAGATTTGACCCTCAAGCGGCTGTGGCGGAATCTGGCAGACGCGCGACGTTCAGGTCGTCGTGTCCGAAAGGGCGTGGGGGTTCGAATCCCTCCAGCCGCACTCAATCGCTGGCGGACGCAAGGGTCGCCAGCGCAGCGTCGATCGCCGCCCCCGCCTCTGCCACGTCCGGCAGCGCATCCCGGTCGGCGAGCAGCCCGAAGCCGACCCGGCCGTCGTAACTCAGGATTCCGACCGACAGCGCCTGGTTGCGCGGGTTGAGCGGCACCGCCGGGAAGACTTCGCGCAGCGGGACGCCGTCGAGGTAGAAGGTCTCCTGCGGGCCGGGGACGTTCGACACGACCAGGTTGAACAGCCGCGGGCCGCTCATCGCGCGAACCGCGACCGACGAGACGATCGGCGGCGCCAGGCCGGTCGCCCCGACGATCAGCGCGCCGGCCCGCACCTGTGCGGACTCCTTGACCGACCTCATCGCGGCCGAGATCTCGCGCACGCGCGCGAGCGGGTCGCCGCGCAGCGGCAGGTCGACGAAGACCGTCGAGATGTGGTTGCCGAGCTCCCCGCGCGCGGCGTCGGGTCGCACCGACACCGGCACCAGCGCCACGACCTTCTCCGGCGCGTCGTCGCCGAGCCAGTCCGACAGCGCCAGCGCCACTGCGGCCAGCAGCACGTCGTTGACGGTCGCGCCGGCCGCCCGGCGGACCTTCTTTACGTCCTCGAGGCGCCCGCGGGCCAGCGCGAACAGCCGCTCGCCGCCGATCTCGGCGTTGAGGCGCGTTTCCGGGGCCGTGGGGCGGACGCGGGCGAGCTCGCGGAGCACGCCCGCCGACTCGCGTACCTGGCCACCGGTCTCCCGCGGGTCGAAGGCCAGCGCGCGGGCCACCGCATCGCGCGCCAGCTTCCGGGGCGTGTGGAGCTGCGCGGCGGCCAGCCGGCCCAGCTGCTCCACGCGCCGGGCCCGGCGCGGTTCCCCCGCCTCGCCCGCCGGCGGAGGCGGCAGCTCGAGCGGCTCGGGGGTCGGGTCGAGGATCACCGTGCTCACGTCGACCGCGGCGATGCCGTCGACGAGCGCGTGGTGCATCCGGGCGACGATGGCGGAGCGGCCGCCCTCGAGCCCCTCGATCACGAGCAGCTGCCACAGCGGCCGCGAGCGGTCGAGCCGCTCCGACATCACCTGCCCGACGAGCTCGCAGAGCTCCGCGTCACCGCCGGGCGCCGGGAGTGCCGCTCGGCGGACGTGGCGGGCGGGGTCGAAGCCGTCGTCGTCCACCCACACCGGGTTGGCCAGGCCGAGGGGCGCGCTGTCGAGGCGCATCGTGTAGCGCGGGATCAGGTGGATGCGCTCGCGAAGCCGGCCGACCACCGTCGCCTGGTCGACGCTCCCGTCGAACACGAGCACGCCGCCCACGTGCATGTGGACCGGTCCCCGCTCTGCCTGGATGGCCGACAGATCGGAGGGGGACAGCGCCTCGGCCATCGCGAGGCGCGAGCCTACCTGGGTGTCAGGCGGCGACCGGGCTGCCGCTCTGGCGCTTGCTGTAGAGCGAGCCGATGAGGACCTCGGTCACCTGCGGGTCGAACTGCGTGCCGGCGTTCTTGCCGAGCTCGCGGATCGCGTCGCGGTGGTCCATCGCCTTCCGGTAGGGACGGTCGGAGACCATCGCGTGGTAGGCGTCGCAGGCCAGGATGATGCGGGCGCCGATCGGGATCTCCTCGCCCTTGAGGCCGTCCGGGTAGCCGCCGCCGTCCCAGCGCTCGTGCTCGCTGCGCACGATGCGCGCCACGCCGCCGAGTCCCGGGATCGCGCGGAGGATGCGCTCGCCGACGACCGTGTGGGTCTTCATCACCTCGAACTCCTCGTCGGTGAGCTTCGCCGGCTTGTGCAGGATGTCGTCGGGGATCGCGACCTTGCCGATGTCGTGCAGGAGGGCCGCGTAGCGCACCCGCTGGACCTCTTGCTCGTCGAGGGCGAGGCCGCGGGCGACCTGCTCGACCAGCTCGAGAACCTCCTCCGAGTGCTCACCCGTGTAGCGGTCGCGCTCGGTGAGCGCCTCGGCGAGCCCGACGATCACGTCCTGGTGCCCGGTCGACTCGGACCGCTCCGGCGACGCGTCGCCATTCGCCTCGGTCCGTCCGCCGCCGGCGGCGCGGGCGGCCCGCATCCGCTCGCCGGCCTTCTCCACGAGGTCGTCCATGCTCATCCCGCGCGCCCACTGGGAGACGCCCACGGATGCTGACAGCGACTCAACCGGCCCCACCCGGATCGCCTCGAGCTCGAGCATCAGGCGCTCGAAGGCGGCGAGCGCCTCGGCGGTGTCGGTCTCCGGCAGGGCGACGATGAACTCGTCGCCGCCCGCGCGCGTTACGAAGTCGGTCGCGCGCGTACTCTCGGAAAGGGAGTCGGCAACGGCACGAAGCACCTGGTCGCCGAGCTGGCGGCCGTGGCTCGAGTTGACGATCCGGAAGCCGTCGATGTCGACCACGGCGAGGGTGAGGTTCTGCCCGTGGCGGCGGCAGCGCTCGATCTCGGTCTCGACGTGCTGGGCGAAGGCGTTGGGGTTGGGAAGCCCCGTGACGCCGTCGTGCTGGGAGGTCGTGGCGACCTGGCGCTCGAGCTCCTCGATCCGCTGCTGAGCGGCCGAGAGCTGCTGCTTCAGGGTCTCGACGTCGTCGGCCGACTGCTTCCGGGCGCGCACGGGGGTCTCATCGGGGTTTGACGCCGAACCCTGAAGCCGGGAATGCGTCCAGTGGACGCGGGCGGACGGCTTTGCAGGGGTTCGGCGCGCCTACTTGCGCGAACCCCGCGCCAGCGGAGTCCGGAAGACGTGATCCCAGAACGGCGCGCTCACGCCGAAGCCGGCCTTGTCGTCCTGGAAGTGGTGGCGCATGTGCAGCTCGCGCAGGTAACGGCCGAAGCGTGTCCTGGGCTTGTGATGATGCACGTGGAAGTGCGTCATGTCGTAGTTGAGGTAGCCCGCGAGGAAGCCCGCCATGAACAGGTAGGCGTCCGGCTTGCCGAGCAGCGCGGCGAAGCCGAGGTAGAAGAGGAACGCGAGCGGGACGCTCACCGACGGCGGCATCACGAGCCGCAGCGGATCGTTCGGGTGGTCGTGGTGGACGCCGTGGATGATCCAGTGGAGGCGAGCGCCGATCCCGTTCTCCGGCTCGAAGTGGAAGACGAGCCTGTGGAGCCAGTACTCGGTGAGCGTCCAGAAGAGGAACCCGGCCACGATCAGCCCGATCACCCGGAGCGTCGACGGCCCTTCGAGGCCGAGGCCGAACAGCACGGCAATCGTCGGGATGAAGATGACGAGCGGGACTACCGGATGGACGCGCGAAAGCCGGTCCATGAAGTCCGACTCGAACATGCG
Organism: Thermoleophilaceae bacterium; assembly: GCA_036406475.1. Taxonomy (GTDB): domain Bacteria; phylum Actinomycetota; class Thermoleophilia; order Solirubrobacterales; family Thermoleophilaceae; genus DASXBA01. The sequence goes on along the minus strand of DASXBA010000124.1, from coordinate 1,299 downwards.
AGGCGAGGCCTTGAGGACATCCGCTCGACGTTGCGACACGCCCACGAATTTAGCGCACCCGGCCGGTGCGCTGCAGGCGGCTTAGGGCCGCCTAACTGAGCCGGCGGAAGTCGTCCAGGATGGACGGCCAGGACGCGACCAGGAACTCGATCCCGAAGGACGCGGTCACCCCGTAGACGAGGATCGCCGCGAGCCCCTGGAAGCCCTTGGCGAGCTCGACGATCAGGAGGGCGAGCACGCCGCTGGTCACGAGCGCCATGAACGCGAATACCGCCATTTGCCTGACGGTGGTCTGGAAGGTCATCGGTGCCTCCGCTCTGTTGATCCGTACAAGTTGCACGGATTGTCGGGCGGAGCGGCGGCTCGCCGGTAATCGCGCGGTGAAAGGCGTGTGAAGGAGCGGTTACCGAGCGCGCTCGGCTTCGTTCAGGAGGCGGATCGCCTCCAGCTCCCTCTCCCTTGCATTGCTCAGGGCGCGGCCTATTTTCTGCCGGCGGCGAAAGCGCCAGAACGGCTTCTCACGCAGCTTACGGCGATATTTGTCCGCGTCCATGCGAGCCCGCAAGGCTTGGCCCTCTATGGCGCGCTTGATGTCTTCCTGCGCGGAGGGTTCCACTACGAGTCCAACTTCCAAGCCTAATAGAAGTTCCGAAGTTGGTTGCGGGAGTTGCCGGCTGGTTAAGCGAGGCCGGCGGCCTTCAGGGCGTCGTCGCGGTCCTTGAAGTCGGCCTTGTGGACGCAGCGGCCGCCCCTGAAGGTGTGGACCTCGAACAGGACGTCGTCGACCTCGACCCCGCTCGCCCGTCCGCGAGCGCGGTAGCGAACGGCGGCGACCACGTAGTCGCCCGCGTCGATCAGCTCTTCGTAGCCGGTCTCGAGGTCCTCCCAGTCGGCGTCCCAGCGCTCCCACACGGCCCTGACGGCGGCCGGCCCGTGCGCGGGCAGCTCCTGCTCGACCTCCCAGACGACGTCGGGGGCGAGATGGGCGCTGGCGCCGACGTAGTCGCCGCGGACGTAGGCCTCCATGCAGCGACGGACGGCTTCGAGGTTCCGCTGGGACATCCCGGCGGAGTATCCCGCGCTACCGTCGGACCGCATGACGGTCCAACGAATCGACCATGTGGGGATCGTGGTGGACGACCTCGCCGCCGCGACGGCGTTCTTCGCCGACCTCGGATTCAGGTCGCAGGGCGACGGCCAGGTCGAGGGCGCCTGGGTGGACCGCATCGTGGGCCTCGAGGGCGTCCAGACGGAGTTCGCGATGATGGAGGCCCCCGACGGTCACGGCCGGCTCGAGCT
>DASXBA010000123.1:0-1735 GCA_036406475.1 Thermoleophilaceae bacterium | reverse complement strand
GTGGGCTACATCGTCGGCGAGGCGCTCCAGGTGCACAAGGAGGGCACGGCGAAGGAGGTGAAGACGCGCGTCCAGGAGCTGCTCGAGGTGGTCGGCCTGAACCCGGAGCACTACAACCGCTACCCGCACGAGTTCTCCGGCGGCCAGCGCCAGCGGATCGGCGTCGCCCGCGCCCTGGCCATCCGGCCGAAGATGATCGTCTGCGACGAGCCGGTGTCGGCGCTGGACGTCTCGGTCCAGGCGCAGATCCTGAACCTGCTGAAGCGCCTCCAGCGCGAGTTCGGCCTCACCTACGTCTTCATCGCCCACGACTTGGACGTGGTGCGGCATATCTCCGACCGGATCGCGGTCATGTACCTCGGCAAGATCGTCGAGATGGGAACCGGCGAGCAGCTCCACGGCCGTCCGCGGCACCCGTACACGGGCGCGCTGCTGTCGGCGGTGCCGATCCCGAACCCGCGCGAGGCGCGTGCCCGCGTGCCGGTCGTCCTCGAGGGCGACGTGCCGAGCCCGATCAACCCGCCCTCCGCCTGCCGGTTCCATCCCCGCTGCCCGCGCTTCCAGCCGGGCACCTGCGACGTCGACGAGCCGCCGCTCGAGCGGAAGGACGGCGGCGCGGAGGTGGCGTGCCACTTCCCGCTGGAGACGTGGCCCATGAGCGACCTGCGCCTTCCGGCGTCCCAGCCCGGCTGACCGCCGGTGCGGGCGTGGGTGGAGCGATATGCCGCGGGCCTGCGCCGGCTTGCCATCCTCATCGCCGGGGTCGACGCGATCACGGCGGCCGCCTCGCTCGCGCTCGGCCTCGTGCTGGGCGCCGACCTGCGCCGGTCGGTCGCGCTCGGGTTCTACCTCGTCGGGTCCGTGATGCTCGTGGTCGGCGTCCTCTACGGGGTCCGGCCCCCCGTCCGCACCACCGGCGATCACGGCTCGGGAGGGCTGCTCGGGTCGCTCGCGGCGGGCGGCGGCACCGCTCGCTGGGCGAGCGCGGACGACCTCCGGGACAGCCTCTCGACCTCGGCGCTCTTCATCACGCTCGGCCTGGGGTGCCTCGCCGTCGGCATCGTCGTCGATCCCCGCGACGGGCTGCTCTAAGAGTCACCCAAGAACTGGCGCTAACGTTTGGGCAGGTCGTACGTCGATAGGGAGACCGTGACGAGCCCTTCACGACTTGATTGCAACGGCGCGCGGGCCCTGGCCTCGCAGGCGCTCGACGCCGAGCTGTCCGAGCTCGAGCGAGCCGCGCTTGCGTCGCACCTGCGCCGGTGCGGGGACTGCGCCCACTTCGAGCGCTGTGCCGGGTGGCTGGCGGAGACACTGCGGGCGGCCGAGCCGGCCGTCGCGGCAACAGTGCCGCAAGTGCGCGGCCGGCGCCGGCGGGTGGGCGGCGTCCCCCGCGTTGCCGGCGTGGGGGCGGCGATTGCCGCGGCGTTCGTGCTCGGCGTCTTCGCCGCGGGCACCCGGTCGGTGCACTCGGCGCCGGAGCAGCGTCCGCAGCTCGTTGCGCTTCGCTCGCTCGGGCGGGACATGCTCATCATGCGCAGCGAGCGCCAGCCGTTCGACCCCAGCGTGCGCTGGCCGCAAACGCGGCTTCCGGTCTGATCGATCCGGGGTCTACACTCCAGACGGCAATGCCGCTGAGCTCCCCAGTCTCCTCCCGCGTTTGACACCTCGACCACGCCGCCCGTGTGGCGGCCGCCGTCGAGCGTTCCCGGCTGGCCGCCGAGGTGGGTGAGCC
>DASXBA010000122.1:0-18818 GCA_036406475.1 Thermoleophilaceae bacterium | reverse complement strand
CGCCGAGGTGATCGCCTCACGCGCGCGCGGGACCCCCAGGGTGGCCAACCGGCTGCTCAAGCGGGTGCGCGACTTCGCCGAGGTGCGCGGGGGAGCGGCCCGGATCGACGCCGGCGTGGCCCGCGAGGCGCTCGAGCTGCTGGAGGTCGACGAGGAGGGGCTCGACCGGCTCGACCGCGACATCCTCCGCGCGATCTGCGAGAAGTTCGGCGGCGGCCCCGTGGGCCTGTCGACCCTGGCGGTGGCCGTGGGCGAGGAGGCCGACACGATCGAGGACGTCTACGAGCCCTACCTGCTCCAGCGCGGCTTCCTCATGCGAACGCCGCGCGGGCGCGTGGCCACGGACCTGGCCTTCAGCCACCTCGGCCTGGGCCGCCCGGCCGACGGCCAGCGGCTCTTCTAGAACTGCTCTTCCTCGGTGCTGCCGGCCACGGCGGCGGTCTCCCTGTCGCCGCCGCCCTGGATCGCCTGGGCGACTTCGTCGAAGTAGCCCGCGCCCACCTCGCGCTGGTGCTTGGTGGCGCTGTAGCCGTCGTCCTCGGCCGCGAACTCCTTCTGCTGCAGGTTGGCGTAGGCGTCCATGCCGCGCTCGCGGTACTGCCGGGCCAGCTCGAACATCGAGAAGTTGAGCGTGTGGAAGCCGGCCAGGGTGATGAACTGGAAGCGGTAGCCGAACTCGGCGAGCTTGTCCTGGAAGCCGCGGATCTCGTCCTCGCTGAGCGCGCCCCGCCAGTTGAAAGAGGGTGAGCAGTTGTAGGCGAGCGGCTTGCCGGGGAAGCGCTCATGCACGGCCGCGGCGAACTGCTCGGCCTCGTCGAGGTCGGGCTCCTTCGTCTCGCACCAGAGCAGGTCCGCGTGGGGGGCGTATGCGAGCGCGCGCGAGGTCGCCTGATCCATGCCGGCGTGCGTCCGGTAGAAGCCCTCGTCGGTCCGCTCGCCGGTGATGAACTCCTGGTCGGCCTCGTCGACGTCGGAGGCGAGCAGGTCACCGTCGAGCGCGTCGGTGCGGGCGATGATCACGGTGGGGACGTTCTCCACGTCCGCGGCCAGCCGCGCCGCAACGAGGTTGCGCACGGCCCAGGAGGTGGGGAGGAGGACCTTGCCGCCCATGTGGCCGCACTTCTTCTCCGAGGAGAGCTGGTCCTCGAAGTGGACGCCCGCGGCGCCGGCCTCGATCATCGCCTTCGTCAGCTCGAAGCAGTTGAGCGCGCCGCCGAAGCCCGACTCGGCGTCGGCCACGAGCGGCACCAGCCAGCGGGTGGAGCCGTCGCCCTCGGCGTGCTCGATCTGGTCGGCGCGGCGCAAGGCCTGGTTGATCCGGCGGACCACGTCGGGCACGCTGTTGGCCGGGTAGAGGCTCTGGTCCGGGTACATCTGACCGGCGAGATTGGCGTCGCCGGCCACCTGCCAGCCGCTGACGTAGATCGCCTCGAGCCCTGCCTTGACCTGCTGTACGGCCTGGTTGCCGGTGGAGGCGCCGAGAGCGCGGACGTAGTCGTCCCGCTCGAGCAGCTCGCGCAGCCGCTCGGAGCCCAGCTTGGCCAGCGTGTGCTGCACGGTGACGCTGCCGCGGAGCCTGTCCACGTCCTCCGCCGAGTAGGGCCGCTCCATGTCTCCGTGATTCCCGGCCCCGCTAGCCTCCGAACCCAAGAAATTCCATGCCGATCTTCATCTGTCCCAACTGCGGCGACAGGAGCCTGTCGACCGAGCGCAACGCGGGCTTCTCGAACCGCCCGCGCTCCTGCAAGAAGTGTGGCTTCGGCTTCCTCTTCGAGCTGCTCGACGATTACTACCCGGCGCCCAACGCCGCCTTCTTCATCCTCGACCAGGAGGGGCGGCTGATCGGCGCCGGCCGCGGCGCGCGCGAGCTCACGGGGCTGGGCGATCTCGACGTGATCGGCCGTCCCGTGCAGGAGGTGCTGGGACTCCAGTTCGAGTCGGGGGACGACCACATCGGCACCGCTCTGGAGTGGGGAGTGCGCGTGTTGGACAAGCCAGTGGTCGTGCACGCCGAAGGGGACCGCCCCGAACCGGCGAAGGCTGACATCTTTCCCGCATACGACGAGGACGGCGGGCTGCTCCTCGTCCTGACCCCCAAGTGACCTCCCGCAACCGCAACCTCGCGATTCTCGGCCTCGTCGTGCTGCTGCTCGGCGCGTCGGCCGCGATCATCGCCACCAAGAAGACGCGGCTCGGCCTCGACCTGCGCGGCGGCACCGAGCTGATCTACGAGGGCCGGCCGACGCCGAAGGTGCCCAAGGTCACCTCGGAGTCGATCAACGACGCGATCAACACGATCCGCAAGCGCGCCGACGCCCTCGGCGTGTCCGAGCCCGAGATCCAGCAGTCCGGCGCCACGCAGATCTCGGTGAGCCTGCCCGACGTCAAGAACGCGCAGCGCGCCAAGGACCAGGTCGGCACCACCGCGCAGCTCCAGTTCTACGACTGGGAGCCGAACGTGCTCGGCAGCCGCGGGCCCGACGCCCCCTACTCGGGCGCGACCGCGCTCTACCAGGCGGCGCTCGTGGCGAGCAAGTCGAAGCCCAAGGCCGAGGCCACCGACATCCCGCCGGACGGCCCCTCGAAGGACGTGGAGCAGCGCTTCGGCGGCGACAAGAAGAAGATCGAGCAGTACTACGACCGCCGCAACGACACCACCACGGCCAAGTACTACCTGTTCGGCCCCGACAAGCGGCCGCTCGGGGACAACGGCAAGCCGCTGCCGGCCGGCACCACCTATCAGCCCTCCGCGAGCTGCAAGGAGCTCCTGTCGGAGTTCACGCCCCAGAAGGGCAAGCCGAAGACCTACGCCCCGGGGACCGACTGCGCCAAGGAGCTGAAGGCGCTCGGTCCCGCCGGGCCGCCGGCGGGGAGCCGCGTGGTCAGGGTGCCGCAGGGCATCGTGATCATCGAGTCCGAGCGCCAGAAGAACCAGCCCAAGACCGTCCAGAACTTCTTCGTCATCGAGGACGACTCGGAGCTCTCGGGCTCCGACATCAAGAACCCGAAGGCGCAGGAGGACCAGCAGTCCGGCGGGCCCGTGGTGACGATGGAGTTCACCGACAAGGGGCGCAAGGCGTTCGCCGCCGCGACGAAACGGGAGGCCGAGCGCGGCAGCCGCCAGATACTGCCGCCGGGCACGCCCAAGGACCAGGCCTTCCAGCGCTTCGCGATCACGCTCGACAACAAGATCGTCTCTCTCGCGACGATCGACTTCGTCCAGAACCCTGAAGGCATCGACGGCCGCACCGGCGCGCAGATCGAGGGCGTCGGCTCGATCCAGGACGCCAACGACCTCGCCCAGAACCTGCGCATCGGCGCCCTGCCGATCGAGCTCAAGCTGATCTCGCAGACGCAGGTCTCCGCCGAGCTCGGCAAGCAGGCGCTGCACCAGGGCCTGATCGCCGGCGCGGTCGGCCTCGTGCTGACGATCCTGTTCCTCCTGCTCTTCTACCGGGTGCTCGGCATGGTGGCGACCGTGGCGCTCCTGATCTACGCCGTGCTGCTGTTCGCCCTGGTCAAGCTGATTCCGATCACTCTGACCCTGCCGGGCATCGCGGGAATGGTGCTCACGCTCGCTGTAGCGGCGGACGCGAACATCGTCATGTACGAGCGAATAAAGGAGGAGGCGCGCTCGGGCAGATCGATCCCGGCCGCCATCTCCAGCGGGTACACGAAGGCGCTCAAGGCGATCGTCGACGCGAACGTCGTGACGGTCGGGGTGGCGTTCATCCTGTTCACGCTGGCCACCGCGGGCGTCAAGGGCTTCGCCTTCACCCTCGGCATCGGCACGCTCGTCTCCCTGTTCACGGCCGTGCTCGCCACCTCGGCGATCCTGGGCTCGCTCGCTCGCAGCCGCATCCTGTCGCGCCCGAGCGCGCTCGGCGTGGCGCGCGAGCGCTCGGGCTGGAAGTTCGACTTCATGGGCAAGTCGAAGTACTTCTTCTCCCTGTCCGGCGTGATCATCGCCATCGGCGCGTTCGCGATCGCCGGCCTCGGCATCAACTTCGGCATCGACTTCGAATCGGGCACGCGGATCACCGCGCCGCTGCAGAGGGCGGCCTCGGTGGAGCAGGTGCGGAGCACGCTCGATCCCCTCGGCTACGGCGACGCCAAGATCCAGCAGGTCGACGATCCCGGGCTGGGCAAGAACGTCGTCCAGATCAAGACCTCGACGCTCCAGCCGGAGCGGGTGAACAAGGTCGAGGCCGCGCTCGACCAGAAGTTCGGGGTGCGCACCGGCGACTTCTCGGCGGACTCGATCGGGCCGACATTCGGCTCCCAGATCGCGCGAACGGCGGTGATCGCGATCATCGCCTCGCTCTTCCTGATCTCGATCTACATCGCGATGCGGTTCGAGCTCAAGTTCGCCGTGCCGGTGCTGATAGCCCTTGCGCACGACCTCCTGATCACCTCGGGCGTGTACGCCCTGACCGGGAAGGAGGTCTCGACCTCGACGGTCGCCGCCCTGCTCACGATCATGGGATTCTCGCTCTACGACACGGTGATCGTGTTCGACCGAATACGCGAGAACGTGCCGCGCATGCCGCGGGCCACGTTCTCCCAGATCGCGAACCGGTCGATGTCGGAGGTGCTCACGCGGTCGCTCGCCACGAGCTTCGTGGTGCTGCTGCCGGTCGGCTCGCTGCTCCTGTTCGGCGGCGAGACGCTCAAGGACTTCGCGTTCGCGCTCGCGGTGGGCGTGATCTCGGGCGCGTACTCGTCGATCTTCATCGCCACCCCGGTGCTGAACGAGTGGAAGGAGCGCGAGCCGGTCTACATGCGCCGCCGCCGCGTGGTGCTCGAGGAGCACGGCGGGATGGTGCCGGCGTTCGCGACGGCCGCGGAGGCCACGGCCGCGCCGGCCGCGGAGACCGCCGCGCCGCGCGCGCCCAGGTCGCGGCGCGAGCGCAGGCAGCGGGCCGCGCGCGACACGAGGCCGCCGGCGCCGCCGCGGGCTGCGCCGCCGCCTCCACCGCCTCCGCCCGCGCCGGCGGTTACCGACGGGGACGGCGACGGGGACGGGGACGGGGACGGTGACGGCGCTCGCGCGCGCGAGCAGAAGCCACGCGTGACGAGCACGGCCGGCTCCGGCGCCCCCAAGCCCAGGCCGAAGACCAAGCCCAAGCCCAAGCAGAGCCGCGGCCGCAAGAAGCACGGGAGGTCTCGATGAGCCTGCTCGTCTGGGTGATGATGGGGATCGCCGTCTGGCACTTCACGGTCTTCCTCCCCGACCGCTTCCGCGGCGGGATCGTGGGCGCTTTCCTCGCCGGCGCGCTGGGCGCGGCGATCTTCGGCTTCGCCCTGAACGGCGGGAGCGTGCCCGGCCGAGACGACACCGAGTTGGTGCAGGCGTTCATCGCCATCCCCGGATCCGTGATCGGGCTCGCCATCTCCTACTTCTGGGGAGCGCGCGCGGACCGGGCCGCCGGCATCGACCACGGCATGACGCACGAAGGGTCGTAGGCGGTAGGCGGTAGGCAGTAGGTGGGGCGGGCTTCCCGTTCCGTCCGCTTCGGTCCACAGGATGGATCGGATGGACTCGAAGCCGACCCGCTGGGAGTGCGAGCCCTACGACGTGGCCGCCGCGATGCGGCTCGCCGACGGGCTGGGCGTGTCGCCGGTGCTCGGCACAGTGCTCGCCCGGCGCGGCTACAGCTCGGCGGAGGACGCGCGCGAGTTCCTGGAGGGTCGCGAGCGGCACGATCCGCTCTCGCTCGCCGGTGTCCGCGAGGCCTGCGAGGCGATCGCCCGCCACCGCGAGGCGGGCTCGCGCGTGGTCGTGTTCGGCGACTACGACGTGGACGGCGTCTGCTCTACAGCGATCCTGCTGCGCGCCCTGCGGGCCGCGGGGCTCGATCCCGCCTGGGAGCTGCCTAGCCGCTTCGGGGACGGGTACGGGCTGTCGGCGGCCGCCGTCGAGCGGCTCGCGGCCGCAGGCGCCGGCCTGCTGATCACGGTCGACTGCGGGATCACCGCCGTCGACGAGGTCGCGGCCGCGCGGCGGGCGGGGCTCGAGGTGGTGGTCACAGACCACCACAGGCCGGGCGCGGAGCTGCCCGACTGCGTCGTCGTGCACCCGGCGCTGGGCGGTTTCGGGGCGCCCGAGCTGTGCGGCTCGGGGGTCGCGCTCAAGCTCGCCGAGGCGCTCGACCCGAGCGCCGCCGCGGACGATCTCGAGCTTGCGGCCCTCGCCACGGTCTGCGACATGGTCCCGCTCCGCGGCGAGAACAGGCGCATCGTTCGCGAGGGGCTTCGGGCCATGGCCCGGACCCGCAAGCCGGGCCTCCGCGCGCTGATGGAGGTAGCCGGCCTCGAGCCCGGCCAGATCGACGAACGCTCACTGGGCTTCGCGCTGGGCCCGCGTCTCAACGCCGCCGGCCGCATGCAGCGGGCGGACGCCGCCCTCGAGCTGCTGATGACCGAGGACGGTGCCCGGGCGCAGGAGATCGCCCGCGAGCTCGACCTGCTCAACCGCGACCGCCGGGAGGCCGAGACGCGCATCCTGTTCTCCGCCGACAGCGCCTGCGCCGGCCAGGCCGCGGCCGCGGCCATGGTCGTGGCGGGGGAGGGCTGGCACCCGGGCGTGGTCGGGATCGTGGCCTCGCGGCTCGTCGAGCGCTGGGGGCGGCCCTGCGTCGTGATCGGGCTCGACGGCCACGCCGGCCGCGGCTCCGGCCGGAGCATCTCCGCCTACGACCTGCACGCCGGCCTCGCCGCGTCGTCCGCGCACTTGCGCCGCTTCGGCGGGCACCGGGTCGCGGCCGGGCTCGAGATCGACGCCGGTGAGGTGGGTGCCTTCAGGGCGGCCCTCGCAGCCCATGCCGGGGAGGAGCTGTCGCCGGCCGACCTGATCCCGGTCGAGCGGGTGGACGCGGTCGTGCCCGGCGGCTTGCTCGGGCTGGCGCTTGCCGAGGAGCTCGAGAAGCTGCGGCCGTTCGGCGCCGGCAACCCCGCGCCGACTCTTCTGGTCCCCGCCGCGCGCCTCGAGAGCGTCGCGGGGATGGGCAGCGAACGCCAGCACGCCCGCTTCACCCTCGTCACCGGCGGCTCGCGCGCGGGCGGCGTTGCCTTCGGCTCGGCCCCGCGGGCGCTGCCGGCGGGCGACGGCGCGCACGACCTGGCGCTGCGACTCGAGCGCAACCGCTGGAACGGCACGGTCGAGCCGCGCGTGGTGCTGCGGGCGGCCTGCCCCACCCGCCGCGGGGAGCTGCGGGTTCTCGGGGAGGAGCGTCCGTTCGCGGAGCGGCTCGAGCTCGCGCTGCGGGAGGAGACGCCGGAGCCCGGCGGCCTGCCGATCCGCGGCCGCCGTGACCGGCGCGGCGAGGGGGTGGCCGGCGTGGCCGGCGACCTGCTCACGAGCGGCGACTCGGTGCTCGTGGCCGTGGCCGACCTGCCTCGCCGGCGCGAGTCGCTGGAGCGGCTCGTGGCCGGGCTGGCGCGGGACGCAATGGCCGTGGCGCGCTGGGACGACCTGCTCGCCGAGCCCGCCCTGGCCGCTCCCTTCGACCATCTCGTGGCGCTCGATCCGCCGCCGGGGGTAGACGCGGCCACGCTGCCCGGGCCGCCCGGGGGCGTCGCGCATCTCGCCTGGGGCCCGCCCGAGGTGGAGTTCGCGCTGGCCGTCTGGCGCGCCGAGCTCGACCTGCGTCCGGCGCTGGTCGCCGCCTACCGGGCGCTGCGGAACGGCGGCGAGCTCGAGTCGTCGCTCACTGGGGGCGGCCGCTACCCGCGCTCGCTCGCCTGCTGCGGGCGCCTGCTGCGGGTGCTCTGCGAGCTCGAGCTCGTGACCTACGCCGACGGCGTCTGCAGCGTGGGCGAGGCGGTTCCAACCGAGCTCGAGCGCTCGGCCACCTACCGCGCCAGCCTGGCGCGGCTCGCAGAGCTGGAGCGCGGCCTGGGCGCCAGTTCGCGGGCCGCTCCGTCGTCAGCGCAGATGGCCTCGTAGCCCGGGCCTCGGACTACACTCGCAGCATGCCGAAGCAAGGGGAGCGCAGCGCTCGCTCGCGCACCAAGGCTGCTAGCAAGACGACCAAGGAGCGCAAGAAGCCGAGCCGCAAGCCGCGGATCGTGGAGTCGGATCCCGCCGTCGGCTTCCAGCGCCCGCCCGTCGACAAGGCGGCCCATCACGCGCCCGCCGGCCCGAAGGCCCTCACCGAGGAGCAGCGGGTGCTGCTCGGCGACCTGTTCGCGGTGATCGAGGAGCACTCCTCCGACGCGGCGGAGAAGGTCGACCGCAAGCAGGTCCAGCAGGCCTTCGTCTTCTCGTGCGAGCGGCACGCCGACCAGCGTCGCGCGAGCGGCGAGGACTTCATCGTGCACCCGATCGGCGTGGCCAAGATCTGCGCCGGGATGCGGCTCGACACCGCGACCCTGTGTGCCTCGCTCCTGCATGACACGGTCGAGGACACGAGCGCCTCGCTCCAGGAGGTGCAGTCCGGGTTCGGCGACGAGATCGCCTCGCTCGTGGACGGCGTCACCAAGCTCTCCGGCGTCACCTTCCAGAGCCGCGACGACCGCCAGGCGGAGAACTACCGAAAGATGATGGTCGCGATGGCCCAGGACATCCGGGTCATCCTCATCAAGCTCGCCGACCGCCTGCACAACATGCGCACCCTCGGCGCGCTGCCCAAGCAGAAGCAGCAGGAGATCGCCAAGGAGACGCTCGAGATCTTCGCGCCGCTGGCCCACCGGCTCGGCATCCACGCGATCAAGTGGGAGCTCGAGGACCTCGCCTTCGCGACCCTTCACCCGCGCAAGTACAAGGAGATCAAGGGCCTCGTGAACCAGCAGCGGGACGACCGCGAGGCGTTCGTCGGCCGCGCGGGGGCGATCCTGGAGAAGGAGCTCAACGAGGTCGGGATCGACGCCGCGATCTCAGGGCGCGCCAAGCACTTCTACTCGATCTACTCGAAGATGACGAAGAAGGGGCGCGAGTTCAACGAGATCTACGACCTCACCGCGATGCGCGTGCTGGTCGATTCGGTCAAGGACTGCTACGGCGCCATCGGCGTCATCCACTCGCTCTGGAAGCCGCTCCCCGGGCGCTTCAAGGACTGGGTCGCGATGCCCAAGTTCAACATGTACCAGGCGCTCCACACCACCGTGATCGGGCCCGAGGGCAGGCCGCTCGAGATCCAGATCCGCACCAAGGAGATGCACGAGACCGCCGAGTACGGCGTCGCCGCGCACTGGATCTACAAGGAGGACGGCAACGGGGCCGGCGTGCAGGAGAAGGTCGAGTGGCTCAAGCACCTGCTCGACTGGCAGCACGAGCTCCAGGACCCGCAGGAGTTCAAGGAGACCCTCAAGGCCGACCTGTTCGAGGACGAGGTCTTCGTCTTCACGCCCAAGGGCGAGGTCAAGTCGCTCGCAGCAGGTGCGACGCCGCTCGACTTCGCCTACGAGATCCACACGGACGTCGGCCACCGCTGCGTCGGCGCCAAGGTCAACGGCAAGATCGTGCCGCTCCACTACGAGCTCAAGTCGGGCGACATCTGCGAGGTGCTGACCTCGAAGAAGGAGCGCGGCCCGTCGCGCGACTGGCTCTCGCTCGTCAAGACGACGCGCGCCCAGTCCAAGATCCGCGCCTGGTTCAAGCGCGAGCGCCGCGAGGACTCGGAGCGCACCGGCCGCGAGATCCTGCAGGAGAACCTCAAGCGCCAGGGGCTGCCGCCGCAGAAGATCGCCGGCTCGCCGCTGCTGGCGGACGTGATCCGCGAGATGGGCTTCAAGAAGGCCGACGACTTCTACATCGCGCTCGGCCAGGCCAAGGTCTCGGCCAAGGTCGCCACCAACAAGATCATGCAGCGGCTCAAGCAGGGCGAGTCGGCCGTCGAGCCGCAGGGCGCCGTGGCCGACCTGCTCGAGCGCAAGGAGGCGCCCAAGAAGACGGCGGCCTCGTCCCTGTACGGGATCAAGGTCGAGGGGATCGACGACGTGATGCTCCGGCTCGCCAAGTGCTGCCGGCCGGTGCCGGGCGACCCGATCGTCGGCTACATCTCGCTTGGCAAGGGCATCACGATCCACCACGAGGCCTGCGTCAACGCCAAGGCGCTGATGAAGAACCCCGAGCGCTTCACCAAGGTCTCCTGGGAGGGCGACACCGCCAGCTCGTTCCGGGTCGAGCTCGAGGTGGACGGCTGGGATCGCACCCGCCTGCTCGAGGACCTGTCACGCACCTTCGCGGAGTCCGGCGTGAACATCCTCGAAGCGCGCTGCACGGTGGTTCACCCGATGGTCAAGAACCGCTTCGTGGTCGAGGTGGGCGACACCGAGGCGCTGCGCGTGTGCGTTCAGCGCCTGCGCAACATCGAGTCGGTGTTCGACGCCTACCGAGTCACCCCAACGGGGTGACTCACCCAGCGGCTTAGCGGCCCAGCTCCCACAGCGACCCGTCCCCCGCCGGGCGGCGGGCGGCGCGCCCCTCGCCGGTCGCGGCGATGAGCATGGCCTCGACGGCGTCCAGGTCGGGAACCTCCAGGTGCTCGGTCATCACGGCGGCCACCTCGGCCGTGGTCAAGGCGAAGCCGAACGCGCTCAGCACCTCGACGGGGTCCTCCGCGGGCGGCCGACGCTCAAGCGTGGGGTCCAGGTTGGCGACGACGACGTCATAGGCCTCGATCGGCTGGAAGCCGCCCGCTTCGAGCCGCTGTTCCTCGGGCCCGTCGAAGACGAGCGACGGCGCCGTGTAGCGCACCGCGCCGTCGCTGTTCGCCGCCCGGCCCTGGAACTCGGTGGGAGAGCCGGCCGCCGCTCGCGCCCGGGCGCGGTCGGCCTCGTAGGCCGCCTCGACGTCGGGATCGTCGATGCCGTCGACGACGGCGTCGGCGTCCAGGCCTTCCACGCGCGCGAGTGCGGATCGCAGGGTGTCGGGATCGTCAAGCGTGCCGGTCGTCGTGAACTGCGCGATCTGCAGCGCGCGAAGCGCGGCCAGCTCGAGATGGGCCGCCATCAGCCGAGTGGCCACGATCGCACGGCAGGCCGGCGATGTGGCGCTCAGCCTCGGCTTGGGCGTGATCTGAAACGGCATCCCGAAGCGGCGAAAGCGCCGGTATCCGACCGCTGACCGCGTCGGGGTGTAGCCGCGGGCGGCGTATTGCCCGGCGTCCTCGGTGAGGCCGATCATCACGAGCGTCCAGCGGAGCTGGTCGCCGTAGCGCCACCTCAGGGTCGCGTGAGCGGGCCAGGCCGAGTACGCCCATGGGCAGCCGGGGTCGGTGAAGTGGGTCACTTCGATCATCGAGCGGTACGTCCCTTATGCCCGGAGGCGCGGGGTGAGTCCCCCGCGGGAGCGGCAGCTAGCCGCCGGACGGGTGTCGCCTCTGCGTGGGATTGACTTCTCGTCGAACGGCGGCTGGGCAGGGAGAAGGGCCGCGCGGCTGCGGGGGCATGTCGCATTCACCCCCGTATAGCGCGGTAAACGCGACATGGCCCTCCACCCCCACTCGATCTCGTGGTCTTCGTAACTAGATCATGTGGCGGACCACACACGCTCGAGGACCTGTATAGCCCTGACGGTTTGTTCCCCGGCATACGGGTACGCCGCTAAGAGGGCCGAGCACCATGGACGTAGGTGCCCGGTAACCAGCGGGTCACAGGTGGGCATGGTCCCCCGCTTATAACTCGTCGCAAGACAAGCAGTCGTCTCGGGGCCCAGGACTCGCCCCGGACGCACGTACTCGAACCCAAGTGCCAGGAGGTCCACATGATCTATGTGGCGGATGACACACGCGGCCGGTTCCCCGCGATCAAGGGCCGTTTGTCGGCTTCCTGACACAGCCGATTCAAGGCGGCTGACCCCGTGTTAGTTGTAGTCACGACTCGTTGTTCGCAGGCGGGCATGGTTCCCCGCCTGTAACTCGTCGGCAGGGACGCGCTTCTCCTGGGGCCAGGACTCGGCCCCCTATACGCATGCCATCAGACCCAGCGCTGGGAGGCGCGCACATGATCACCAATCCCTCCTTCACACTCAACGCTGCACCGTCGGAGACGTCCGAGGCCTCGCCGCTTCGGATCACCGTCGTCATTCCGACCTTGAACGAGGCCGCAAATCTGCCTCATGTCTTCGAGCGGCTGCCCATGGACGACATACACGAAGTCGTCCTGGTGGACGGATTCTCAACAGACGACACCGTGGATGTGGCTCGCCGTCTGTGTCCGGGAATCCGCGTTGTGCGTCAAGAGCGGCGCGGCAAGGGCAATGCCCTCGCGTCTGGATTCGCCGCCGCGACGGGCGACATCATCGTCATGCTCGACGCTGACGGCTCGGCCGATCCTGCGGAGATCCCGGACTATGTACGGGCCCTGCTCGCGGGTGCCGACTTCGCGAAGGGGAGTCGCTTCGTCGAGGGAGGCGGCAGCGACGACATCACTGTCGGCCGGCGCTGGGGGAACCGCGGCTTGAATGGCCTGGTGAACCTCCTGTACAGGACGAACTACACCGACCTCTGCTACGGCTACAACGCATTCTGGTCGCACTGCCTCCCGGCAATGGACGTGGACTGCGACGGCTTCGAGGTCGAGACGCTGATCAACATCCGGGTCGCCCAGGCTGGGCTCGACGTCGTCGAGGTCCCCAGCTACGAGTACGACCGGGTCCACGGAGAGAGCAACCTGCGCACGTTCCGCGACGGCTGGCGTGTCCTCGCCACGATCTTCAAGGAGCGGGCGCGCGGCGATCGCTCGGAGGACGAGAAGTGAATGCGTCAAACCCGCTGTTTCTCCGATGCGGGTGAAAGTACGAAGAACGAATGAGAGAAGTGCGAAAAACGGACAAGAAGCGTCGCGAAGCCGACAAAGCGCGCCGACGATCTAGATAATCGCTTGTACCTTGGCCTCTCGGAAGTGGACGTAGCTCCGCCTCGTTTCACCAGCAGGGACTCGCTTCTCTCGGGCTAGCACCCGGCCCTCATACGCACGCCACCGTAATCCAGCACTGGGAGGCCCAGTGATACCTACCTCACCCTTCGTCCTCGACGACGCCGAGGCACAAATCTCTGAAAAGTCGTCGCTTCGCATCACCGTCGTCATCCCAACCTTGAACGAGGCGGAGAATCTGCCTCATGTCTTCGACCGGCTTCCCCTGGAAGACATACACGAGGTCATCCTCGTGGACGGATTCTCGACAGACGGGACCGTGGATGTGGCTCGCCGTCTGTGTTCGGAAGTTCGAGTGGTGCGTCAGGAGCGGCGCGGCAAGGGCAATGCCCTGGCGTGTGGATTCGCGGCCGCGACGGGCGACATCATCGTCATGCTGGACGCGGACGGCTCGGCCGATCCGGCGGAGATTCCGCTGTACGTGAGCGCTTTGGTAGCAGGCGCCGACTTCGCGAAGGGGAGTCGCTTCGTCGAAGGGGGCGGCAGCGACGACATCACCGTCAGCCGGCGCTGGGGGAACCGCGGGCTGAATGGGCTGGTCAATCTCCTATACCGGACGAAGTACACCGACCTTTGTTACGGGTACAACGCGTTCTGGTCGCACTGTCTGCCTGTAATGAACGTGGACTGTGACGGCTTCGAGGTCGAGACGCTGATCAACATCCGGGTTGCGCGGGCCGGTCTCGAGGTGGTCGAAGTGCCCAGCTACGAATACGACCGAATGCACGGGGAGAGCAACCTGCGCACATTCCGCGACGGCTGGCGTGTCCTCGGGACCATCTTCAAGGAGCGCCTCCGCGGACAGGGACGCGACGAGCGATCGGCGCCTGTGCCGGGGCGCTTCGACCGGCTCGAGGGAGTCGGCGCGGAGGTCGCTGGGTAGACAAGTCGCGCGGCCGGCGTCGAGCCCGCTCTCGACACCGGGGTGCGCAGAAGGGGCAGCAGTCCGGGCGCGTTGCGTCAATAGTGCTCGGCGTGGGGAAATAGCTCTACGGTGCAGGTGCGGCTTTCGCCGTGCGCCACTCGCGACCGTGGCTGACGCTGCGGGCCGAGGTTCGCCGCGATATGAACCACCGCAGATCCATCCAGTTCGCGCCAGGGACGGGCCGCCACGCGGCCCGTCGTCGCTTCGCATCCGCCGTCGCCGGGCCGCGAGCCGAACGCTCGCCCGACGACCTCGCGCCGGCTGAGCCGGGGCGGCAGTGGCTGGCGCCGGCGCTACTCACCTCGGCGGCCGGCGTACTGGTCGTCTCGGCGGCGTACGCCGCCGGGCGCGACGGCCGTTCCTGGGCGACGGCGGCGTATTGGGGTGGGCACCTGCTCACGTTCATTCCGCTCGCGGCGTATGTCCTTTCCAAGAGCACGCGGACCAAGTGGGCAGCTGTCGGCGCGCTCGCGCTCTTCCAGTCCCTGACGACGTGGATGTACAGCCCGCTGACGTTCAAGTTCCCCGACGAGCTTCAGCATCGGCGCACGGCCCTGGACATCCTCCAGCACAAGGCGCTCTTCCACGCGAACCCGTCGTTGCCGGTGAGTCCGCACTTCCCGGGTCTGGAGGAGATCACAACGGCGCTGATGTCGATCACCGGCCTCAGCCTGTTCACATCCGGGCAGATCGTGGCTGGACTCGCCCACGTCGTGGTGGTGGTAGGCGTCTTCGTCCTCCTGCGCAGGGTGACCCGCGACGAGTGGGTGGCGGGCGTCGGCGCCCTCGTATTCGCGATCAGCCCCCACAACCAGTTCTTCAACGCGCAGTGGATCTACGAGGTCCCCGCTTTTGCGTTCATGGTGGTGGCGCTGGTCGGCGCCACGCGCCGGTGGTCGGTCCCCGGACTGATCGTGGCGTTCATCTGCCTGGCGGCGGTAACCGTGACCCACCACGTCACCGCGGTCGTAACAGTGATCACGCTGTTCGCTCTGGGCGTCGGCGTGTCGCTGCAGGGGAGGTTCAAGGACGAGGGCCGTCGACTGTTCGGCGTGGGAGTTGTCGGTGCCGCGATGGTGGCAGCCTGGTTGATCTTCCGCGCCCCGATGACCTACGAGTACCTCTCGGGACCGGTCAGTAGCGTGTTCTCCGGGCTCGTGCTCCAGGGGTCGGCGGGTGGCAAGGAGGCGGTGGGCGGCGCGGGCGTCAGCCCGGCTACGACCGCGGCGACAGTCGTCGGGACCGGCACGATGGCGCTGCTGGTGCTCGGCGGTGCGATCGCGGCCTGGCGGCGCAGTCGCGATGCGCTCACGCGGACTCTTGCGGTGCTTGGCCTGGGCTTCTTCGCGATTCTCGGGGTACGGGTGCTCGCCGCCGACGGGGCCGAGCTGGCGGGGCGCCTCCTTACCTACGGGTACCTGTTCGCGTGCGTGGCCGCGGCGTTCGCGCTCACCCAGCGCTGGACGCGATGGCGGCGTATGACGGGGGCGCTGGCTCTCGTCGCCGTCGTCCTGGTGTTCGTAGGCAACACCACCAGCGGTTGGCCGGCGCCGTTCGAGTTCGTACCCGGGAAGTTCAAGGTCGAGGGGTTCGAGAGCGGCGTCGATCCCGCCGGCGTCCAGGCCGCGCGCTGGGTCGCGGCCAACCTCCCCCGCAAGTCGAAGATCGCCTGCGACTGGACCGCGTGCTCGCTCGTCGGCGGGTACGGGCCGCAATCCGCCTACGCCGACGTGCCGGGGATCTTCTACACGCGCTCGTTCGACCGGCGTACCCGCGCCCTGCTCTCCGATCGCGGCATCGACTTCGTCGTCGTGGACCGGCGAATCACCTCACAACGGCCAGTTCGGCCCGGGGGCCACGAGTACTTCGACCACGAGACGACTGCACAGAAGCGCATGACGCCACTCCCACGGTGGGCGCTGGACAAGTTCGACCGCGATCCGCGGGTCGAGCGCGTCTACGACGGCGGTCCGCTCGTGGTCTATGACGTGAGGCGGCTGCCCGGTGTTTAGGCGCTACGGGGATCTCGCGGCTGCCGTGGTCTACGCGGCGGGGGCCACGGCCGCGGTATTGGCGCTGGACCTCCAGGGCGTTGTCGGCCTGCTCCTCGCACCGCTGCTGCTGGTATGCCCGGGCTACACGCTCGTGCGGGCGCTCGAAGGCAGGCGCCGCCTGGACGTGCCCGAGCTCGTGACCGCGACGGTCGTGCTGAGCTTGGCCACCGTGGCCCTCGCGGGGCTGGAGCTCAACGCCTACGACCTGCGTCTGACGGCCCGGGCGTGGTCCATCTCGATGCTCGTCGTGACGGTGGTCGCGGCCGTCGCCGCCGCCGCCCGCCGGGCCGGGGCCCACGGGTCGGTGCGCCGGCGCTCGAGCCGGCTCCGCGCGCTGCCGTTGCTCGCCGGCGTGGCGGCCTGCGTCCTGGTGGCGGCAGCGGCCGCTGTTGCCGATCGCAGCCAGAGGTCGCTCGACCGCCGAACCTCGGTCACGACGCTCGGCGTCGCGCGGTCGCACGACAGGGCAAGGCTGCGTATCTCCGTCGTCAACGCCGAGCCGGCCGCGGGCCGCTACCGTGTTCTCATCGAGGCCGGCGCCCGTTGGACCGGCTTCTCCTTGACTCTGAAGCGGGGCGAGAGCTGGTCGGCCAGCCGGCATATGCCTGCTTCCGGCCACGAGCCTGTGACCGTCAGGCTGTTCCGCGCAACAGGGTCCGGCACCCTACTTCGGACGGTGACCCTTCAGTGAGCGAGGCACGAGTATCGGTCGTAATCCCTACGGTCGGACGCGAGTCGGTGGGCGAAGCCGTCGACTCCGCGCTGCGCCAGACCGTGCCGCCCGACGAGGTGATCGTCGCGGCCGACCTCGCAAGCGCGCCGGAGTCGATGGACTTCGCGGACGAGCGCGTGCGAACCGTCGTCACCGGCGGTGGCCGTGGCGGGAACGGTGCGCGCCAGATCGGCGTCGACGCCGCGCGCGGCGACGTGATCGCCTTCCTCGATGACGACGACCGCTGGTATCCGAACAAGCTCGAGGTCCAGCTGCCGCTCCTTCTCGCGGCGCGCGCCCGCGGTCGCTGCGCGGTCATCAGCGCAGAGCTGGAGGTAGTCGACCAGTCCGGTCGGCCGCGCGCCACCCTCCCGCGCCGGCCGATCCGCGAGGGACAGTCGGTCGCCGACTATCTCTTCAAGCGAAGGGAGATCGCCTGGGGCGAGGCCTTGATGAGCTCGTCGATGCTGCTCGTCGATCGCACGCTGCTCACCCGCGTGCCGCTCGACCGGTCGCTGCGGATGCACCAGGACTGGGACTGGCTCGTGCGCGTCTCCCAGGAGCCGGATGTGTACTTCGCCACGGCCCCGGGACCCCTGCTCGCCTACCGCGACCAGGCGCGCGGGCAGTCGATCTCGCGCGGCCCGGACTGGCGCCGGAGCCTGGCCTGGGCGGATGCCCACCGCGGCCTTTTGAACCGGCGCGAATACGGCGACCTGCTGATGGGAGTGACGACCTCGCTGGCCGTGACGGCCGGCGACCGCCGCGGCGCCCTCGGCGTTGCCGTCCGAGCGCTGCGAAAGGGCCGGCCGGGGCTCCCCGCGGTCGTCGCCGGGCTTGGGCTGGTCGCGTCGCCGAACTGGCTGATCGACCGCGTCTCGGTTCTGCTGAGCCGCCTCCCGCGACGGCGGGAGCAGGCGGCGGGGGCATGAGCGGGATGGAGCCGACGCTCGAGACGCCGCCGCAACGGGCGGGCGTGCTGGGCTCGGTCAGGAGCCGCGCCGCCAGTCGCGGCCTCTACCGCGGCAGCGTCATCACCAACGCGATGTCGCTGTTCGGCTCGACCGTCGTCACGTCGTTGTTCGGGTTCTCTTTCTGGGTCGTGGCGGCGCACACCTTCAGTCGCTCGGCCGTGGGGGCCGGCGGCGCGGCGATCTCGGCGATGCAGCTAGTAGCGATGTTCAGCATGCTCGGGCTCGGCACCCTGCTGATCGGGGAGCTCTCCCGCAAGGCGGGGAATCCCGCGCGGCTGATCACGACCGCGCTGGTCGCCTCGACGGCCACCGGGATCGTCCTGGGACTGCTGGTGGCTGTCGGCGCCCGAGCGCTCTCGGACATAGTCCCTGACGGCTTTGCGGGCCTGGGGTTGTTCGCGGCGACCGCGGGTGTCTCCGGTGCGCTGCTCGTCCTCGACGACGCCACGGTGGGACTGTCGCGCGCCAGCTGGCAGTTCTGGAGGAACCTCGTCTTCTCGATCCTCAAGCTCGCGGCGCTCCCGGTCGTGGCCATCGTCCTCGGGCTCGACGACGCTGCCGGGCTGCTCCTGTCGTGGCTCGCCGGAGCCGCACTCTCGATCGTCGTCATCGTGGTGCTCGCCGGGCGCGCGCACATGCGGCTGCTCGCGCGGCCTCGGCGCGAGCTCTTCGGCAGCTACGGGAGGACCGCGCTCACCCATCACTGGCTGAACCTCTCCTCCGGCGCCCCCCGGCTCGTCCTTCCGGTTCTCGTCGCCGGGTTCCTGGCGCCCGCGGTCAACGCCAGCTTCTACAGCGCGCTCCTGCTCGTGGGATTCGCCTACGTCGTCTCCACCCATCTCGGCACCGCCCTGTTCGGCGTCGCCAGCGGCGACCACGGTGCGCTCGAGAGCGAGCTGCGGCGCGCGATCAAGATCTGCGCGGCGGTCGCCGCCGGCGCTCTCGTCGTGTTCGGCGCGGGCGGGCACCTGCTGCTGTCCATGTTCGGCAGTGGCTACACAGCGGCGTCGCTGCCGCTCGCGATCCTCGCCGCGGCCACGTTCCCGAACGGCGTGCGGTCCCAGTACATAGCCGTGTGCCGCGTCAACGGCGACCTCGGGCGTTGTGCCACGGTCAGCTGCCTGGGCAGCGCAGTCGAGATCCTGCTGCCGCTCGCGGCGCTTGCGGGTGGCGCCGGGCTGGTAGTCGTCTCCTCCGCCTGGGTGGCGGCGATGTTCCTCGAGGCGCTGGTGCTGTGGCCGGCGGTGGCGTTCGCCGCGCGGCTTCCGGGTCGC
>DASXBA010000121.1:0-12808 GCA_036406475.1 Thermoleophilaceae bacterium | reverse complement strand
GATCCGCGCGTGCGGATTGGGCTCTTCCTCGCCTACTGGCCGTGGTTCTCGCCGGAGGAGCAGGTGGAGCTCGCGCGCATCGCCGACGCCGAGGGGCTCGACTCCGTCTGGGTCTCGGAGGCGTGGGGACAGGACGCGGTCTCGGTGCTCGGGCACCTGAGCGCTGTCACCGAGCGGATCGCTCTCGGATCCGGCCTGCTCCAGATTCCCGCCCGCACGCCGGCGATGGCGGCGATGACCGCCGCCACCCTCGACGTGCTCTCCGGTGGCCGCTTCCGGCTGGGGCTGGGCGTCTCCGGCCCGCAGGTCTCGGAAGGCTGGCACGGCGTGGCGTTCGCGCGGCCGGCCGCGCGCACCCGCGAGTACGTGGAGATCGTCCGCCGGGCGCTGGCCCGCGAGGCGCCGCTCGAGTACGAGGGCGAGGAGTTCAGGCTGCCGTTCGAGGGAAGCGACCTCGGCAAGCCGCTCAAGCTGCTGGCCAAGCCGGTGCAGGAGCGGATCCCGATCTACCTGGGCGCGATCGGCCCGAGGTCGGTCGAGCAGACGGCCGAGATCGCCGACGGCTGGCTGCCGTTCATGTTCTCGCCCGAACACGCGGACGAGCTGCTCGAGCCCTTCCGCCGCAGCGGCCGCGAGGTCGACATCTCGCCGGTGGTGATGGTCTCGGTCGACGACGACCCGGCTGCGGCGCGCGACCGCGCGCGGCCGTGGCTCGCGATCTACCTCGGCGGCATGGGCGCCAAGGAGAAGAACTTCTACGTCGATGCAGCCGAGCGCTTCGGCGAGGGCGAGTCGGCTCGGCGCGTGCAGGAGCTCTTCCTGGCAGCCGACCGCGAAGGGGCCGCCGCCGCGCTTAGCGATGGGCTCATCGACCAGTCCTCGATCTGCTGCCGGCCCGCCGAGCTCGACGAGCGACTCGCGGCCTACGAGCGGGCAGGCGCGGACACGCTGCTGGCGCTCCCCTTCGGGGACCGGCCGGCCGTGGTCAGGGCGCTCGCCTCCGCGACGGTCGCCGCCTGACTACCAGGTGCCGCCGCTACAGCCGCCGCTGTCGACCGGGGTGCAGCTCCGGCTGACGGTGCCGCCCGCGGCACGCGTCCAGACGAACTTGTGCCCGGCGCCGTTGGAGACTGCGGTGACTTCGAACGAGTTGGCCGTGGAGTCGGAGACCCGCACCTGACCCGAACCCGAGCCGTAGTCGAGCCCGGTCTTGGGCAGCTCCGCCGCCGAATCGCAGTCGCGGTAGTCGTTGCCGGTGGTCGCGCACGCCTCCACGAGGTTGGCGAGGTTGCGGGCGTCGGACTTGGCGGAGCCGTCCTGGGACTTCTGCTTCTGCCCGAGGAACGCCGGGATCGCGATGGCGGCCAGGATGCCGATGATGATGATCACGACCAGGATCTCGATCAACGAGAACCCCGACTCGTCCCGCAATCGCGCTCGCCAGGCAGACAACATCGCCCCCTGAATATCGGCCAGGGGCGCCAGAACTGAAGCTCCGGACTACTACAAACGCTGTATGAGGGTGCCCGTGCCGAGACCGCCGCCGCAGCACATGGTCACGAGGCCGACTTCCTTGTCGGAGCGCTCGAGCTCGTGCAGCAGCGTGGTGATCAGGCGGGCGCCAGTCGACCCGAGCGGGTGACCGAGGGCGATCGCGCCGCCGTTGACGTTGACGCGATCCATGTCGGGCTCGAGCTCGCGGCGCCAGGCGGCCACGACCGAGGCGAACGCCTCGTTGATCTCGACCAGCTCGATGTCGTCCATCTTCATCCCGTTGCGCTCCAGGATCTTCCTGGTGGCGGGGATGGGGCCGGTGAGCATGATCACCGGGTCGACGCCTACCGTCGTGAGGTCCGTGATCTTCGCTCGCGGCTCCAGGCCGAGGGCGTCGGCCTTCTCGCGGCTCATCAGCAGGACCGAGGCTGCGCCGTCCGAGATCTGCGAGGAGTTGCCGGCCGTGACCTTGCCGTCCTCCTTGAAGGCCGGCTTGAGCTCGGCGAGCCTCTCGACGGTGGTGTCGGGGCGGATGCCCTGGTCGGAGACGTAGGTGTCGCCGTTGACCTGGAAAGGCACGATCTCGCGCTCGAAGCGCCCCTCTTCGGTGGCCTGGTGCGCAAGCTGGTGCGACCGGACGCCGATCTCGTCGAGCTCCGAACGGGGGATCTCCCACTTGTCGGCGATCATCTCGGCCGAGATCCCCTGCGGGACCAGGTTGTACTTCTCCATCAGCTCCGCCGGCCAGGGCGAGCCGACCTCGTCGGTCCACTTGAAGCCGACCCCCATCGGCACGTGGCCCATGTGCTCGACGCCAGAGCCGATGACCACGTCATGGGCGCCGCTCGCGATCAGCGAGGCGCCGAAGTTCACTGCCTGCTGGGCGGAGCCGCACTGGCGGTCCACGGTGGTCGCCGGCGTCTCGACGGGGAGGCCGGCCTGGAGCCAGGCGTTGCGGCCGACGTTGAACATCTGCTCGCCGTACTGCTGCACGCAGCCGGTGATCACGTCCTCGACCTCGGAGGCGTCGATGCCCGCCCGCTCGATGACCTCGGTGTAGGTCTTGCCGAGCAGCTCGTTGGGGTGGGTGTCCTTGTAGTAGCCCTTCTCGGGGTGGCCGCGCCCGATCGGCGTCCTGGCCGCCTCGACAATGACCACCTCGCGCCCCGTTCCGTTCCGCATGCTTGCTTCGCGCCTCCAGAGTCGGTTTCGGACGATTAGGGTACTCGATTGACTGGTGAGTCAACCAAGGCCCTTCGAGACCCTCGGCATCGTCGGAAGCGGGACCATTGCCACCGGTCTGGCGCGCCTCGCGTCGGACCACGGTGACGTCGTTCTGTGGGCGCGCAGCGACGCCTCCGCCAAGCGCGCCACCACCGTGATCGAGGACGCCGCCTCCGTCGTGACGGAGCTCGAGGCGCTACGCGACAGCACCCTCGTGATCGAGGCCGTGGCCGAGGATCTGAAGGTGAAGACGGGCCTCTACGAGATCCTCGACGGCGTCCTGCCCGACGGCGTGCCGGTCGCCACCACGACCTCCGCCCTGTCGGTGCAGGAGCTTGCCGACGCGAGCCGCCGGCCGGATCGCTTCGCCGGCGTCCACTTCTTCAATCCGGTGGACAAGATGGCGCTGGTCGAGCTCTGCTTCCCGCGCGAGGCCTCGGACGAGACCCGAGACCACTTCCGCCACCTCTGCGAGCACCTCGACAAGACCGTGGTCGAGGTCCCCGACACACCCGGCTTCGTCGTCAACCGCCTGCTGTTTCCGTTCCTGTTCGACGCGGTCCGCCTGCTCGAGACCACCGACCTCGAGCCAGAGGGCGTCGACGCATGCATGAAGCTGGGCGCGGGCCACCCCGTGGGCCCGCTCAAGCTGCTCGACTTCGTCGGCTTGGACGTGGCCGTGGCGATCGGCGAGGCGATAGGCGTCGAGGCGCCCGAGACCGTCCGCCGGCTGGCCGACGAGGGCAAGCTCGGCAAGAAGTCGGGCTCCGGCTTCTACGAGTACGAGTAGCCGAGGAGCCGCAGCGAGGGCCGGCTAGGCCGCCTGGCGGCGCGACTTGGCCGCGCGGCGGGCCGCGGCGCTGCGCTTGATTGCGGCCTTCTTGCCGTCCGACGGCATTCCGGCAGCGAGATCCCAGACAACGTCGGCCTCGCCGATGTCCTGGGCGCGGGCCAGCTCGGTGACGCGGTCCCAGGGAAGCGTCGCGTCCGGCAGCTCGTCCCAGCGCGCGTAGTCGAGGGACTCGAGCGCCCCCTTGAGCGAGGTTCCGAGCTCGCCCTGCGCCTTGATCAGCGAACGCAGTGCGTCACGCTGGGAATCGCTCAACTTGGCGGACCACATAGGGCAAGCCTCCGATGGGAGAAGGAACTTGCCGTCCGAACGTAGTCCCCCCGGCGGACGGATAGGCCCGGCTAGAGCGACCTCCGCGCAGCGACCTCGTACTTGGTCACCCCGGTTCGCCGTCCCGGCGTATCGTCAGCGGACATCGCGTTGAGGATCTCGTCCCCGCGCGCGTAGTCGTCTTCCGAGTCGAAGAAGATCGCGACCAGAGCCTTTCCCTGGTCGGCATCGTGGAGCACCACGATCTCCGTTGCCGGCATGTCCCCGGGCGGGTCCTCCTGCTCGACCTGCCGCTTGATCTCGGCGGCCCGGTCGCTCCCAACCTCGTCGAACTCCACCACCCGTACGAGAGCCATCTGCTCCTCCTTCTCCGCTTGTGCCAACCATACGGCCCCCGGCCGGTGCTGCCTAGGCGCCCTGGGAGGCGTCGCGCGGCTCGTTCTCGGGCGGCGCGGACGCCGCCTCCTCCACCGGATGGGGTCCCCTCGGCACCTCCTGGCCGCGCCGGGGCCCCTCGTGCTCCCGGATCCGGACCGCCTCGACCCGGTTCTCGCGCACCGACTCCACGCGCAGCGAGTAGCCGTTGGCCCTCACCATGTCGCCTCGCTTGGGCAGCCGCCCCAGCTCGGCGAAGACGAAGCCGCCCACCGAGTTGTAGGCCTCGCTGTCCACCGGGAGGTTGAGGCCGTAGTCGGCGAGGTCCGTGATCGGTACGTGCCCGCGCACCCACCAGTCGCCGTTGGCGAGCCGGCGGACCCCGGCAACCGCCGGGTCGGTCTCGTCGGCGATCTCACCCACGACCTCCTCGATGATGTCCTCGACCGAGACGAGCCCCGCCGTGCGGCCGTACTCGTCGACCACGATCGCGATCGACATGCGTTCGCGCTGGAGATCTGCGAGGAGGTCGTCGAGCGGCTTGGTCTCGGGCACGATCAGCGCGTCCTTGACGCCGCCCTCGATCGGCGCGTCGGGGCCTTCGGTCATCAGCCGGCGGGCGAGCGAGCTGATGTGGATGATCCCGCGGATGCGGTCGGTGCTGTCCTCCTCGATCGCGACTAGCCGGGTGTGCCCGGAGTCGACGCAGCGCCGGAGCGCCTCCTCGGCGGTGGCGCTCACGTCGATCGTGACCACCGCCGGGATCGGGGTCATGATCTGGCGCGCCTCCTGCTCGTGCAGGTGGAAGACGCCCTGGAGCATGTCGGCCTCTCCCGGGTCGAGCGTGCCGCCCACCGAGCTGCGCGCGATCAGGAACTTGAGGTCCTCGGAGCTCGTCTCCTCCTCCCCCGCCCTGTCCGGGTCGACGCCGAGCGGGCGCAGGACCGCGCCCGCCGCCGCGTTGAGGCCGGCGCTGACCGGCTTGAAAAGGCGGTGGAAGAACTGGAGCGGCCTGGCGATGCGGCGGCCCACGCCCTCGGCGTGGATGACCGTGTAGATCTTCGGCACGAGCTCGCCGAACAGCACGTGGTTGGCCGTCAGGACGATGTAGGCGATCGCACCGCTGATCAGGACCGCCAGGCCGTGGCTCGTCGCGTCGCCGAAGGCCTTTTCGAGCAGGTTCGCGATCGTCGGCTCGCCGAGCGCGCCGAGGCCGATCGAGGCCATCGTGATCCCCACCTGGCAGGTGGCGATGTACTCGTCGATGTCGCCGATCTGCCGGTGGAGCAGCGCGGCGCCGGAGGCGCCCTCCTGCTCGAGCGCCTCGACCTTGTTCTGGCGCGAGCGAACGAGGGCGTACTCGGCCGCGACGAAGAAGCCGTTCATCGCGATGATGACCGCCGTCAGGACGAGGAGCAGGGCGCTCATCCGGTTATGCGCCTAATACTTCGAGGAGGATCGTCGTCGCTCATCGGCGGACGCGGAACAACGTAGCAAAGGGGTCAGCGAATTCGGGGGCGCTAGACGCCGCCCAGACCGTCGATCTGGCCCGCAAGCTCGAAGTCGTTCTCCGTGAGGCCGCCCTCCGAGTGGGTGGAGAGGGTGACCGTGACCGTGTCCCATGAGATCGCCAGGTCGGGGTGGTGGTTCATCTCCTCCGCCGCGGGCGTGAGCGCGTCGACGAACTTCACGGAGCCGGCGAAGTCATTGCACTTGAACTCCTTCACGATCGCGTCGCCCTTGCGCTCCCAGCCGTCGAGCGACTCGAGCCGCTGCGCCACATCGTCGTCGTTCAGAACTGCCATCGTTTCCTCCCATGAGAATCGCGTCTCTCGTCCCGTCCTCCACCGAGATGCTGTTCGCGCTCGGCCTCGGCGACAGCGTCGTCGCAGTCACCCACGAGTGTGATTATCCGCCAGCGGCGGAGGGGCTGCCCCAACTGACCCGCAGCGTGGTGCCCGAGGGGCTGTCGGCGGCGCAGATCGACAGTGCCGTGCGCGAGCGGACCGAGCGCGGCGAGTCGCTCTACGAGCTCGACGTTGACGTCCTGCACGAGCTCGACGTGGACTTGATCGTGACCCAGGCCGTGTGCGAGGTGTGCGCCGTGTCATTCGATGACGTGCGCGCCATCGCCGAGGAGCTGCCCACCACCCCGCGCGTGATCTCGCTCGACCCGTCGACGCTCGGGGAGGTGATCGCCGACGTGCCGCGGCTCGCGGAGGCGGCCGAGGCGATCCCCGCCGGCGAGGAGCTGATCGAGGACGCCGCCGGCCGGCTCGACGCGGTCAGGGACGCGGTGGAGGGCGCAGAGCGCCCTCGCGTGGCGGCTCTCGAGTGGCTCGACCCGGTCTACGTCGGCGGCCACTGGGTGCCGCAGATGATCGATCTCGCGGGCGGAGAGGACGTGCTCGGCATGCCCGGCGAGCGTTCGCGGGTGGCCGACTGGACGGAGCTCGAGCAGGCCCGGCCCGAGGTCGTGATCTCGATGCCGTGCGGCTACTACGTCGAGCGCGCGGCCAAGGAGACGATGGACCAGCGCGAGCGGCTGGCCGCGCTCGACGCTCGCGTGATCGCCGTCGACGCCGCCGCCTATTTCTCGCGCCCCGGGCCGCGTCTCGTGGAGGGCGTGGAGCTGCTCGGGCACCTGCTCCATCCCGAGCTCGTCCCCGCCCCGCCGAGCCGCCGCTCGATCGAGCTGGACCTCGCCGGCGTCTGATGGGCCGCAAGCGCGCGCAGCGACAGATCGAGATCGCCGGCACCCCCGAGCGCTGCTTCGAGGCGATCGTCGACTATGAGTCGTTCCCCGAGTGGCAGCGCGCGGTGCGCTCCTGCACGGTCGTCAGCCGCGACGGCGATGGGCGCGGCGAGCGGGTGGAGTTCGAGATCGACGCCAAGCTCAAGACCGTCCGCTACACGCTCGACTACAGCTACGAGGAGCCGCACCGGCTGAGCTGGAGCTACGTGGACGGCGACGTCCGCGACGTCGACGGCCAGCTCCAGCTCGAGGACGCCGGCGACGGAGCCACGCTCGCCACCTATGCCCTGCGGATCGATCCCGGCATGTGGCTGCCCGGGCGCGTGGCGGACATGCTGAGCGGCCAGGTGATGCACGGTGTGCTGGAGGACCTCAAGAAGCGCGTAGAGGCCGCGGCCTGAGAGCCCGGACCGTCCTCTACCTGCACTCGTCGGCCGGCCTCTACGGGGCCGACCGGCAGCTGCTCGCGATCGCCGCGCGGCTCAACCGCGAGCGCTTCACGCCGGTGGCCGTGCTGCCCGAGCGCGGGGAGCTCGCGGGCCCCCTGGAGGAGGCCGGGGTCGAGGTCGTGGTCCACCCCCTGCCCGTGCTGCGGCGCGAGGTGCTCGGATCGGCGGGGGCCGCCCTCGCCCTCGCCCGCCGGCGACTCCGGGAGACGCGCGCGCTCGCGCGCGTCGCGTCCGAACACGACGCCGCGATCCTCCACTCCAATACCTCCGTGGTGCTGGGCGGGCGAGCCGCGGCGCGGCGCGCGGGCGCCCGGCACGTGATGCACGTGCGCGAGATCTACGCCGGCGCCGGCGGCCGCGGGAGCTCGCTTCTGTGGCCGCTCATGCGACGGCGGATCGAGCGCGCCGACTGCCTCGTCTGCATCTCCCGGGCGGTTGCCTCCCAGTTCCGGAAGCCCACCGTGGTCTACGACGGCCTCCCGCGCGAGCCCGGCCGGAGCGACCGAGGGGCCGCGCGTGCGGCGCTCGACCTTCCCGAGGACGCCTTCGTGGTCGCCGTCGTCGGCCGCCTGAGCGACTGGAAGGGCCAGCTCGAGCTTGCCGACGCGGTCGACGGCACCGGCATGGTCGCCCTGGTGGCCGGCGACCCCTTCCCCGGGAACGATTGGATCGAGCGCGAGCTGGCGGGGCGCGAGGGGATCCGGCTGCTCGGCTTTCGCGAGGACGTCGAGACGGTGCTCGGCGCGGCGGACGCCTTGGCCGTGCCGTCGACGCGGCCCGAGCCGCTCGGGCTGGTGGCATTGGAGGCGGCGGCGGCCGGCGTGCCGGTGGTGGCGTCGGCGCACGGGGGCCTGCCGGAGATCGTGCGCGACGGCGAGACCGGCCTCCTCGTGCCGCCGGGCGACCGGGCCGCGCTGGCGGCTGCGCTGCGGCGCCTCGCCGACGACCCGTCGCTGGGCCCGCGGCTCGGCGAGGCCGCGGCGCGCGACGTCCACGCGCGCTTCGCCCCCGACCGCATGGTGCGGGAGCTCGAAGTGCTGTACGAGGACCTTCTGCTCTAGCTAGCCGGGCGCGGAGACTGCGATCGAGCCGATCACCGCCGCGACTCCGAGCGCAGCCACGAGCAGGCTCGGCACTACCTCGGGCAGCCGCACCCGGTCGCGCAGGTCGTACAGCAGGAGCGCGGCCAGCGCGCCGCCGATCAGGCCGCCGATGTGGCCCCCGATCGAGATGTTCGGGATGGTGAACGTGATCACCAGGTTGAGCACGATCCAGAAGCCGAGCCCGCTCTCGAGCGCGTTGAGCCCGCGGTTGCGCATCACGACCACGGCGGCGCCCATCAGGCCGAAGATCGCGCCGGACGCCCCCACCGTGGGGGAGTTGGGCGAGAGCAGCAGGGCACCGAACGAGCCCGCCAGCAGCGAGACGAAGTAGATGAGACCGAAACGGAAGCGCCCGACCACGGGCTCGAGCAGCGAGCCGAGCACGTAGAGGGCGAACATGTTGAAGAGCAGGTGGAAGAAGCCGGCGTGCAGGAACCCGGCCGTGACGAGCCGCCAGTACTCGTGGTCGGCGATGGCGGAGCGGGACACGGCTCCGTCGTCGAGGAGCACGCTCCCGCCGAGGCCGCCCGTGGTGGCGCTGGCGCCGCCGAGGAAGCCTCCGAGGGCCACGACCACGTTGATGCCGATGAGGACGTAGGTGAGCGTGGGCGCGTCGGTCGCCCCGACCGCTCGCACCACGCGGGTGCGCTGGTTGGCGCACTCCGGGCAGCGCATGCCCACCGGCGTGGAGGTCATGCAGTCGGGGCAGATCGGCCGCCCGCAGTTCGAGCAGGCGACGCCCGTCTCGCGGTTCGGATGGCGATAGCAGACGTCCATCGCCAGAGGACGTTAGCTACAGGGTGACCCTCAGAACCGGCTGTTCGCTCGGGGCCATCGAGCCACCGCGAGGCTCGCTCGTGACCATCACGGCGTCGGCCCCGCGGAGGTCCTCGACCACCGCCGTGGCGGCCCCGCCGTCGCGGCCGACGTCGAAGGTCGACTGCGGCACGATCTCGCGCCCGCGCTGCACCCAGGCCTGGTAGACGCGCCCGCCCCGGAGCGGCGGCAGCCCGTGCGTGCGCAGGAGCGCGCCGTTCTCGCCGTTGCCGTAGACGCGCAGGCTGGCGCTCGCCTCCGGCGCGCGGCCGGCGTCGACCTTCGCCTGCACGGTCCGGGTGCTGTTGTCGTCGTTCGCCAGGTTGGCCACCCCAAACCCGCCGGCGATGCCCAGCGCGAGCAGGAACGCCGCGCTCACCCAGGCCACAGCCGGCCGCGTGCCGCCGAGGTCGGGCAGTAGCCCGCGCAGCCGCTCTGCGAGCGACCGCCGCGGCGGCCTGCCCTCAACCGCCTCCATCAGCGATGCCTTGAGGCTGGGCGGCGGGGCAAGCGGCATGACGGAGCGCGGCAGCGCCTCGGCGGCGGGACGCAGCCGCTCGACCTCCTCGCGGCAGTCCGCGCATTCCTCGAGGTGGACTTCGAACGCCTCGCGCTCGGAGTCGTCGAGAGCCCCGAGCAGATACGGCGCGCCGTTGTCGTGCTCGGCGGTCATGTCGCGAACTCCCCTGACAGCGCCTGCCGCATCTTCTCGAGCCCGAGCCGCATCCTGCCCTTCACAGTGCCTATCGGCGTCTCGAGCATCTCCGCTATCTGACTGTGGCTGAAGCCGCCGAAGTACGCCAGCTCGATGGTGCGGCGCTGGTCCTCCGGCAGCGTGTCGAGTGCTCCCTGCACGTGCCTTGCCTCCTCCCGGCGTGCGACCTCGACGTCCGTGCGCTCGGGCGCCTCGTGGCGCTCCTCGATGCCCTCGGCGCTGGCGCGCCGGCGCTCGTGCACGAGGCTCCTCCTGAGCCCGTCGATGGCGCGGTTGTGAACGATCCCGAGCACCCAGGTGCGAACGCTCCCTCGCTCGGGCTGGTAGCGCATCTTGCTGCGCCAGATCGACAGGAACGCCTCCTGCGAGACGTCCTCTGCCGCGGCCCGGTTCCCCGTCATCCGGTACGCCAGCGAGAAGGCGGCGCCGCCGTGGCGGTCGTAGAGCAGCTCGAACGCGCGCGGGTCCCCCTGCTGCACGAGCTGCATCACCTCTTCGTCGGCGAGATGGCTGATGTCGGTGGTCGGGCTCACCCTGCGAATGACTGTTCGCGCCTGGCGCGTGATTGGATCACGGCCCAGCTTCGCTTTCCAGGAGGTCAGAAGGCATGCCAGAACGCAGTCCGTCCCAGGTCTACGCCCTGCTGTTCGGCGTCACGCTCGTGGTGGCCGGCATCATCGGCTTCTTCTACTCGTCCAGCTTCGGCGACCCCGGCAAGGTCGACGGCGTGCTCGGCATCCTCGACGTCAACGGCTGGCACAACCTGGTCCACATCGTGAGCGGCCTGCTCGGCCTGGCGGTCTTCGCCTCCTACACGAACTCCCGCCTCTACGCCCTGGTCCTGGGCGCCGTCTACATCGCAATAGCGATCGCCGGCTTCATCGCGGGCGACGGCACCAACCTGCTGAGCATCATCCCGCTGAACACCGAGGACAACTTCCTGCACCTACTAATAGGAATAGCCGGCCTCGGCGCCGGCCTGGCAACCCCAGCCATCCAACCACCAACAACCATCGCCGAGGCGTAGTAAGAGCGGCGCAGAGAGCCGGCCGCGGCGACGCCTTTTGAGGGGGGCTCCTTGAGCGAGCCTGCGAGCGTACCCCCTCAAAAGGGGGCGACGCGGCCGGCTCCCGGGCCGCCCTAGCGGCCGAGCCGCTTACCGACGTCCGACGCCACCCCGCGCACGCTCTTCTCAACAGCCCGCAGCCCACCGGACTCCCGCTTCTTCTGCTGCTGCCTCACCCGCACCACCACGAGGGCCCCCGCCGCCGCCCCGCCGATCACGACAGCAGCCACGGGCCGGCCCCAGTTCCGCGGGTCCCGCATCGAGGAGAGCTCCCAGTCGGCGAGCTCCTCGGCGGCGATCGAGGTCAGCTCGGACAGGCGCTCCTCGAGCCGGTCGGTGAGCGCGCCGGACGGCTCGATCGGCACGAGGGCCGAGCGCAGCAGTCTCTCGACGTCGACTTCACTCATTGGCCGCGGTCTCCTTCAACGATTCCTCCAGCTGCCTGATCGCTCGGTGAATCAACACCTTGGTGGCGCCCTCGGAGCGGCCGAGGGCCCGGGCGATCTCGCGGTTGTCCATGTCGAGCGCGAACCTCATGATCAGCGCCTCGCGGCGGTCGTCCGGCAGCTTCGCCACGCCCGCGAGCACCTCCTGCACCTCCTCGCGCCCCTCGACCAGCTTCTCGGTGAGATGCGGCGTGGAGAGCACGTCGGCGTCCTCGAGCGGCGTCTGCGGCTTGCGTGAGCGGTCGCGGTAGTAGTTGGCGGCCAGGTTGTGGGCGATGCGGATCAGCCACGGCCGCAGGGGCCGGCCGTTCGACTCGCGCTGCGCGCGCTCGAAGTGCCGGTAGGCCTGGAGGAACGTCTGCTCGGTGAGGTCCTCGGCGTCGTGGTGGTTCCCGATCCGGTAGTAGGCATAGCTGTACACGTCCCTCAAGTGGGCGCGATAAAGCTCTGTGAAGTCGCGGTCGAGCTTGTCCTTGTCCCCCGGATGGTCCACCCATAGGGAGCCTACCCCGGGTAGGTCAGGCCGCCCGCCTGCCGGGAGCCGGGGCCGTGCCGGAGCGCACGCTCTCGAGCCACGAGTCGGGCGAGGCCCGGCCGTCGAGCACGTCCCGGAGGCCCGCGGTGACGGGCGCCTCGATTCCGCTGCGCTCGAACGCCTGGTCGAGCAGCGGCACGGTGGCGAGCGACTCGGCGGTCTGGTCGAGGATGCCCTCGACCTGGACCGACGGCACGCCGGCGCCCACGAGCTCACCGGCGCGGCGGTTGCGGCTGCCCTCGGCCAATGCGGTGGCCAGGAGGTCGCCCGCTCCCGCCAGCCCGGTGAAGGTCTCGCTGCGCCCGCCGCTTGCGAGCGCCAGCCGGTGGACCTCGGAGAAGACACGGCCGGCGGCGGTCCCGGCCAGATTGGCGCCGCGCGAGGCGGCCGCGGCGGAGGCGAGGGCGGCTGCGTTCTTGGCGCAGGCGGCCAGCTCGGCGCCTTCCATGTCGTCCGTGGCGTCGACGCGCAGGTCCGCCGCCTGGAGGACGTCGGCGAGCTGACGGCGGAGGTCGCGGTCGATGGTGGCGAGCACCAGCGAGGCGCCGTCGACGACGGCCTCGCGGGCGTGCGCGGGGCCGCCGAGCCAGGCGACCGCCCGCGCGCGCACTCGCTCCGACACCCACGCCGAAGGGATGGTGCCGAGGGGCGGGACGAGCCCCTTGGATGCGACGAGCACCGCGCTGCGCTCGGCCACGGCGGCGCCGATC
>DASXBA010000120.1:0-4398 GCA_036406475.1 Thermoleophilaceae bacterium | reverse complement strand
GCAAGCACGCCGTGGACGCAAAAGCCCTCGGCCCGACTGAAGCGGGGCGCGAGGAGATCAAGATGACGCTCCGCCGCTGGGACCACCCGAACACGAAGCGGCGGAAGCGGTCGATGTTGGTCTCCTTCTACGACTGGGTGGTCGAGGAGGGTTGGCGGTCCGACAATCCCGCGCGCCAGGTGCGAGCGCCGCGGGCGCGGGAGCCCCGCGTGCGGCGCCTGACCCTCGACGAGGTGCGAGCCGTGCTCGGGGCGGCGACCGGGCGGAGCGAGCGGCGGATCGTCTACCTCGCGGCCTGCGCGGGGCTGCGGTGCAGCGAGCTGCGGCTGCTCCAGGGCCTCCACTTCGCGCGGAAGGGCTGGATCCTCGTGTCCGCCGAGCTGGCGAAGGGGGGTCGCGAGCGCTGGCTGCCGGTGATGGTCGACCTCGAGCCGGTGATCGAAGAGATTCGGACGACCACTGAGGCAGAGCACTTCGTCCTGCCGGCGACGCGATGGGTCCGGTCCGACCGGGGCCTCGCCCCGGTCGAGCGGCCCGAAAAGCCCTGTGATCGCAAGACCATCTGGCGGCGCGTGAAGCGCATCGGCCAGCGGGCAAGGATCGGCACGGCCGTGCATCCGCATCAGCTCAGGCATGCGTTCGCCGACCGGGTCACCCGAATGGCTGGCCTCCACGCGGCCCAGGCGCTCCTCGGGCACGCGTCGATCCAGACGACGGAGGGCTACCTGACGAGGCCGTCTCCGGACGAGTTGGCTGAGGCGATGGCGAAGGTGAGCCTGTGGCGCAACGACTGATCACCGCTCGAGTGGTCAACTCGAAGGAACCTGACTGGCGTCCCCTCGAGCGCCTCGCCAGCCCCTACCTGGCCAGCAGCTTCATGTGGATGTTCGAGCTCCGGACCCGCCGCGGGGAGAGCTTCCACGCCTACAAGCACATCGCGACGAGGGGCTACATCCACATCGACATGGACGGGAACGGGCTCGGCTACCACCCCGACGAGGACCGCTACGGCCGCTACCCGGCGTGGGCCCTCCTGAGAGCCGCGTTGCGTCCCTGGTGGGAGGAGCTGAACGCCACGCCGGAGGAGATCGCGTTGGCGCAGGTCGCGATCCAGCGTGGTCAGGACATGGACTTCGGAGGCGACGGCTCGATGCTCGCGCCGGAACGCCGGCGCGATCTTGCGTTCGCGATCAGCGGCGCGCTGCTCGGCGACGACTACGGATAGACGGCGTCGAGGTCCTTCTCGACGGTGATGACCTCGTCGAGCGCCGAGACCTCGAACGCTCGCCTCACGCCGTAGGGCGGGTTGACCACGACGAAGCGGCGGGCGGCGTCGCGGGCGCGCATGTGGGCCGCTGCCAGTGCCGCCATTCCTGCGGAGTCGACGAAGCTCAGGCCGCTTACTTCCAGGACGAGGAGCTCCGGGCCAGTCGCCTCGAGCTCGAGCAGGCGCTGCGTGACGTGCTCCACGACCTGGATGTCGAGGTCGCCGCGGAGCCTGACCAGGGTGCTCGTCCCCTCGCTCTCCACATCGAGGTCGATGTTGAGCACCGGCGGATGCTATCCCGCGAAACTGGGCCCATGAGGCGATTGGCAGCGCTGGCGGCGGCAACCCTCGCGCTTGTCGGGTGCAACAGCGACACGCCGGAGAAGCCGCCCAAGCCCTTGTTCGGCTTCAACTCCGGCCTCTCGCTCTGGGCGGTCCAACCCAAGACCGAGGTTCGCTACGAGCAGATGGCCGGCGCGAACGCGCAGCGCTTCGTCGCGAGCTGGCGCAACCTGCAGCCCACGCCAAGGGATCCCCCGCTGGCGCCAACGGACCGCCGGGCCGCCATCGACCGCCTCTACAAGACGCTGGTCGAGAACCACATGACCCCGATCATCGTCGCCGGGAGCGCGCCGCCATGGGCCGCGCGGCCACACAACCACGGGTCGGACTGGCTGCCGCCGGGCGAAAACCACATCACGGACTGGCAGAAGTTCGTCAAGGCGCTGACGGATCGCTACCCGCGCGCCGTGATCGAGCCGTGGAACGAGCCCAACTTCGGGGTCTTCTGGAGCGAGCAGCCGCCCGATCCGACCTACATGGCCCAGCTGCAGTGCGCCGCGTACCGTGCGGTTCCGCGGAACCGTGTCGTGCTCTCGACGGGCTTCGCCGTGCGAAACGGATTCGAGCATTACGCCACCGCCTTCTACCGCCGCGCGCAGCACTGCTTCGACGGTCTCAGCGTGCATCTCTACGGGAACGTCGACAAGCGAATCGACGCCGTGCAAAGCGTCTTCAAGGACCGGACCCCGATCTGGGTGACGGAGACCGGCTCCTCCTCCCTACCGGGCTCGCTCACCGAAAAGCAACAGGCCAAACAGAACAGGCGGCTCTACAACGCGGCGGCGGCGCTACCGGGCATAAAGGCGATCCTCTTCAACACGCTGCGTGACGGTCCCGATCCGGAGCCGCTCAGAAGGCCGAAAAGCCGCGAGTACCACTACGGCTTCCTGCGCGTCGACTTCTCTCCCAAGCCGACCTACTGCGACTTCGCGAAGCGGTGTTAGGGGTCGCCCCTTAGGGACCATTCCCAATTGTCGGAGGCCGCGCCCGGCGGCACGATCGACGAGCACCTCGTCGAACGGAGAAACCAATGGAAGCCCAGGAACCACGCCGTCTCTATCGCTCCCGCGGCGACCGCCTGATCGGCGGCGTCTGCGGCGGCCTCGGCCGCTACTTCAACATCGATCCGGTCATCGTCCGGATCGCCGCGGTCGTGCTGCTGCTGTTCGGAGGCGCCAGCGCGCTGGCCTACCTCGCCTTCCTCCTGCTCGTGCCGGAGGAGCCGCTCGAGGGGCAGCCCCCGCCGCCGCCCGCCGATCGGAACAAGGTGGCGACCGCGATCGCCATCGGCGCGCTCGTCCTGATCGGCGCGCCGATCGTGCTGTTCCTCGGGCTGACCATCGCGGCGGTCGCGTTGCCGATCGCGATCCTCGTGCTGATCGGGCTCGTGGCCTGGTGGCTCGTGTCCGGAGAGGGACCGACCGGCAGCGCCGGCGACATCGTCAAGCGGACCGCGCTCGGCCTGGGCGTGCTGCTGCTGTGCCTCGCGATCTTCGTCGCGGGCTTCTGGACGGCTGGCCTCGGCGGCGGCACCGTCGCGGCGATCGCCGTGATCGCGACGGGTGCGGTGCTCGTGATCAGCGCGTTCACCGGCGGCTTCCGGCTCCTGATTCTGCCCGCGCTCGCGTTCGCGCTCGGCATCGGGTTCGTCTCGGCGGCGGACGTCGACCTGCGCGGCGGGATCGGCAAGCGCGAGTACACGCCGACGTCGTCCACCGACCTCCGCGACCACTACAAGATCGGGGCCGGCCAGCTCGTCATCGACCTCAGGCACACGAGGCTGCCGGACGGCGACACGCCGCTCAGGATGAAGGTCGGCCTCGGCGACGCTCTGCTGCTGGTGCCGCGCGACGTCTGCGTCGCCTCCAAGGCGACCGTCGGCGCCGGCGGTGTGGACTTCTTCGATGACGACGACGGCGGCCTCGACGTGGACTTCGAGCGCCGGCCCGAGGCGGGTCAGAGCGGGAAGCGCGTTGTGGTGGACGCCGACGTGGGCATGGGCGCGTTCGAGGTCAGGCACAACCGCTACGACCGCTTCGACCATCGCTTCGGCCGCTACCACGACGACGCGGAACAGGACCCGAACACGGGCTGCGCGAGTGCGTAGGCCCGACCTCCCCTCGCTGATCGGCGGGCTCGCGCTGGTCGGGTTCGGGACGGTGCTCCTGCTCGACCGGACGGGCGCGATCGACCTCAGGTTCGGGACCTTCGCCCCCATCGCCCTCGCGGCGATGGGGGCGATCCTCGTCTCGCTCGGGCTGGGCAGGCGCGCGTAGCATGGAGAGCCGAATGGCCAGCAGCTCGGCTACGGCGCTGCGCCGGGACCCGACGCGGCGGATTCTCGCTGGTGTCTGCGCGGGCCTGGGAGAGCGGTTCGGCGTCGACCCGCTCGTCGTGCGGGTTGCGTTCATTGCGGCGGCGCTCGCGGGCGGGCTCGGGTTCGCCCTCTATGCGCTGGCCTGGGTCGCCATGCCGGCCGGCGCCGGCCAGGCCGCGCCGCGCGGCGGCGGCCGCGGCTCGGTGGAGGTGGCGCTGGGCGTGGCGCTGCTGGCGCTGAGCCTGCTGCTGACGTTCCGGGAGCTCGGCATCTGGTTCTCGGACGCCCTGGTCTGGCCGGTGGTTCTCGTCGCGGCCGGCGGCGCGCTCCTCTGGAGCCAGTCGACGCGGCAGGAGAAGGCGCCGCGGCGCGAGCGCGCGGCCACGGTGAGCCGGACAGGACTGGGGGTGGCGCTCGTCATCGCCGCCGGTCTGGTGTTCCTCCAGGCCACCAGCTCGCTCACCGCCGCGCG
>DASXBA010000119.1:0-35063 GCA_036406475.1 Thermoleophilaceae bacterium | reverse complement strand
CACTACCCCGGCGAGGACAGGCTCGTCCGCCTCGCCCGGCGCCCCGCTCGCCGCCCGCTACGTCGTCGCTCCGCGCCTCGCCCGCGACATTTCCTCGCCCGTCGCGTGATGCCGCGCGGCGGCCGGCTGATCGCCGCCTCCCTGGCGGTTCGGCCACCTCCTCGCCTCGGCGCGATCTAGGCGTCCGGGCTCGGCCCGGGCGCGTTCCCGCACCCCGGCCGAGGAGGACTGATGCTCCGACTTCGATGGGCCCTGGCCGTCGCGTTGGCGGCGGCGTGCGTGGTGGCTCCGAGCGCCGCCGCGCATCCGGGCAACCCCAACTACCGCTCGGTGCTGCATGGCGTCTCGCCCGACATCCCGGGCGTGCAGCTGTCGGTGCTGGGCTACGACACCCAGCTGCAGCTGGTCAACAAGAGCGGCAAGACGATCACGATCCTCGGCTACGGCGGCGAGCCCTACGCGCGCATACTCGGCAACGGCACGGTCGAGACGAACCACAACTCGCCGGCCTACTACCTCAACCAGGACCTCCTGGGGACCACGCCGGTGCCGAAGCACGCCACGTCCAGCGCCCGGCCCGATTGGCACGTCGAGCAGAAGACCGGCCGCTTCATCTGGCACGACCACCGCATGCACTGGATGGGCAAGAACCTCCCCGCGGTCGTCAAGGACAAGAAGAAGAAGACCAAGGTCTTCGACTATGTGATCCCGCTCAGGGTGGGAGCCACCAAGGCCAAGGCGCACGGCACGCTGTTCTGGGTGGGGCGGCCCTCCGGCATCGGCGCCGCCGCCGTCATTTCATTCATCGTCATCGCGCTGCTTCTGCTGGCGCTCGTCGTTGTCGTTCGGCGCCGTCGCCGGGGCGGAGTCGCAGCCGGCCGTCCCGCGAAGGAGACGCAGGAGGCCTGGTGAAGCGGGTCCTCCTGCTCGCGGCAGTCGTCGCCCTGGCCTTCCCGGCCAGCGCGCTGGCGCACGCCACACTCGAGGGAACGAGCCCGCAACGCGGCGCGGTCGTCAAGCACGAGCCGAAGCAGGTGGTGTTCCGGTTCGACGAGCCGGTCGAGGGCAACTTCGGCGCGGTTCGCGTCTACAACAGCAAGGCGGAGCGGGTGGACCAGGGCGACGCCTTTCATCCGGGCGGGCGCGGGCCGCTCTTGGGAGTGCACCTGAAGTCGGGGCTTCCGAAGGGCACCTACACCGCCACCTACCGCGTGGTCTCGGCGGACGGGCACATCGTCTCCAGCGGCTTCGTCTTCTCGATCGGCAAGGCCGGAGCGGCGGGAGGCACCGTCGCCCAGCTGCTCGGCAAGTCGAAGACGGGCGCGCCCACCGAGGTCGCCTTCGGCGCGGCCCGCGCGCTTCAGTACGGGGCCATCGGCCTCGCGGGTGGGCTCGTGGCCTTCCTCTTCCTGGTCTGGCTTCCCGCCCTGCGAGCGGTAGCCGGCGCTGGTGAGGAGTGGCGCTCGGCCTCGACGGCCTTCGTGCTGCGGCTCCGGCGCGTGCTGCTGGTGGTGGCCTTGGTCGGAGTGGTCAGCGCCTTCGCGGGCGTCGTGCTGGAGGGGGCGAGCGCCGCCGGAGTGTCCGGATGGACCGCGCTTCGGCCACACACGCTGGACGAGGTGCTGGGCACCCGGTTCGGAACGACCTGGACCGGGGCGGCGGCCGCATGGCTCGGGATAGCCGTGGTCGTTCCGGGCTTCCTGAGTGCGAGGTCCCGCCGCGGCCCCGTCCTGCAGCCGGCATCGCTCGGCGCCACCGGCTTGGCTCCGGCCCCCGCCAACCGCGCGCTGCTCGCGGCGCTCGTCGTGCCGATCGGCTTCCTGATCCTGCTGCCGGCCCTGTCCGGCCACGGGAGCACTCAGAAGCCCACGGGGGTCGTCTTCCCCGCCAACGCGATCCACGTGGGCGCAATGTCGCTCTGGCTGGGAGGCCTGGCCGCGCTC
Organism: Thermoleophilaceae bacterium; assembly: GCA_036406475.1. Classification (GTDB taxonomy): domain Bacteria; phylum Actinomycetota; class Thermoleophilia; order Solirubrobacterales; family Thermoleophilaceae; genus DASXBA01. Next base: position 33,120 of record DASXBA010000119.1, on the reverse strand, counting down.
GCGCTGGTCCTGCCCGCCGCTACGCGCGAGCTGGCGCCCGCCGACCGCACGCGCCTCCTGGCAGGCGTCGTGCTTCGCTTCTCGCCGATCGCGCTGGGCGCCGTCATCGCGCTCCTGGCCGCCGCCCTCGTCCAGGCCTATGTCGAGATCCGCCATCCCTCGCTGATCTTCACCACGCCCTTTGGCCGGTCGGCGTTCATCAAGTTCTGCCTGCTGCTCGCGCTGATCGGTCTCGGCGCCCTAAACCGCCAGCGGACCCTGCCGGCGCTGAAGGCGGCATCCGAGGCCGGGGACACGCCCGGCCGGGCCGGCCTCGTCCTGCGCCGGACGATCCGGGGCGAGCTCGCCCTCCTGGTCGCGGCACTCGCGGTTACCGGCGCCCTCGCGAGCTATGCGCCCTCGATCGCGCAGGTATCGGGGCCCTACAACACGACCAAGCGGATCGGCCCCGAGGAGCTCCAGATGACGGTCGATCCCGCCCGCGTGGGGTCCAACGCGATCCACCTCTATCTCACCGACCCCAAGTCGGGCGCGCAGTACTCGCGGGCGAAGGAGGTCCAGGTCACGGCGAAGGAGTCCGGTAAGGGCATCGGGCCGCTCGACCTCCACGCCCAGCACTCGGGGCCGGGTCACTACACGGTGCCCGCGGCGACCCTCAACGTCCCCGGCACGTGGGTGCTCCGCGTCGTGGTCCGAGTCTCCGAGTTCGACGAGTTCACCGCCAGCGCCAAGGTCCCGGTGCGGTGAGGGCGTTCGCGCTGCTGTTGATCCTCGCCTGCTGGCTTGGCGGGCTGCAGGCGGAGGCTCTGCACGTCGGCATCCTCTATTTCGCACCCGCGCTGGTTCTCATCAGCTTGCTGGTGGCAGAGCGCTACCCGGGCGAGCGGAAGCTCGGGAAGTGGATCGCCGCGGCATCTCGCCGCGCCCGGCCGCGGCGCGCACGCCCACGGGTGGCGCGCCGGCCGGCCCGCTCCGCCGGCGGCTCGCCGCGCGGCGGTGTGCTGCTGGCTCTTCGCCTGGGCGGTCGCGCCCCGCCCCTCCCGCTCGCGCCGTGACGACGTTCGGGCGGCGCCGGCCGGTTCCCTAGACCAAGGAGAGAGATGAAGAAGCAGACCGCCGTTGCGGTCGCCGCCGGGGCGCTCGCCCTACCGACGGCCGCGCAGGCGCATGTGAGCGTGCACCCGAACGTCGTCCCGGCAGGGGCGAACGCCACCCTGAACCTCCGGGTTCCGAACGAGCAGGACAAGGCCAGCACTGTGGGCGTCGACATCCAGGTCCCGCCGGGGTTCCTCGACGTGGCCGTGGGCGACCCGAACTGGAAGGTCAAGCTCGGCACGCAGAAGCTCGCCAAGCCGGTCCACACCGACGACGGGACGGTCACCGAGGAGGTGCGCACCGTCAGCCTGACCGCCAAGCCGGGCGCAGGGATCGCCCCGGGTTACTTCGGCCAGATTCCACTCGCGGTGGAGATCCCGGATGACGACGCCGGGAAGGTGCTGACGTTCAAGGTCGTCCAGACCTACTCGAACGGCCAGAAGGTGCGCTGGATCGGGACGCCGGACAGCGATACGCCGGCGCCGACCATCGACGTGACCAAGACGGGTGGAGTGATCGAGGACGCATCGGGCAGCGAGGCCGGTCCGCCCGCGACGCCGCCCGACTCCACGGCGAGCAAGCCCACGGAGACCAAGACCGAGGGCGCCTCCAAGGGCCTGGGAATAGCGGCGCTCATCGTGGGCGCGCTCGGGCTGCTTGCGGGTCTCGCAGCTTTGGCGACCAGAAGGCGCGCGCCAGGCAGCTGATCCGTGTGGGTGGGCGGCCCGGGCGGGCCGCCCACCCACCCGAAGGCGCTAGCCGCCCTGCACGCTTACGCTCCCGACGCAATCCGGCCGCCCAGCGAAGCCGCTCGGGGAGGTCAGGATCGCGCTCTGGCCGTGGATCGCCCGGCCCCGCGATGACATCGCCGAGAAGGCGCTGTTCTCGATGTTGTCGGTGCCGCTCTCCGAGTAGTTGACGTTGTCCTCCTCGCCCTGGTTGAAGTCGCCGTCGTCGTCGCCGTTGACGTTGTCGTCGACCAGCGAATCGTCGCCGGCGCTCACGTTCTTGATGACGATGTGAGAGCCGTTGGCCGCCCCGAGGTTGCAGTGGAGGAGGAACTGGAAGCCGCCGGCGCTCAGGATCGGCACGTCGGGGCCGTCGTCCTTCGCCTTCACCTGGTGGCTGCTGATGAGCCCGTTCACGGCGGCAGCCCGCGGGACGGTGCCGAGCGTCGGCTCGAACACGTCGGCGCCGGTGAGGCTGTTGTCCTTGACGTCGACGCCCCGGATGTTCTTGATATCGGCGCCGGTGAGGCGATTGTTCTTCACGTCCAGTCCACCGAGCGTTCCGTTGCGTATGTCCTTACCGCGAATGCTGTTGTTGATGACCTGTTTGCTGCCGATCCGAAGCGCGGCCATGGACGTCCCGCCCAGGGCCACGAACAGTGCGAGCAGCGCGACGACCATCGCCGGCGACGGCCGGTGCGAGAGATGACGCTTCAAGGTCCTCTCCTTCCCCTTGGTTTGGACGCCCGCATCGTCAGCACGGACCCCCCCGGCTGTCAATGGCTGGGACCCCCCTACCATGGAAAGCCATGGCGACGTTGCCCGAGCTAGACCCGCCCGCGGTCCAGGAGCTCGGCGCCCGGCTGCGGGCCAACCTCGCGCGCGCGGTCAAGGCGCCGGACCACGCCGTGCGCGACGTGCTGATTGCGCTCGTGGCCGAGGGTCATGTGCTGATCGAGGACTACCCGGGGGTGGGCAAGACCGCCCTGGCGCGGGCGCTTGCACGCTCGATCGACGCCGAGTACGCCCGCATCCAGTGCACCGCCGACCTGCTGCCGGCGGACGTGGTCGGCACGAATGTCTTCAACCAGCGCGAGAACCGCTTCGAGTTCCGGCCAGGGCCGGTCTTCGCCAACGTCGTGCTCGTGGACGAGGTCAACCGCGCCTCGCCCAAGACGCAGTCGGGGCTGCTCGAGTGCATGCAGGAGAGGCACGTGTCGGTGGACAAGCACACGCACGAGCTCGCTCGGCCCTTCATGGTGCTCGCAACCCAGAACCCGATCGAGTACGAGGGCACCTATCCGCTGCCGGAGGCTCAGCTCGACCGCTTCATGGTGCGAGTCTCGCTCGGCTACCCGTCGGCCGACGACGAGACCGACATGCTCGCCGACCACGCCGAGCACGACCGCGTTCTCGACCTCGAGCCGGTCTGCGAGGTCGGGGAGGTGCTCGCCGCTCAGGCCGCCGCCGCGCGGGTGCACGGCAGCGAGGCGCTCCGCCGCTACATCGTCGCGGTGCTCGACGCCACCCGCGCCGACCCGCGCGTGGAGCTCGGAGCCAGCCCGCGCGCGGGACTGATGCTGTTCCGCGCCGCCAAGGCGCTCGCCGCGCTCGACGGGCGCGACCACGCGCTGCCGGACGACGTCCAGGCGCTGGCGCCGTCGGTGCTCACCCACCGGCTGCTGCTCGCTCCGGACGTGGCCCGCGACGAGCGCCCCGGCGTGATCCGCGACGCACTGGACCGAGTCCCGGCGCTGTGAGCCCCCGGTGATCCGCGCCTTCGGCACGGCGGCTCTCGGGATCGCCCTCTGCCTGGCGGCGGCCACCTTCGACACCACCTCGCTCTACGTCCCGGGGGTCGCGCTGGTGGTGATCCCCCTGGGCGCGCTCGCCTGGGTCCGCCTGGCGGCGCGCGGCGCGAGCGTTACACGGGCGCCGGGGCCGCACACGGTGATCGAGGACGAGGCCTGGCCGCTGCGGCTCGAGCTGCGCACCGGAGCGCTGCCGCCTCCCGGGGGCGAGCTGCTCGAGCCGCTGCTCGGCTGGCCGGTGCCGGTGGCCGGCCGCTGGTCGCGGCGGGTGAGGATCAACGTGCGTTTCTCGCGCAGGGGCCGGCGGCGGCTCGAGCCCGCCGTTCTCGTGGTTCGCGACCCGCTGGGGCTGGATCGCGTCGAGGTCCCGGGGGAGGAGGGCGAGGAGCTGCTCGTGCTTCCACGCGTGGAGCCGGTCGAGCCCGTTCGCGGCGCCGGAGCGCCCGGAAGCCTGGCGGACGAGGGCGAGCTGGCCGGCCTGTCGCGCCGGCTCGACCGCACCGCGGCCGAGCTCGAGATCGACGGGCTGCGCCCCTACCGCGAGGGCGCTCCGGCGTCGCGTATCCACTGGCCGGCAGTGGCCCGCACCGGCGAGATGATCGAGCGGCGGCTCGTTGCCGCGCTCGACGCCGCCCCGCTCGTGGTGCTCGACGCCGCCCGGCCGGCGAGCGACGAAGCACTCGACGCGGCGGTTCGGGCCGCGGGCTCGCTCTGCGTGCACCTGGCCCGCGCGGGTGGCTGCGCCGTGCTGCTGCCCGGCGAGCGGCGGGCTGTGGAGGTCGCGCCCGACCTCGGCGCCTGGCCGGCGGTGCACGTTCGCCTGGCCCTCGTCGAGTCCGTCCACGCGGCACCGGCGCCTCTCCACGGCGGCCGCACCGGCGCGGTGATCTGGGTCAGCGCCCGCGAATGGCGCCGCCCGCCCGTCGCGCTCGAGCGTCTCTCGGCCGGCTCGCGCTGGCTCGTCACGCCCGAGCCGCCCGCCGGGCTGCCCGCGGCCTTCACGGTGGCGGGCTGCACGGGCGTACGCGTCGACAGGGCACGGCGGCCGATGGGGCGCGCGGCATGAGCGGGGCGGCCGCACGGCTCGCGCCCCCGCCGGGGGCAACCACGGTCCCGCTCGCGAGCGAGGAGCGCGACTCCGCGCTGCTCCGGCTCGTGGCGTTCGTGGGTCTCGCCGCCTACGGCACAGGCCACTGGTGGGGCATGCTCAGCAACGGGCCCGGCGGCCGGGCGGTGGCGGTGGTCGCTGTGGCCACGGCCGGCGCGGCGCTGCTCGCGCTCCTCCCGCGCCTCGGGCTGTCGCGGCCGCTCACCACCCTGCTCGCGTCCGCGATCACGCTCGCGATGCTGGTAGCGGGGCTCGCGGTGGCGGGCCTGCCGTTCCGGCTGATGCTGCCGGGCGGCTGGAGCGAGCTCTTCGACGGCCTCGACCGCGGCCTGTCCGGCATACGCACCGTCGACTGGCCCTACGACGGGCCCGATAGCTGGGTCCGTCTGACGATCCTGCTCGGCGCCCCGCTTCTGCTCACCGCCGCGGCGGCCCTCGCCTTCTGGCCCGCGCGCCGCTACCGCCCGTTCTGGCGCGCCGAGGCGCTCGTGGCACTGCTGGTGCTCTACGGCGTGGCCGTGACCAACCACGATCCGGGCGCCCCGCTCATGCGCGGCTTCTTCCTGCTGCTGCTCGTGGCGGGCTGGCTCTGGCTTCCCCGCCTCGGGCGCCGCGACGCGCTGGTGGCGAGCGCCGCGACGATCGCGGCGGGGATCGCGTCCCTGCCCGTCGCGGCGGCCCTCGACGGCGACCAGCCGTGGTGGAACTACCGCTCGTTCGACTGGTTCGGCGGCGGCAAGACCATCGTCTACGACTGGAACCACACCTACGGGCCGCTCAACTGGCCGCGCGACGGCACGACGCTCCTGAACATCAAGTCGTCGCAGCCCCTCTACTGGAAGACGGAGGCGCTCGACAACTTCGACGGATACCGCTGGCTGCGGGTCCGCGCGGGCCACGGAGCGGCGGTGGCCGACCTGCCCACGCGCTTCAAGCCGCGCGGCAAGCGCTGGGACTACTTCGAGTACAACCCGCGCTGGGATCGGCACATCCGCGTCACCGTCCGCTCGCTCCGCAGCGACCTGGTCGTCGGCCCCGGCACGATCTACGAGGTGGGCGGCGCCGGCGCCACCGTCACGGCCGACGACGGCACCACCTTCAACCTCGACCAGCCGCTCGAGAAGGGCGACAGCTACACGGTGGCCGCCTACGCGCCCAAGCCCACGGCCACGCAGATGCGCAGGGCGCCGGCGGGCTACCCGGCGGAGATGGCCGACTACACCGAGCTCGGCCTGCCGAACGGCGGCCAGGTGGAGGTGCCGCTGCGCGGCGACTCGTTCAGCGGCAATCCGGACGCGGACCGCGTGCTCGCCCGCTCCCCCTACAGCCGCGTGTACGACCTCGCCAAGCGGATCACCGCGGGCTCGCCCACCGCGTACGACGCGGTGGCCAGGGTGGAGCGCTACCTCGGCCGCCACTACACCTACGACGAGACCCCGCCGCGCCGCTCGCTGCCCCTGGCCGCCTTCCTCCTGCGCGACAAGATCGGCTACTGCCAGCAGTTCTCGGGAGCGATGGCGCTGATGCTGAGGATGGTCGGGATCCCGACCCGGATCGCCACCGGCTTCACCCCGGGCTCCTACAACAGCGACACCGGCGAGTTCCGTATCCGCGATCTCGACGCGCACTCGTGGGTCGAGGTGTTCGTGACCGGAATCGGCTGGGTGACGTTCGACCCGACGCCGCCGGCGGCGCCCGCCCAGACCCAGTCCAGCGGGCTCGAGGCCATCGGCAAGGCCGGCAAGCAGGCCGGCGACGTCACGAGCAGCCGCGGCGACAGCGGCGGCGCCACCGACGTGGGCGGCGGCGCGGTGCCCGGCGGCCACGACGACGGCACGCTCGGCTTCTGGGTCGTGCCCGTCGGCCTGGCGCTGATCGCGCTCGTCGTCGGCTGCTGGTTGGGGCTGCTGCGGGTCGTCCGCCGGCGGCCGAGGGGGCCCGGCGAGGCGGCCGAGGCCCAGCTGCGCGAGCTCGAGTCGGCGCTGAAGCGCCTCGGCTGGAAGCTGCCCGGGGGCTCGACCCTGAGCTCGATCGAACGGCGCCTGGAGCGGGTTGCCGGGCCGGCCGCGTCGGGCTACGCCGCCCGGCTCCGTGCGTACCGCTACCAGGCGCGACCGCCCGACCCGCCCGACCGCTCCGCCCGCCGCGCCTTCCGCGGCGCCCTCGGTTCGGTGGCCGGACGGGCGGGCCGGCTGAGGGCCCTAATGGCCATTCCGCCGGGCGGTCCTTTTAGACGCTTCTAAGGTTGGGCCGATAGATAACTGTCGAAGTTCTTGATGGCCCCCGTAGAGACACCCGCCAAGAGCACCAGCACCGCCAACCTCCTCTCCGGAGTCGTCGGCGGCCTCGTCGTGCTCGTGCTCGGGGCCATCCTGCTGGCCACGGGCGTCATCGACAACGGCGACACCAAGGTCGTGCGCCAGACGACGATCGCCCCGTCTTCGGGCGGGACCACCAAGAGCGACTCGGGCGGCCGCACCGTGGCCGAGCTCTACAAGGCGGAGGGCCGCGGCGTCGTGCAGGTGCGGGCCAGGGGCGTGTCCGGAGACTCCCCCTTCGGCATCCCGCAGCAGGGTGAGACCGCCACCGGCTCGGGCTTCCTCGTCGACAAGAACGGCACGATCCTCACCAACGCGCACGTCGTGGAGGGCTCCAACGACGTGAGCATCAGCCTCAACGACAGCGGCGACTCGATCAAGGCCGACGTCAAGGGCCGCGACCCGTCCACCGACCTGGCGGTCCTCAAGGTCGACCCGAGCAAGGTCAAGGACCTCAGGGTCCTGCCGCTGGGCAGCGCGAAGGACGCGCAGGTCGGCGATCCGGTGGTGGCGATCGGCAACCCCTTCGGCTTCCAGCGCACGGTCACCACTGGGATCGTGTCCGCCAAGCAGCGCCAGATCGAGGCGCCCAACGGCTTCCCGATCCGCAACGTGATCCAGACGGACGCGTCGATCAACCCCGGCAACTCCGGCGGTCCACTGCTCGACGCGAACGGCCGGGTCGTCGGGATCACCTCCCAGATCGCCACCGGCGGCGGCAGCGGCTCCGTCGGCATCGGCTTCGCGATCCCGATCGACACCGCCAAGCAGCTGCTGCCCAAGCTCAAGCAGGGCGGCAGGATCGAGCGGGCCTACCTGGGGATCGAGATGGCGGACGTGACCTCTCAGCTCGCGCGCGACCTGAACCTGCCGGTCAAGCACGGCGCGCTGATCCAATCGGTGGTGCGGCACGGCCCGGCCGCCGACGCCGGCCTCAAGGGCGGGCGCACCGAGACCACCCAGGGCATCACCGCGGGCGGCGACCTCGTCGTCAAGGTCGACGGCAAGAGCGTCTCCAACTCCGACGACGTCGCCGGGGCCATCGCGGACAAGAAGCCCGGCGACACCGTCACCATCGAGTACTACCGCGGCAACGACAAGAAGACCGCCAAGGTCAAGCTGGGCAAGCGGCCGAACCAGCTCCAGCAGCAGTCGACGCCCGACCAGAACTCCCCGCAGCCGCTTCCGTAGCTGCGACCATTGACCCGTGACTCGGGTCAAGACCTGTGGCATCACGAGCCTGGCCGACGCCCGGCTCTGCGCCGAGCTCGGCGCCTGGGCGATCGGCCTGATCTTCTGGCCTGAGAGCCCGCGCCGCTGCGCGATCGAGGACGCCGAGGAGATCGGCGCCGCCATGCATCGGCGCGTGGAGATCGCCGGGGTATTCGTCAACGCCACGCTGGACGAGGTGGCGGTGACCGCCGACCGGGTCGGGCTCACGCTGCTCCAGCTGCACGGCGACGAGGGGCCCGCCTACTGCGCCGAGGCTGCGCGGCGCACCGGCTGCAAGGTGATGAAGGCCGCCCGCATCAAGGACGCCGCTCAGGTGAGAGACCTGCGCGCCTTCCACACCGACTTCCATCTGCTCGACGCCTTTGTCCCGCGCACGCCGGGAGGTACCGGCGAGACCTTCAACTGGGAGCTCGCCCGCCTGCACGAGGCGCCGGCGCAGGTCGTGCTCTCGGGCGGCCTGACGCCGGAGAACGTGGCCGAGGCGATCGCGGTCGCCAGGCCGTTCGCGGTCGACACGGCCAGCGGCACCGAGGCGTCGCCGGGCAGGAAGGACCCGGCGCGGCTCGAGGCCTTCTTCGGCGCGGTGGACCAGGTCCAGGCGCCGGCATGAGCTCGCCGCCGATCGAGCGGCGGTTCGGCCCCTATGGCGGCCGCTACGTGCCCGAGACGCTGATCCCGGCGCTCGACGAGCTCGAGCGCGCCTGGCTCGAGGCGAGGGCGGATCCCGGCTTCGGCGAGGTGCTGGCGGGCCTGCTGCGCGACTACGTCGGCCGGCCGACGCCCCTCTACCGGGCGAGGCGGCTGTCCGAGGCCGCGGGCTCGGAGGTCTGGCTCAAGCGCGAGGACCTGCTGCACACGGGCGCGCACAAGATCAACAACGCCCTCGGCCAGGCGCTGCTGGCCGAGCGCATGGGCAAGCGGCGCGTGATCGCCGAGACCGGGGCGGGGCAGCACGGCGTGGCCACCGCCACGGCCTGCGCGCTGCTCGAGCTCGACTGCGTCGTCTACATGGGCACCGAGGACATGCGCCGGCAGCGGCCGAACGTGGAGCGCATGCAGCTGCTCGGCGCGGAGGTCGCCCCGGTGGAGGTCGGCGCGCGGACGCTCAAGGAGGCGGTGAGCGCGGCGATCCGGGACTGGGTCGCCAACGTGGAGTCCACGCACTATGTGATCGGCTCCGCCGTCGGGCCGGCGCCCTATCCGGCGCTCGTGCGCGACCTCCAGCGCGTGATCGGCGACGAGGCGCGCGCCCAGGTGCTCGAGGGCACGGGCCGCCTCCCCGACCGGGTGCTCGCCTGCGTCGGCGGCGGCTCGAACTCGATCGGGACCTTCGCCGCCTTCGTCGACGACGCCGAGGTCGAGCTGATCGGAGTCGAGGCCGCCGGCGAGGGGCTCGACACCCGCCGTCACTCCGCGCCGCTCACCACAGGCGCGCGCGGCGTCCTTCACGGCGCGCTGTCCGCCGTGCTGATGGACGAGGAGGGACAGATCCTCGAGGCCCACTCCGTCTCGGCCGGGCTCGACTACCCGGGCTCGGGGCCCGAGCACGCGCAGCTCCGCGACAGCGGCCGCGTCCGCTACGTGGGGGTCACCGACGACGAGGCGCTCGCCGCCTTCCGCCGCACCTGCGAGCTCGAGGGGATCGTGCCCGCCCTGGAGCCCGCCCACGCGATCGCCTGGCTGCTCGCCAACCCGCGGCCGGGCGGGCTCGACCTGGTGACCCTCTCGGGCCGGGGCGACAAGGACCTGGCCGAAGTCCTCGGATGAGCGATCGCATAGCGGCGGCCTTCGCCGGGCACGGAAAGTGCGCGGCGCTCATGCCCTACCTGATGGGCGGCTATCCGGACCTCGACGAGTCCGGGGCAGCGCTCGAAGCCGCCGTCGATGCCGGCGCCGACCTGGTCGAGCTCGGCATTCCGTTCTCCGACCCGCTGGCCGACGGGCCGCTGATCCACGAGGCCGGCACCCGCGCGTTGGCGGCGGGCGCCACGCCACACGGCGTCCTCCGGGTGTGCGAGCGGGTGGCGGAGCGGGTGCCGGTGGTGCTGATGGTCTACGCCAACGTGGTCATGGCCGGCGGGGTCGAGCACTTCGTCCGCCGGGCCGCGAGCTCCGGAGCGGCGGGCCTGATCGTCCCCGACCTGCCGCACGACGAGGCCGCCGCGCTGCGCGGCGTATGCGACGCCGAAGGCATCGCCCTGGTCCCGCTGGTCGCGCCGACCAGCAGCGACGAGCGCATGGCCGAGATCGGCGCAGACGCGCGCGGGTTCGTCTACGCGGTGTCGCTCACCGGGACGACCGGCGAGCGCGACCAGCTGCCACCCGAGCTGTCCGCCCTGATCGACCGGGTGCGGGCCGCGGCCGAGCTGCCCGTGGCCGTCGGCTTCGGCATCTCGACGCCGGACCAGGCGCGCGCCGTGGGCGAGATCGCGGACGGGGTAATCGTCGGCAGCCGGGTCGTGCGGGCCGCCGGCGAGGGGGGAGCAAAGGCGGTCGGAGAGCTCGTCTCATCCTTGTCGCGAGCGCTCGCGGACGGCTGCTAGGGTCCGGCGCGATGGCCGAGACCGAGACGAAGACCCGGACGCGCCGCCCGCCCAAGCGGAAGCTTGTCGAGGCGCACGCGCGCAGCTACTTCGAGGCCGTCGCCGACCGCAATCCCGACGCGATGGCGAGGCACTGGAACCCCGACGGCGTGGCCGACCTCGTGCCGCTCACCGTGCTCCGCGGGCCCGAGCAGGTCAAGGCCTTTTTCCGCGAGATGTTCTCGGCCTTTCCCCGGCTCGAGACAACCGTCACCCGGGTCGTCGCGGACGACAAGCAGGCGGTGGTCGAGTGGCGGATGACGGGGACCTTCAACGGCTCTCCGTTCCAGGGCATCGAGCCCACCGGCCGCGAGGTCGACCTACGCGGCGCGGACATCCTCGAGATCAGGGACGAGGAGATCTTCAGCAACACGGCCTACTACGACGGGGCCGCCTTCGCGCGCCAGATCGGCCTGCTGCCGCCGCGCGAGTCCGGGGCCGACCGCGCGATCATGAGCGCTTTCAACGCCGTGACCAAGGTACGCCGCGTGGTCGGTGACAGGCGATGAGCGTCCTCGTCGCCCTCACCGTCGGTCTCGTCTTCTGGGTGGCCGGCTGGGCCTTCGGGCTCAAGGCGTTCGATGCCTTCCTGGTCACCATTGCCCTCACGCTCGGGGCGGCCACGGTGCGGATGGTGATGCCGTTCGTGAACCAGCTGCTCGGGCGCGAGGGAGCGCCGCAGTCGCAGCTCGGCACGTCCGAGCGCTAGCCGGCCGCACTCCTACCCGAAGAAGGTCTCCGCCACCTCGTACTCCTCGGCGGGGACGGTGCGCAGGTCGGCCACCGCCTGCTGGAGCGGGACGAGCTCGACCTTCTCCCCGCGGAGCGCCGGCATGACGCCCCAGTTGCGGTCGTTGGCCGCGTCGATCGCGGCCACGCCGAGGCGGGTGGCCAGGACGCGGTCGAACGCCGTGGGCGTCCCGCCGCGCTGGACGTGGCCGAGCACGGTGGCGCGGGTCTCGTAGCCGGTGCGCTCCTCGATCTCGTGCTGGAGCTGCGCGCCGATCCCGCCGAGCCGTACGTGGCCGAACTCGTCCTTGTCGCCCGCGACCAGCTCCATCGTCCCCTCCTTGGGAACGGCGCCCTCGGCCACCACGACGATCGAGAAGAGCCGCCCGCGCGAATGGCGGCGGCGGATCAGGCGGCAGACGTCGTCGATGTCGAACGGGCGCTCGGGGATGAGGATCACGTCGGCGCCGCCGGCCAGGCCGGAGTGGAGGGCGATCCAGCCCGCGTGCCTGCCCATCACCTCCACGACCATCACGCGGTTGTGGCTCTCGGCGGTCGTGTGCAGGCGGTCGATGGCCTCGGTGGCGATCTGGACCGCGGTGTCGAAGCCGAAAGTCCGGTCGGTCCCGCCGAGGTCGTTGTCGATGGTCTTGGGCACCCCGAGCACCGGCAGGTCGTGCTCGCCGTGCAAACGTGCGGCGGCGCCGAGGGTGTCCTCGCCGCCGATGGCGATCAGGCCGTCGACATGGAGCATGTCGAGGTTCTCCCTGATCCGCTCGGGGCCGCGGTCGTGACCGAACGGGTTGGTCCGCGAGGTGCCTAGGATCGTGCCGCCGCGGGGCAGGATTCCCCGGGTGGACTCGATCGTGAGCTCCTCGTGCACGTTCTCGAGCGGCCCGCGCCAGCCGTCCCGGAAGCCGAGGATCGCGTGGCCGTGGAGGTCGATGCCCTTCCGCACAACGGCGCGGATCACGGCGTTCAGGCCGGGGCAGTCACCTCCGCCGTTGAGGACGCCGACGCGCACGGATCGTCACCATACCGGCGGGTGTCCCGGTCCCTGACCGCTCTTGCCATCTCCCTCGCGGCCGCCGCCGGCGTCGCCGGCTGCGGCGCGCGCGCGGGCGAGTCCAGGATCCACGGCCATACGCTGACGATCTACTCGAGCCAGCCCATGCACGGGGTCTCGGGGCCGACGGCCGCTGCCGTGGCGGCGGGGGAGAGCCTGGCCCTGAGCGAAGCGGGCTCGCGCGCCGCCCACCACCGGGTGCGGCTCGTCCGGCTCGACTCCACCCGCCCCGGCGGCCGCGTCTGGGAACCGGCACTCGTGAGCGCGAACGCCAATCGTGCAGCCGACGACACCACCGCCATCGCCTACCTCGGCGACCTCGACTACGGCGCGTCGGCCGTCTCGGTTCCGCTCACGAACGAGAAGGGCATCCTCCAGATCTCACCCGCCGACGGCCTCACCAGCCTCACGACCTTGCTGCCCAGCAAGCCGCAGGCAGGGCCGGCCCGCTACTACCCAACCGACGTACGCAGCTTCCTGCGGCTCACGCCGAGCGACCTGCGCCTCGCCAAGCTGCTCCTGGCGCGGGCGAGGGACGCCGGCGCCAAACGGCTCGCCGTGGTCTACGACGGCCAGATCTACGGTCGCGAGCTCGCCTCCGAGCTGGTCGCCCGCGCCCGCCGCGACGGGCCGAAGCCCGTCGTCGCCCAGGAGCTGGGCGGCGACGCGACGGGCATGCCCGATCTGGTCAAGGACCTCTCCGGCGACCACCCGGACGCGATCGTCTACGCCGGTGTCGCGGGACCGCTCACCCAGCCCCTGTTCGAGGCGCTCGCCCGCGGGCTCCCCAACGTGCCGGTCTTCGCCGCGGCCGGCGTCCTGGCCCGGCGGGCGCCCCTGCCCCTGGCCCCGGCGCACGTGGAGGGCGTGTCCAACGTGCCGCCGGTCCGCGAGCTGTCGCCCCCCGCACGGCGCGTTCTCCGCCGTATCGCCCGCCGGCTGGGAACCGAGCACGTGAGCACCGAGGCGCTGAGCGGCTACGAGTCGATGCGGCTCGCGCTGGCCGCGATCGACCGCGGTGGGGCCAATCGCAAGGCCGTCCTGCGCGCCGGAATGCGGCGCGGCGCGCACACGCAGCTCGTGCCCGTGGACCGCTTCTACCTCTATCGGCTGAGCGGCGGGCGCTTCGTCTTCGACAGGGAGCTGCGCTGAGCGGCCGCCGCCCCGCCTACGGCTATGTCCTGGCCGCGACCGGGGCGGCGATGTGGGCGCTCAACGGGACGATGGCCCGCGAGCTGCTCGACGACGGCGTCGACGCCGCCAGGCTGGCGCAGCTCCGCTCGGCCGGGTCGTGGCTGCTGCTCGCGCTGTTCCTCGGCGTGGCCCGCCGCGACCTGGTGCCGGTAGAGCCCCGCGAGCTGCCCTCGCTGGCGGTCCTCGGGGTGATCGGCCTCGCGGGCGTTCACGCCACCTACTTCCTGGCGATCGACCACCTCCAGATCGGGGTGGCGGTGACGATCCAGTACCTCGCCCCGCTGCTCCTCCTGCTCTGGCTGCGTGTGGTCCACGGGCGCCGCCTGGCCCCGAGCCTCTGGGGCGCCGTGGGCCTGTCGGTGGTGGGCTGCTTTTTCGTAGTCCGCGCCTACGACGCGAGCGCCCTCGACGCCGTCGGGGTGGCGGCCGCCTTCGGGGCGGCGTTCACGTTCGCGTTCTACATGGTCGGCTCGGAGCGCGCGGGCCATCGGCACGAGGCCGTGACGACGCTGTTCTGGAGCTTCGGTTTCGCGAGCGTCTTCTGGGCGCTCGTCGCACCCTGGTGGGGCTTCCCCTTCGGCGAGCTCGACTCGGCCAAGAACGCCCTGCTGGCCGCGGGCGTGGTCGTGATCGGCACGCTGCTCCCGTTCATCTGCATGGTCACGGCGCTGCGCCACATCCCGGCGCCGCGCGCCGCGATCGTGGCCACGCTCGAGCCGGTGCTGGCGGCGGTCTTCGCCTGGGTGCTGCTCGGCGAGGAGCTCGCCCCGGTGCAGCTGGCCGGCGGCGCGCTCGTCCTCGGGGCGGTCGTCTGGGTGCAGTCCCACCGGCCCGATCTCGAGGCCGAGCTGGCGCCGCCTTCACTGCGTTCCGCGCGTTAAGGCTTGTGGACGGGAGATTGCGACGATTGCGGCTTCGCTCCGCATGGGAATAGGATGCGCGCCGCAGTTGGTGTCAAATTTCTAGGAGGGACATCTTGCGCGTACGTTCGCTGGCAGCGATGAGCTGCCTCCTCGGCTTGGCCGTGCTCGTAGCGGCCGGCTGTGGCGGGGGAGGCGGCGGTGGCGGGAGCAAAGCTGAGGGCAGCACACTGACCATCTACTCGAGCCTTCCCCGCCAGGGCGCGAGCCGGGTCCAGGCCATTCCGATCGAGCAGGGCGCCGCTCTCGCTCTGAAGGAGCGCGGCAACAAGGTCGGCAAGTTCGGCGTCAAGTACGTCAAGCTCGACGACTCGACGGCCGCGGCCGGGCAGTGGGACGCCGCGCCGACGTCGTCGAACGCGCGTAAGGCGTGCCGCGACAAGAGCACGATCGCCTACATCGGCGAGTACAACTCGGGCGCGAGCGCGATCTCGATCCCGATCCTCAACCAGTGCAGCATGCCCCAGGTCAGCCCGGCCAACACGGCCGTGGGCCTGACCAAGAAGGAGCCGGGCACCGCGCCGGGTGAGCCGGACAAGTACTACCCGACCGGTAAGCGCACCTATCTGCGTGTAGTCCCGCGCGACACGATCCAGGGTGCTGCGATCGCGACCCAGATGAAGGCCGATGGCTGCAAGACGATCTACATCGTCAACGACAAGGAGGTCTACGGCGCGGGTCTGGCCAAGAACATCCAGAACGCGGCCCAGACCAACGGCCTGAAGGTGCTCGGTAACGACGGCTTCGACAAGAAGGCCGCCAACTACCGTTCGCTCGCGTCGAAGATCAAGTCGAAGAACCCCGACTGCATCGCCGACAGCCAGGTCGTGGAGACCAACGGCGTGCAGATGGGCAAGGACCTCGCCGCGGGCGTGCCGGGCGCCAAGCTGTACGGCCCGGACGGCCTGGCGATCTCGTCCTTCGCCGATCCGAAGAAGGGCGGAATCCCGACGAGCGACGACTCGCGCTGGACGCTGTTCGTGGCGACGCTCGATCCGGCCCAGTACCCGCCTGCCGGGAAGAAGTTCTTCTCGGACTTCCGGAAGGCGTACCACACGAAGACGAACCCGGATCCGTACGCGATCTACGGCTTCGAGTCGATGTCGCTGATCCTTGACGCCATGCAGAAGGCCGGCGACAAGGCGAACGACCGCGACGAGTTGCTGAAGGACCTGTACGCGACGAAGAACCGCCAGAGCGTCCTCGGGACGTACAGCATGGACAGCACTGGCGACTCGTCGATCACGGACTACGGCGTCTACAAGATCAAGAACGGGCAGCTGACGTTCTTCAAGGTCATCAAGGCGCAGAAGTAGCACCAGGAACGCTGATCTGGAGTCTCCGGGGCGGGCCTTGCGGCCCGCCCCGGCTCTCCGGTTAGTCTTCGGCCCGTGGAAGCCGGCTCGGCTCTCGCCACGCAAGGCACCAGTCTTCCCGCACGGCTGCGGGGGATCCTCTCGAAGTACGGCCTGATCGCCCTCCTCCTGGTGATGCCGGTGGTGTTCGGCATCAACGATCTCGTCAACGACGGGAACCTCACGAGGCTCGGCAACAACCTCGTAGCCGGATTGTCGAACGGGGCGATCTGGGCGTTGATCGCCCTGGGTTACACGCTCGTATACGGCATCATCGAGCTGATCAACTTCGCCCACGGCGACCTGTTCATGATCGGGTCGTTCGTGAGCT
The DNA here is from genome assembly GCA_036406475.1 of Thermoleophilaceae bacterium. Classification (GTDB taxonomy): domain Bacteria; phylum Actinomycetota; class Thermoleophilia; order Solirubrobacterales; family Thermoleophilaceae; genus DASXBA01. The sequence goes on along the minus strand of DASXBA010000119.1, from coordinate 16,650 downwards.
TCGGGATCTGGAGCTCCATCGGGCTGGGGCTGAGCACCGGGACCGCCGGAATCGTGGGCGGCCTGCTCGTGACGCTCGTGGTGGCCATGGTCGCCTGCGGCTCGCTCAACGTGCTGATCGAGCGGGTGGGCTACAGGCCGCTCAGGAGCGCGCCCAAGCTCGCGCCGCTGATCACCGCCGTCGGCTTCTCGTTCATCCTGCAGAACGTCGGGATCCTCTGGCTGGGGGGCTCACCGCACAGCGTCGACGACCTCATCCACACGCAGCAGAAGCTGTTCACCGCCGCGGGCGTGACCATCCATCGCGGAGACGTCCTCTCCATCGTCGCGACGATCCCGCTCGTGCTGCTCCTGACGACCTTCGTCGGCCAGACCCGCTTCGGCAGGGCGATGCGCGCCACGGCCCAGGACCCCGAGGCCGCGCGCCTGATGGGCATCAACGTCGACACCACGATCTCCCTGACCTTCCTGCTGGGCGGGCTGATGGCCGGCGCCGCCGGACTCATCTACGCGCTCTACCAGACGACCATCTGGTACTTCCAGGGCTTCCAGGCGGGCCTGATCGCCTTCACCGCAGCCGTGATGGGCGGCATCGGCAACCTCTGGGGGGCGGTGCTCGGCGGCATCATCATCGGCTTCATCCAGCAGATCACCGACAACCGGATCGGCGCCGAGTGGACGCCGGCGATCGTGTTCGCCTACCTGGTGCTGATCATGGTCTTCCGCCCGCGGGGGCTCCTCGGCGAGGAGACGAGGGAGGCCGGGTGACCCGCTCCGGAATCCGCCAGGCGGTCGCGCCGCTCGAGACGCGGGCGGTCCGGGAGCACGGCAACCTCATCCTGGCGGTGGTCCTGCTGTTCGTCGCGGCGATGCTCCCGTTCTTCTTCGATCAGGCAAGCGGCTTCATCGACAGCTCCGTCACCGCGCTCGCCTACGTCGTGATGGCACTCGGGCTGAACGTGGTGGTCGGCTTCGCCGGCCTCCTCGATCTGGGCTATGTGGCCTTCTACGCGATCGGCGCGTACACGGTCGGCTGGTTCGGGTCGTCCTTCTTCGACAAGGTCAACCACGAGAAGGGCATCCATGTGGGCGTGAGCGGGGTGGCGTCGCACCTCCCGGGATTCCATTTCAACTTCCTGCTCATCCTGGTCTTCGCGGTGATCCTCTGCTCCGTGGCGGGTGCGCTGATCGGCATCCCGACACTGCGGTTGCGCGGCGACTACATCGCGATCGTCACGCTCGCGTTCGGCGAGATCATCCAGGTGATCGCCATCAACGGCGACTCGCTCGAGATCGGCGGCTACCACCTCACGCAGGGAAGGCAGGGGATCACCCCGATCGACCGGGTGGACCTGCCCGGGCTCAGCCAGTTCGGGCCGCTCAACTTGAGACCCTGGTACTGGACCGCGCTCGGCCTGGTGGCCTTGGTCCTGTTCGTCAATTTCCGCCTGCGCGACTCGCGCCTCGGGCGCGCGTGGATCGCACTTCGCGAGGACGAGGTTGCCGCGGCGTCGATGGGCGTCCCGCTGGTGCGCACCAAGCTGCTGGCGTACGCGACGGGGGCCAGCTTCGGTGGCATGGCCGGCGCCTTCCTCGCCTCCTACCAGAACACGGTCAACGCCGACCAGTTCCAGTTCGCCTTCTCGATCTTCGTCCTGGCCATGATCATCCTCGGCGGCATGGGGAGCATCTGGGGCGTGGTGGTGGGCGCGATCTCGCTGTCGTTCATCAACACCTACTTCCTCCCCGACGTCCTCACCCCGCGGGCTCAGGACGTCTTCGGCCAGGGCTTCGACCTCTCCGAGCTCAGCTTCGGCATCTTCGGCTTCCTGCTCGTGATCATGATGCTGCTGCGCCCGCAGGGGCTCCTGCCTGAGCGAAGACGGCAGGCCGAGCTCACGGAGGGGCTCGCGAGCGACGAGGCCCTCTTCGAGGTTCAGGCATGAGCGACGGGAACGGCAGCCTCCTCGAGGCGGCCCAGATTTCGAAGGCGTTCGGCGGACTGCTGGCCGTGAGCGAGGTGAGCTTCGACATCCCGGCCCGCTCGATCGTCTCGATCATCGGCCCCAACGGGGCGGGCAAGACGACCTTCTTCAACATGCTCACCGGCCTCTACAAGCCGACCACGGGCAAGATCAGCTTCAAGGGCAAGGACATAACGGGCGACCGGCCGGACCGCATCACCAAGGCGGGGGTCGCCCGGACGTTCCAGAACATCCGTCTCTTCAAGACCATGTCGGCGCTCGAGAACGTGATGGTCGGCGAGCACGCCCGGATGAAGACGGGCCTGTTCGGGTCGATCCTCCGGCCGCCGCGGGTCCGGCGCGAGGAGGAGGAGGTGCGGGACAAGGCACGCGAGACCCTCCGCTACGTGGGACTGCGCGACGACGTGATCGACCAGATCTCCGCCAACCTCTCCTACGGCGACCAGCGCCGGGTCGAGATCGCGCGGGCGCTTGCCTCCGAGCCCGACCTGCTGCTGCTCGACGAGCCCACCGCCGGCATGAACCCGCAGGAGTCCGCAAACCTGACCGCGTTCATGGAGAAGCTGCGCGACGAGCGCGACCTCACGATCCTCCTGATCGAGCACGACATGAAGGTCGTGATGGGGGTCTCGGAGAGGATCACGGTGCTCGACCACGGCGAGAAGATCGCCGAGGGCGAGCCGCAGGCGGTCCGCGAGAACCCGCGCGTGGTCGAGGCCTACCTGGGGAAGCAGGGCTGAGCATGGCCTTCCTCGATGTCAGCGACATCCACACCTTCTACGGCAACATCGAGGCGCTGAAGGGGATCTCGCTCGAGGTGGAGGAGGGGGAGATCGTCACACTGATCGGCTCCAACGGGGCCGGCAAGTCGACCACGCTGCGCTCGATCTCGGGCCTCACTCCTCCGAGCCAGGGCTCGATCAAGTTCGACGGGCAGGAGCTGGCCGAGGTGGCGCCGCAGGACATCGTCCAGCTCGGCATCTCCCAGTCCCCCGAGGGCCGTCACGTCTTCCCGCGGATGTCGGTGCGCGAGAACCTCGAGCTCGGGGCCTTCCTGCGCCGCGACCGCGCCAAGGTCGACGAGGACATGACGCGCGTCTACGACCTCTTCCCGCGCCTCCAGGAGCGCGACAAGCAGAAGGCGGGAACCATGTCCGGCGGCGAGCAGCAGATGCTGGCGATCGGCCGGGCGCTGATGGCGGATCCCAAGCTGCTCCTGCTCGACGAGCCGTCGATGGGGCTCGCGCCGATCCTGGTAGAACGTATCTACGAGACGGTCGAGGAGATCAACAAGCAGGGGACCACGATCCTGCTCGTGGAGCAGAACGCCAACTACGCGCTCGAGGTGTCCCGTCGCGGCTACGTGCTCGAGACCGGGACGATCGCGGTGGCGGACGACTCGGAGAACCTGCGCGAGAACCCGGACGTGCAGAGGGCGTACCTGGGCGCATGACCTTCGTACTCGCTGCCATCGGGGCCAAGGCGCTCTACCTGCTCTACGGCTGGCTGCTCTCGGCGGTCGCGGCGTCGTGGCTGTCGGCCCGCAAGGGCTTCGGCGAGAAGCCGGGGCTCGCGGCCGGGCTGCTTCTCACGGTGGTCGGCGTGATCCTCTGGCTCGTCTGGCCGGCCAAGGCGGACTCCCGCTGGAAGGTCCAGGGGCCGCTCCCGTGGGGGAGCAAGGGCAAGACCGTCGCGGAAGCTCGCGCGGAGCGCAGTTCCCCCGGTGACTGAGAACCGCGAGGCCGTCCGGCTCAGCCGGCTCGAGACCGTCGCGGCATGGCTTCACCTCTGGACTCCGCCGCGCGGGGCCGTGGTGCCGCCCGTGCCCTGGCGCAAGCTGATCGTGGGTGGCGTGATCTTCCTGCTGGTGGCGGGCGGGATCGCTGCCTTCGCGATCCCGCGCATCGACAGCTCCAAGAAGAGCGCCGCCGAGCGCCAGCGCGAGAAGGACGCCAAGGCGGCGGCCGCGGAGCGCAAGCGGATCGTCCACGACCAGCGCGCGACCCTCGGCAGCGCCCCTCGTCCGCCGGGGAACCTGAGCGCCGCCGCCCAGCTCCGGGCCCGGCGCGACCTGCTGCACACGGTCGAGGGGCGGATCACCGCCGACGCCCGCCACCGCGGCGCGACCGGCGAGCTCCAGGGCAAGGCCAAGCGCACCGACTGCGTGCCGTCCCCGAGCAGCATCGACCGAAAGGGGGCGGACCAGGTGCTCTCGAAGTCGGAGGACGCCTACGACTGCCTCGCCGTGACGAACGACGTCGTGCCCACGAAGACCAACAAGGCCGGCTCGCTCGGCTACCCGTTCCGGGCGGTGATCCACTTCAACACGTTCAAGTTCGCCTGGTGCAAGATGAACCCGCTGCCGGGCGAGCGCGCGGTGCCCGACCCGCGCCAGCTGCCGCTGCTCCCGAAGGCCTGCCAGGCGCCTTAGGGGCCAACCCGGGGCGAAACCGGGCGCATGTCGCGTTATCCGCGACATAGGCGGACTTCGCGACATGCCCCACGGAATCGTGACCCGCGCCGAGCTGCGGGCGCTCGGCTGGAGCGACGACCAGGTCGATCAACGCGTGGCTGCGGGGCTCCTTCTTCGGCGCTATCGCGGCGTCTACTCGATCGGCCGGCCGATCGAGACCGACGAGGGACAGTGGCTCGCGGCGGTCAAGGCCTGCGGGCCGGATGCGGCCTTGAGCTTCTGGAGCGCTGCTCGGTTGTGGGGGCTGATCGAGACGCGCTCCAGGTTGCTCGAGGTGACTGTCCCGACAACGGCCGGCGTCCGGCGGCGAAAGCTCCTGATCGTGCACCGCTCCTCGACGCTCACCGAGGAGGAGACCATCGTGCGGCGCTCGATCCCCGTCACCCGCGTGCCGCGCACGATCATCGACTGCGCCGAGAACTCGACGGAGCGGCAGGTCGAGCGCCTCACCGATGCCGCCGCCCGGCTGGGGTGGGTGAGCGAGGGAGAACTGCGCGAGGCGGCGCACCGCCATCCGCGCCGGCAAGGTGGGCGCTTGCTGCTGCGCGTGCTGGGACGGCACCAGGCCGGCAGCACCGCCACCGCCAACGACTTCGAGGAGCTCTTCCTCACGATCTGCGACGCCCACGGAATTCCGAGGCCGGTCGTGAACCGGCCGCTCGGGGCGATCACTCCCGACTTCCGCTGGCCGGAGCACAGGGTCATCGTCGAGACCGACGGCTGGGCCACTCACGGGAAGCAGCGGCTGGTGTTCGAGTCCGACCACGAGCGCGACACCCTGCTCGCCGTCGACGGCTGGCGTGTCCTGCGATTTACCTGGCGCCAGCTGACCGAGCGGCCGGAGTGGGTCGCCGATCAGGTGTCGAGGGCGCTCCGCAAGGCGTCCTCGAGGTCGGGCTTGCGGAACTCGTAGCCGAGCTCCTCGAGCCGCTTGGGCACGGCCCGCTGGCCGGTCGTCACGACCATCGCCATCTCGCCGTACAACAGCTTCACCGCGAATCCGGGCACCGGAGCGACCGCGGGCCGCCGCAAAACGCGCCCGAGCGTCTTCGACAGCTCGCCGTTCGTGACGGGGGAGGGCGCGGTCAGGTTCACCGGGCCGCTCGCGTCGGGGCGGTCGAGCAGAAACACCATCGCCCCGGCCACGTCGTCCAGGTGGACCCACGGCACGTACTGGCGCCCGCCCGCCACCGGCCCGCCCACGCCGAGCTTGAACGGCGGCAGCATCTTCTCCAGCGCGCCGCCGCCGCTCGACAGCACCACGCCCGTCCGCGGCGTCACCACCCGCACCCCAAGCTCCGATGCCTCCAAGGCCTCGGCCTCCCACTCGGCCACCACCTGGGCGAGGAAGTCGTCGCCCGCCGCGGCCGACTCGTCCACCTCCTCGTCGCCATGCGCCCCGTAGTAGCCCACGGCGCTCTGTGACACGAGCACGCTCGGCCGCTCGCCCTCCGGGAGGTCGCGCAGCGCGGCCACCAGGTTGCGCGTGCCGAGCACGCGCGAGTCGCGGATCTCCCGCTTGCTGTCGTCGGTCCAGCGCTGCGCCAGCGGCTCGCCGGCGAGATGGACGACGGCGTCACGGCCCCGCAGGGTGTCCGCCGGCGGGGGAGCGTCCTTGGGATCCGGCCACTCGCTGCGCCGGGACAGGACCGTCACCTCGTCGCCGCGCGAGCGCAGCTCCTCCACCAGGGCGCTTCCGATGGTGCCGCTGGCCCCGGTGGCCGCGACCTTCACGAGCGGGCGATTGCCGCCACCGGAGCGGTGGTGGCTCTGGAGGCGCCGCTGCGCTCGGCCTCCTCCGACACGGCGCGGGCCACGGCCTGGCTCACGTCGCGGTTGAAGACGCTCGGGATGATGTACTCCTCGTCGAGCTCGTCGTCGGCCACCACGTCGGCGATGCCCTGGGCGGCCGCGAGCTTCATCTCCTCGGTGATCTTGGGCGCGCGCACGTCGAGCGCGCCCCGGAAGACGCCGGGGAACGCCAGCACGTTGTTGATCTGGTTGGGGTAGTCGGAGCGGCCCGTGGCCATCACGCGGACGTAGGGGGCGGCCTCTTCCGGCTTGATCTCGGGATTCGGATTGGCCATGGCGAACACGAACGGCTCCGGGTTCATTCGGTCGAGGTCGCGGGCCTGGATGATCCCTGGGCCCGAGAGCCCGATGAACAGGTCGGTGCCCTCGAGCGCCTCGACGATCGATCCGCTCCGCTGCTGCGGGTTGGTGTTCTCCGCGAGCCAGACCTTGGGCGAGTTCATCGAGCCGGCGTCGTAGTCGTCGCGCCCGGTGTGGATCGCGCCGTGGCGGTCGCAGGCCACGATGTCCGACACGCCCGAGCCGAGCAGGATCTTGGCCACGGCCACGCCGGCCGCGCCGGCGCCGACCATGCACACCGACAGGTCGTCGAGCTTGCGGCCGGTCAGCCGGCAGGCGTTGATCAGGGCGGCCAGCGTCACGATCGCGGTGCCGTGCTGGTCGTCGTGGAAGACCGGGATGTCGAGGTCCTCGACCAGCTGCTGCTCGATCTCGAAGCAGCGCGGCGAGGAGATGTCCTCGAGGTTGATCCCGCCGAAGGTGGGCGCGATCAGCTTGACCGTCTGGATGATCTCGTCCGGGTCCTTCGTGTCGAGGCAGATCGGGAAGGCGTCGACGTCGGCGAACTCCTTGAACAGCATCGCCTTGCCCTCCATCACGGGCATGGCCGCCTCCGGGCCGATGTCGCCGAGGCCGAGCACGGCGGTGCCATCGGATACGACCGCCACCGTGTTCGCCTTGATCGTGTACTTGAACGCCTTCTGCCGGTTGGCCGCGATCGACTCGCACACGCGCGCGACCCCGGGCGTGTAGGCCATCGAGAGATCGTCGCGCGACTTCAGCGGCATGTTGAGGCCGGTGTGGATCTTGCCGCGGCGATGGACCTCGAAGGTGCGGTCGGTGACCTCGACCACCTTGGCCCCGCGCACCGCCTGGACGGTGGAGATGACGTGCCCACGGTGCTCGGTGCTGGTGCACTCGACGGTCACCTCGCGCAGGGTGATGTCGCCGCTCGCCTCGACCGTGTCGACCGCCACGATCTGCCCGCCCTCACGGTTGATGGCCGCGGTGACCTTGCCGAGGGTGCCCCCGTGGCGGGGGACCTCGACCCGCATGGTCAGCGAGAACTGGGCGGAGGGCGTGGCCACTGCCGCCTAAGGCTAAGGGAGGAACGGCTCGCGGCCGCGGTAGGAGTAGTCGCAGGCGTTCCGGAATGCCTGGGTCAAATACGGCCGGGCCTGGTCGAGGAAGTCGCGCTCCCCGTTTGTGTAGTCCCGGCCTCCGCGCGAGAGAACCACCGTCAGAACCCCCCTGGCGCCATACGTCAGGGTGAACGAGATCTGATGGTTCAACCCGAGCGGGGAGTAGACCTCCCGAAACAGGTTGGTGGCCTCGAGCTCCTCGCGTGTCTCCACATCGGAGAGGCGGATGGGCCGTCCGTCGCCTGTGGCGGCCAGCCGTTGGTAGAGGGGGCTCTCCTCGGCGAACCTGGCGAGCTTTTCGAGCCAGCTCGCGGCGAGGCGAGGCTCGGCGAGGGTAACCGCCGGACCGAGCCCCACGTCGGTGAGCAGGGCCAGCCTCGAGGGGAGCACAGCGAGCAGCGCGAGCAGCAAGCCGACGCGGAACTCGTCGATGTCGAGTAGCCCCAGCACGTCGCCGATGAGGTCGAGCAGGTCGAGGTCGGTCAAGGGCATGGACCGCTGACCAAGCCTAGGGCAGGCAAAGCCGTCCCGGCTACGCCGTTTCCGCGCAACCCGCGGCGCCCCTCGTAAGATCGAGGCGTGCCGCCGGACGACAACAGCGAGCTGTTCCTGATCGACGGGAACAGCCTCGTCTACCGCGCCTTCTTCGCCCTGCCGGAGACGATCTCGACCTCCAAGGGGCAGCCGACCAACGCGATCTTCGGGTTCGCCTCGATGCTCGTGAAGATCGTCTCCGAGTACGGGGTCAAGCCGACGATCGTGGTCTGGGACGCCGGCATGTCGGGGCGGCTCGAGGTCTACGGCGAGTACAAGGCCGGCCGGCGCGAGCGGCCCGACCTGCTGTCGGAGCAGTGGCCGCACATGCGGCCGCTGGTCGATGCGTTCGGCTACGGCAACCTGCGCGTGGAGGGCTACGAGGCCGACGACGTGATCGCCACGATCGCCGAGAAGGCACGCAAGGAGGGCATCGACGTAACGGTCGTGACCGGCGACCGCGACCTCTTTCAGCTGATCGACGACGGCCACGTCAAGGTCATGGCCACGAGTCGCGGCATCACCGAGACCAAGGTCTACGACCGCGAGGCGGTGATCGACCGTTACGGCATCCCGCCGGAGCTGATCCCCGACTTCACCGGCCTCAAGGGCGACACGAGCGACAACATCCCCGGCGTCCCCGGCATCGGCGAGAAGACGGCAAGCCAGCTGCTCAACGAGTACGGGGACCTGGAGGGCGTGCTGAGCAACATCGAGAACATCTCCGGCGCCAAGCGCAAGGAGAACCTCACGAACCACGCCGAGGACGCCCGGGTCTCCAAGCAGCTCGCAACCGCGCAGCGCGAGATCGAGGAGGTCGAGGTCGACCTCGACGAGGTGGTCGCCCAGGAGCCCGACCGCTCGAAGCTGCGTGAGTTCTTCCGCGAGTTCGAGCTGCGCGACCCGCTGCGCCGCCTCGAGGAGGCGCTCGGAGAGGGCGACGAGGCGGCGCCGCTCGAGCGCCCGGCGGAGGAGATCGAGGTCAACGCGCGCCAGGCCCCGGTCGCCGAGCTTGGCAAGCTCGAGGGCGAGCTCGTGACCATCGCCGCCGAGCGGCCGCTTCCCGCCGGCGAGGAGGAGGGCCAGGAGGCGCTCGACGTCGGGCTGCCCACCGGTCCGTTGGAGGTCGCCGTCTACGCCGGCGGCAACGAGGTCCTGGTGGGCGAGGTGGAGACGGTGGCCGCGCTGGCGCTCGCCCGCGGCGACAAGCCGATCGTGGCCCACGACTGGAAGACGCTGGCCACCAGCGACGCCCCCTTCGACTCACCGCCGCTCGAGCACGACACGATGGTTGCCGCCTACCTGATCGACCCCGCCGCACGCGCCTACCCGCTAGGCGAGCTCTGCGACCAGGAGGGCCTTGGCGCCCGGGTGGAGGGCGCCGACGGCGTGGCCGAGCGGGCTGTGGTCACCCGCGCTCTGGCCGAGCGGCAGCGCGCCCGGCTCGAGGAGGACGGCCTGACCCGGCTGTTCCACGAGGTCGAGCTGCCGCTGGTGGACGTGCTCGTCGAGATGGAGCGGGCAGGCGTGAAGCTCGACGTGGGCAAGGTTCGCGAGATCGGCGACCGGCTCGGGGGGCTGGCGGAGCAGCTGGAGCGCGAGATCTGGGACCTGGCCGGCGAGGAGTTCACGATCGGCTCGCCGCAGCAGCTGTCGGCGATCCTGTTCGACAAGCTCGGCCTGTCGAAGAAGCGACGCGGCAAGACGGGCTTCTCCACCGACGCGCGCGTCCTCCAGGCGATCCGCGACGAGCACGAGATCATCGGGAAGATCGAGCAGTGGCGGGAGGTCACCAAGCTCAAGTCCACCTACCTCGACGCCTTCCCCGAGCTGCTGGCCGACGACGAACGCCTGCACACGACCTTCAACCAGACGGCGACCACCACCGGCCGCCTCTCGAGCACCAACCCCAACCTCCAGAACATCCCGATCCGGACCGAGCAGGGGCGCGAGATTCGCGCCTGTTTCGTGGCCGAGCAAGGCAACACGCTCGTCTCCGCCGACTACTCGCAGGTGGAGCTGCGGATCCTCGCCCACGTGGCCGGCGAGGACGCGCTCAAGGAGATCTTTCGTCGCGGCGAGGACGTGCACACCGCCACGGCGGCGTGGATCCTGGGGGAGGAGGGGCAGAAGGTCGACCCGGGCACTCGCTCCAAGGCCAAGATGGTCAACTACGGCATCGTCTACGGCCTGTCGGCGTTCGGCCTCGCCGACCGGCTCGCCATCGAGCAGGACGAGGCGCAGGAGTTCATCGACCGCTACCTCGAGCGCTTCCCCGCGGTCAAGCGGTTCATCGAGGAGACGATCGAGAAGGCAGCGACCGACGGCTACGTGACCACGCTGTTCGGCCGCATCCGTCGCATCCCGGAGCTGCGCGCGCGGCAGCGGCAGACGCGGATGCTGGGCGAGCGCCTGGCCGTGAACATGGTCATCCAGGGGACCGCGGCGGACATCATCAAGGTCGCGATGGTCCGCTGCCGCGATGCCCTGCGCGAGGCGGGCCTGTCCACCAAGCTCGTGCTGCAGATCCACGACGAGCTGCTCTTCGAGGGCCCGGAGGACGAGGCGATGGACGCTTGCGGGATAGTGATACGAGAGATGGCTGCAGCGTTCGATCTCGACCCGGCGTTGGGAGTCGACGTCGGAGTGGGACCCAACTGGCTTGAGGCGAAGTAGCGTGGACAGCACCGTCCTCGCCGCGGCGGCGACCGTCGTCGCCGGCGGTCTGGTCGGGATGCAGGCGCCGATCAACTCGATGCTCGGCAAGTCGGTGGGCACGTTCGCGGCCGCCTCCGTGTCGTTCGCGATCGGGCTCGCGGTGCTCGTCGCGATCACCCTGGTCGCCGGCGGCGGCTTCGGCGACATCGGCAAGGCCGGCGACCTCAACTGGTACTACCTCACCGGCGGCGTGCTGGGCGCCGTCTACGTCACGACCGTGCTCGTCTCGGTGCGTACGCTCGGGGCGGGCAGCGTGGCGGGCGCCACGATCGCCGGCCAGCTCACCATGTCGGTGATCCTCGACCGGACCGGCGCGCTCGGGCTTCCGGAGCGGGGATTGACGGCGCCTCGGCTGGTCGGGGTCGCGCTACTTGCGGTCGGGACGATCCTGATCGTCCGCGACTGATGGCCGGCCCTCTCGAGAGGTCCCAGGCGGAGCGCCGCCGCGGGGGCGACGGCCCACGATCGTGGCCTCCGTACTGCTCTTGATCTGGCTCGCCGGGGTCTGGCAGCGGGCGCGCAGCGGCGCCCGCTTCGTCACGCGCTCCGACCGCGAGCGTCGCGGCTTCTAGGCGGCGGCGCGGACGGGGGAGCGGCGGCGGCTGGGCGGCGGGCCCTGGGCGACCATCCGCGGATGGGCGATCTCCAGGTAGTGGCCGAACGACCAGTCCACGAAGCGCTTGGCGTCGATCACGCGGAGCGTCCGCGCCAGCAGCCGCGGCGGGATGCGGGGCACGATGCGCTGTCCCCGGAGCATCCAATCGAACTTCCACTCGTGGGTCGCGCTGAACTCGTGGTAGCGGCGCAGCGCCTCCCCCTTGGTGCGCGTGTTTTCCACGACGGCGCGCAGCTCGCGTCCGCAGGCGAGGCCGAAGTAGAAGGCCGTCCGGATGCCCTCGGCCGTCAGCGGCAGGCAGTGGCCGGCGGAGTCGCCGGCGAAGAAGATCCCGTCGCCGGTGGCCTCGCGGAGCTTGTGCGGGATCCAGTTGCCCTGGTAACGCACGGCGTCCTCCTCCAGGTCGCGCGCGAGCTTGATCGTGTTGTCCTTGACGTGGAAGCGCGGGTCGAAGGAGCCGACGCCGATCCGGCGCTCGTCCTCGGCCGGGAAGCTCCAGCCGTAGCCCGCCGGGACGTAGGAGCGGTCGATCCAGATCTCGAGGTCCTCGCCGCTGCTCCAGGGGTGCACCTCGAGGCCGCGGGAGAGCGGGGCGTCGGGCGGCTGGTAGCCGCTGCCCAGCATCCGCCGCCAGCCGAGGGCATCGACGATCAGCGGCGCGGTCAGGTCGCCGCGGTCGGTATGGACCACGTCGCCGCTCCGGCCGTCGACCTTGGCGGTCTCGAAGTCGCAGTCCGACTGCTCGAACAGGATCCGGCAGAGCTCGGAGTAGTCGAAGGTGGAGAAGGTCCAGGGGAGGTCGAGGCGCACGGTCGTATGCGGCGTGTGCACCACGAGCTCGCCGAAGGTCTGGCGGTGCGAGCCCATCAGGCCCATCGCCTCGAGCCAGGTCGTGGGGATCCCGCAGGCGGAAGTCTGGCGCTCGCCGACCTCGTAGCGGTCGATCATCAGGACGCGCGCGTGCGAGCCGGCGAGCTCGCGGGCCACGGCCAGGCCGGCGAAGCTGGCGCCGCAGATGAGAACGTCATAGTCGCCCGATAGAGGCGTGCGCTCATCGCCGCGCTTGGTGGCGCGCTTCGGCATCCAGCGCAGACTAGCTACCCTAGGGCGCCTTGCAGGACACAGAGACGTCTACCACCACCGCAGCCGCGAACGGCTCCGACGATCTGCTCATCGAAGTCGATGGGCAGCTGGTTCCCAACTACGACGCGACACTCGTCCCCTTCGAGGAGGGCGACGTCGTGTCAGGGAAGGTTGTCCGCATCGACCAGGACGAGGTCCTGGTGGACATCGGCTACAAGAGCGAGGGGGTCATCCCCTCCAACGAGCTGTCGATCCGCAAGTCCGTCGACCCCCACGAGGAGGTCGAGCTGGGCGAGGAGGTCGACGCTCTCGTCCTCACCAAGGAGGACCAGGACGGCCGCCTGGTCCTTTCCAAGAAGCGGGCCCGGTTCGAGAAGGCCTGGCGCCGCATCGAGGCTGCCGCCGAGTCCGGCGAGCCGGTGGAGGGGACCGTCATCGAGGTCGTCAAGGGCGGCTTGATCATCGACCTGGGCGTGCGCGGCTTCCTGCCGGCGTCGCTGGTCGACATTCGCCGGGTCCAGAACCTCGACGAGTTTCTCGGCCAGAAGATCGAGTGCAAGGTCATCGAGCTCAACCGCTCGCGCAACAACGTGGTGCTGTCGCGGCGGGCGGTCCTCGAGGAGGAGCGCAAGGAGGTGCGCCAGCAGATCCTCGACCGGCTCCAGCCGGGCATGGTCGTGGAGGGCGCGATCTCCAACATCGTCGACTTCGGCGCCTTCGTGGACCTGGACGGCATCGACGGCCTGATCCACATCTCTGAGCTTTCCTGGTCGCATGTGAACCACCCGTCGGAGATCCTCAACATCGGCGACACCGTCCCGGTCAAGGTCCTCGACATCGACCGCGACCGCCAGCGGATCTCGCTCGGCCTCAAGCAGACGCAGGAGGACCCGTGGCAGCGGGTTGTCGACACCTACCGGGTCGGCGACGAGCTCGAGGGCAAGGTCACCAAGGTCGTTACCTTCGGCGCCTTCGTCGAGATCATGGATGGCGTCGAGGGGCTCGTGCACATCTCCGAGCTCGCCCAGCACCACGTGGAGAATCCACGTGAGGTGGTCGAGCCCGGCGACGAGGTCAAGGTCAAGATCCTCGAGATCGACTCCGAGCGGCGCCGGCTCTCGCTCAGCGTCAAGCGGGTCGAGGCCGCGCAGGCGGCCGCGGCCGCGGCGGGCGGCGGCCAAGGCGGCGAGGCCGGCGGCGACATCGGCGAGGTCCCCGACCTTGGCCTGTCCGAGGACGTGTTCGCGGGCGCCGAGGTGAGCATCGAGGGCGCCGAGGGGCTGAGGGCGGCGGTCGAGGAGGCGCAGGAGCAGGAGCAGGAGCCTGCGGCCGAGCCGGACCCCGAGCCGGAGCCGGAGCCCGAGCCGGAGCCCCAGCCGGACCCCGAGCCGGAGCCCCAGCCGGACCCCGAGGAGGAAGAGCAGCAATAGTCCCTCTCGTCGGCCTGACCGGCGGGATCGGCGCGGGGAAGTCGGAGGCGCTGCGGGCTCTCGATGAGCTCGGGGCGGCCACACTGTCGACCGACGCCGTGGTCCACGAGCTGCTCGCCTCGCCCGAGGTCCACTCGTTGATCGTCGAGCGGCTGGGCGACGAGGTGGCGCCCGGCGGCGAGGTCGACCGCTCGGCGGTGGCGGAGCGGGTCTTCGGCGACGACGAGGCACGCGAGTGGCTCGAGCAGATGCTGTGGCCGCGGGTCGGCGAGCGGATGGTCTCCTGGAAGGCTGAAGTGGACGCCTCCGACCCGCCGCCCCCGGCGGCGGTGGTCGAAGTGCCGCTGCTGTTCGAGTCCGGGATGGAGGGGGCGTTCCAGCACACGATCGCGGTGCTGGCCGACGAGGAAGTGCGTGAGCGCCGGGCGTCCGAGCGAGGCCACGCCGCGGTGGCGTCGCGGGCGGGCCGGCAGCTGTCTCAGAGGGAAAAGGCGGATCGAGCGGAGTACGTAGTCCGCAACGACGGCACACTTGACGAGTTGAAGCTGGCGTTGTCCCGTGTTCTTGGGACGATAGGAACCACTTGAGCTCGTTGGCCCGAAGCAGTGCCCGTCCCCGCCGCCGCACCGCGGTGCGGCGCCGCAGGCTGCGGCTGGGCGTGGTCGTGGCAGTCCTCGCCGGGGTCGCGCTGGTGGTTGCCCTCGGCCCCCTCCAAAACGCCATCCGCGAGGTCACCCTGCCGCTGCGGCACGACGACATCATCCGCCAGCAGGCGCGCGACAAGGGCGTCGACCCGGCGCTGATCGCAGCGGTGATCTACGAGGAGTCGAAGTTCCGAGACCAGACCTCCCACGCGGGCGCGCGCGGCCTGATGCAGATAACGCCGCGGACCGCCGACTTCATCGCCCACCGCTCAGGCGGGACCAGCTTCCAGCAGGGCGACCTGGCCACGCCCCAGATCAACATCGCCTACGGCACTTACTACCTGCGCTACCTGATCGACCGCTACGACGGCAACGAGGCGCTGGCGATCGCCGCCTACAACGCCGGCGAGACCAACGTCGACCGCTGGGTCCGCGCCGCCGGCGGGGCCGGACATTTCGACGTCGACGACGACATCCCGTTCCCGGAGACGCGCCACTACGTGCACGGGGTCCAGAAGCACCGCAAGCAGTACCGCGACAAGTACGCGCACGACCTAGGGCTCTAGCCGGCTCCTGAACCCGTCGGAGCCGAGCACCGTGGCGCCGGCGTCGCTGACCCGGTCCGCCAGCCAGCGGTCCGAGGTGACGACGTTGATGGAGCCCGGCTGGGGGTCCGCCTCCACGCGGCGTGCGATCTCGAAGTCGCCGGCGTCGCGGCCGGGCTTGGGCGCGTGGGCTATCTCGATGACCGTCGACTTGAGCGGCGGCCGCGGCTTGCGCTCGAACACCACGGTCACGTCGTCGCCGGTCTCGGCCGCGAAGCGCTCGAGGAGGTCCACCAGCCGTGCCATGGCGGCGTCGCGGTCGCGCCACCAGCCGTCCGGCCGGCTGCCGATCACGTTCATGCCGTCGACGATCCAGCGCACGCGGTCAGCCTACGGAGGTCGGCGAGCATGGCCTGGGGCTCGTCGAAGACGTCGGTCCAGTTGAAGCGGCGGTGCTCCTCGCCGCGGGCGCGAGCCGCCCGCTCCCGCCGGTAGCCGTCCTCCCACGAGTATCTCGACGAGTGAAAGCGGTAGCTGTCGAGCTCGACCGTGAGCTGGTGCCCCGGCCAGCGGCAGTCGACATACCCCTCGTCCAGCTTCCTGTTCGTCCTCGGCAGCGGCAGGCCGGCTCGGCGGAGGCGGCGAAGGAAGCCCTTCTCGAGCTTGCTGAGAACCACCGGGGTGTCGCCGGCGATGATCCGGCGCAGCTTGGCGGCGCCGGGTTGCCGCACGAGGACCGCCTCCACGTGCCGGGGCGTCGTGCCGTAGCGGACGCCGGCCTCATGGCAGGCCCGGGCGAGGTCCTCGTCGTCGAGATGCTTCGCGAGGGCGACGAGGGTGAGCGGGACGGGCGTGACAGGGATCCGTTTGCAGAGCGTGCGGGCCTCAATTCGGCAGACGCGGTGCGTGGTCACACCCTTGAGCGTGCGCTTGACGGGCCCCATGACCTCAGGCGGGGGCGGTCCGTATCGGATGAGCGCCTGGACGTACGCGGCCGCCCTGCCGCAGAGGAGCGCGCCGGGGCCTGCCGCAAAGACCGCAGCGAGGTAGTCGGCCTCGACGCTCGGCGCCCGGTGGCCGACCCGGTAGACCCCGGGATGCACCAGCAGCAGCGCTCCCTTTCCCACCCGCCGGTCGATCTCATGCCTGGTTACGCCCGCTGCCAGGAGGCTTGCCCGCGTGACCACGCCATGCGTCCGAGAGCTCAACCGGTCGAGGGTCTGCTCCACCGATCCATCTGGACCCGCCATATGCGGGTCTAAGTGGATCGGTTCCCTGGTTTAGCCCCCCGGGGGCGGCGCTAACGTTGCTGGTCGTGCCGGACTTCAAGATCAATCCCGCCTATGCGCCCGTCGCCGATCAGCCCACGGCGCGCGCCGAGCTCTCGACG
>DASXBA010000118.1:0-34095 GCA_036406475.1 Thermoleophilaceae bacterium | reverse complement strand
TCGCCACCTGAACCGGGCCGCCGAACGCCTTCGATGCCTCGGTGCGTGCCCAGGTGGAGTCCAGCTCGTCGGAGATGTGGGTGATCACCACGCGCTTGACGCCGGCGTCGCGGGCGTGCTGGCCGGCCTCCTCGGGGGTCAGGTGGCCGCGGACCCCGGTGCGCTCCGGCCGCGGGAGGGTGGCCTCGATCACGAGCAGATCGGCGCCCTCGACGAACTTGCAGAGCTCCTCGCTCGGCCTCGAGTCGGCGCCGTAGGCGAGGTTGCCGCCGCCGTTGCTCGACGCCACACGGATCGCGAAGGTCTCGGTGAAGTGGGGCACCGAACGGAACTCGAAGCGCAGCGGCCCGACCTCCGGCGTCGAGGACTCCTCGTACTCCTCGAGCTCGAAGGCGCCCTCGATCAGGTCCTCATTGCCCCACGCGCCCACCACGCGGCGGAACGTGTCGCGCGCGCCCGGCGGAGCGATCAGCCGCGGCCGCGCGGGATGCTCCGTGCCCGGCCAGGGAGGCACCGGGACGGGCTGCTGGCGCGGCGCGTACGTGAGGGCGTACGAGTACGGCACCAGGTCGAGGAAGTGGTCGGCGTGCAGGTGCGAGATCACGACCGCGTCGACGTCGATGTAGTCGATCCGCTCGCGGAGCTTGGCGAAGACGCCGTTGCCGCAGTCGATCAGGACCGACGTGCCGTCCTCCTGGACCAGATAGCCGGAGCAGGCACCGCCGGCGTCTTGCCAGGACGGTGACTTGCCCAGCACGGTCACCCTCATGGGGCGACTCTACTCCCCCCGCGATCAGGCGCGGGCAGGCGGTGGGAAGGCGTATGCAGCGGTGGTGCGCTCGGTCCGGAAGACGAACGCGAGCTGCCGCTCGGGCGCGAGACCGCGCTCGGCGGGGCGGAACGTGGGGCAGGCGGAGTCGAGGCCGAGAGCGCAGAGCATGTTCTGGTGGAAGAAGCACTCCTCGCAGGTCGGCTTCTTCGTCTTCGTCTTGGCCACGGGTCGATCCTGCAACAGGTCTGCCCGTCGCGCCACGCCGGTTTCCGCAAAACCGAAGGTTTTCTTGTTCCCGCTAACAGCAGGCTTTTCGGCCTCGCACCCGCAATCTGCATGTTTTCCAGGGGGGCGAGTTCTCCCCGCGCGGGGGATCTCCGGCTTCGCTCGCGCGTGATCGGGAAGGATGTGCCGCCATGGAGCTCGTGACCGGAGCGACCGGCTACGTGGGCGGGCGGCTAGTCCGCCGGCTCACCGGCGAGGGCCGGGCCGTTCGCGCGCTGGCCCGCGACGCCTCGCGGCTCGAGCGGGTGGAGGGCGTCGAGCCGGTCGAGGGCGACCTGCTCGGGGAGGAGCGGCTCGAGCGGCTGCTCGAGGACTGCTCCAGCGCCTACTACCTCGTGCACTCGATGGAGGCCGCGTCGGGCAACGGCTTCGCGGACCGCGACCGCCGGGCCGCCGAGAGGTTCGGCCGCGCCGCTGCTGCCGCGGGCGTCGAGCGAATCGTCTACCTCGGCGGGATCGCGCCCGCCGGCAATCCCTCGTCGCATCTCGGCTCACGCCTGGAGGTCGAGCGGATCCTGCTCGACGCCGTGCCCCGGTCGACCGCTTTGCGTGCCTCCATCGTCATCGGGGCCGGGTCCTCCTCGTTTCGCGTGCTGGTCCGACTCGTCGAGCGGATGCGGGTCCTCGTCATGCCGGCCTGGCGCCACAACCGCACGCAGCCGATCGACGAGCGGGACGTGATCGAGTTCCTCGCGCGAACCCCCGCGACGGACGCCGCCGCGGGCAGGTCGCTGGACGTGGCCGGCCCGGACGTGGTCAGCTACGCCGAGATGATCGAGCGGATCGCGGACCACATGGGAGTCGGCCGGATGCCGCTGGGGCTCCGGCGATCGCACACCCCGCCGGCCAGCGCGCTGGTGGCGGCCGTGACCCAGCAGCCGCTCGAGCTGGTCCGGCCGCTGATGGAGAGCCTCGAGTCGGACGTGCTTGCGCGCGACGCCGACGAGGCCCCGCGGCTGTACGGAATCCGCCCGCGCGGCTTCGACCGCGCGGTCGAGCACGCCCTCGCCGAGTGGGAATCGCGCGAGCCACTGGCGGCGCGATGAAAATCCAGCGCACGATCGAGATCGCCGCGCCGCCCGAGCGCGTGTACGAGGTGGTGATGGATCCCCGCCATCTCGAGGACTGGGTGACGATCCACGACCACCTCCAGGACGCGCCGGACGGCAGTCTCGAGAAGGGCTCGGAGCTCACACAGTGCCTCAAGCTCGCCGGGCGCCGCTTCAACGTCCACTGGGAGGTCGTGGAGAACGATCCCTGCCGCCGAGTGGTGTGGGACGGCCAGGGCCCGGTCCATTCACACGCGCGGGTGGTCTACGAGTTCGAGCGCAACGGCAAGGGCACCAAGTTCTCCTACAGCAACGAGTACGACCTTCCGGGCGGCGTGTTGGGCCGTATGGCAGGTGGCGCCGTGAGAAGGGTGACCGGCAAGGAAGTGGACGCAACGCTCGCAAAGCTCAAAGACCTCGTCGAGTAAAAGCGCTACGCTCCTGTTTAACGCGCTCAGTTAACAGTCAAAGCCATTTACGGTTACGGCCGTTATGGGGAGATAGGGGTCAATGACCGACTTTCTAGACGAAAAGCGCAAGGAGATCGAGCGCCGCCTGGGCGAGCTGCGACCGCTCGTAGACGAGTACAACAGGCTCGAGCAGGCGTCTCAGGCGCTCGCTGGAGTCGGCGGCCAGTCCGCCCGCAGGCGCGGCGGCACTCGCCGCACCACCACCTCGGCCCGCCGGCGGCGCGGCCGTCCACGCGGTAGCGGCACCCGTTCCATTCAGGCACTCGAGTTGGTGAAGGCACAGCCAGGCATCACCATTCGTGAGCTGGCAGATGCCATGAAGATAAAGGCTAACTACCTATATAGGGTAATGCCGACACTCGAGCAGGAGGGAAAGGTAAAGCGGCGCAACGGGGGCTGGCACCCCGCCTAGCCCAGCGCGAGCCTGATCTGGTCGATCAGGCTCTGTACCTCGGGAGCCTTCACCTCGTCATCGCGCTCGAGGTTGACGCGCAGGTCGACGGGCCTTGGGTTCCCTCGGATGCGCAGCTTGCTGCCGTCGAACTCCACGCTCGTCACCTGCCTCACGTGAATGCGGTACGGGCGCTCGAAGAGGAAGCCGAACGCCTCGATCACACGGCCGTCGAACGAGAGCACGCCCTGGCTGAGGACGACGTCCGTCGGCGGCTGAACGCTCAAGTCAGACGAGCTCCAGCTGCCTGACCGTGTCGCGCTCCTGCTTCAGCTCGTCCACGGTCGCGTTCACCTTCTCCTGCGAGAAGTCGGTCAGCTCGAGGCCCTCGACCACCTCGTAGTCGCCGTTTGAGCAGGTGCAGGGGAACGAGGAGATGATCCCCTCCTCCACCCCGTACTGGCCCTGCGACGGGATCGCCATCGAGACGAAGTCGCCCTCGTCGCCGGTGCCGTGGAACCAGTCGTGGACGTGGTCGACGGCCGCGTTGGCGGCGGACGCCGCGCTCGACGAGCCGCGCGCCTCGATGATCGCCGCGCCGCGCTTGCCGACCTTCGGGATGAACTCGTTCTCGAGCCATTCCTGGTCCTGATCGATCGCGTCCCAGGCGCTCCCGCCCCCGACCTTGGCATTGAAGACGTCGGGGTACATCGTCGGCGAGTGGTTGCCCCAGACCGCGAGGTTGGTCACGTCGCGCACGGTGGCGCCCGCCTTCTTCGCGAGCTGGGTCTTGGCGCGGTTCTGGTCGAGCCGGGTCATGGCGGTGAAGCGCTCCTGGGGCACGTCCGGCGCGTTGCTCATCGCGATCAGGCAGTTGGTGTTGGCCGGGTTGCCCACCACGAGCACACGGACGTCGTCGGCCGCGTGGTCGTTGATGGCCTGGCCCTGGGGACCGAAGATGCCGCCGTTGGCCTCGAGAAGGTCGCTGCGCTCCATCCCCTTCGAGCGCGGCCGTGCGCCCACGAGCAGCGCGACGTTGGCGCCGTCGAAGGCGGCGGTCGGGTCGTCGTGGATGTCGATTCCGGCGAGCAGCGGGAAGGCGCAGTCGTCCAGCTCCATGGCAACGCCCTCTGCGGCCTGCACCGCGTCGGGAATCTCGAGCAGCTTGAGGTGGACATCGGTGTCCTCGCCCAGCATCTGGCCGCTGGCGATCCGGAACAGGAGGCCGTAACAGATCTGGCCGGCGGCTCCTGTGACTACGACGTTTGTGGGGGTCATGAGTTCATCTCCTCTATGACAGCGTCTGCGTATTCGCTGGTACCCACGGCGCTCGGATCGTCACGTGAAGGCTTGAGGTCGTAGGTGACGTTGTCGCCCTTGCGGATCACCTCGGCGATGGCGTCCTCCATGCGGTCGGCCGCCTCGTCCTCGTCCAGATGGCGGAGCATCAGCACGCCGGAGAGCATCAGCGCGGTGGGATTGATCTTGTTCTGGCCCTTGTACTTGGGGGCCGAGCCGTGGGTGGCCTCGAAGGTCGCGCCCTTCTCGCCGATGTTGGCGCCCGGCGCCAGCCCGAGGCCGCCGCTCATCCCGGCGCCCAGGTCCGAGACGATGTCCCCGTAGAGGTTGGGGAGCACGATCACGTCGTACTCCTCGGGCCGGGAGACGAGCTGGTTGCAGAGGTTGTCGATGATCCGGTCCTCGAACTCGATGTCCGGATAGTCCTCCGCGACCTTGCGGGCCACCTCGAGGAAGAGCCCGTCGGTGTGCTTCATGATGTTCGCCTTGTGCGCGGCGGTCACCTTGGACCGCCCGTACTCCTTGGCGTAGTCGAACGCCGCCCTCACGATCCGGTCCGAGCCGAAGATCGATATCGGCTTGATCGAGATGCCCGCGTCGTCGCGCACCGGGCTGTCGAGCTCGTCCGCAAGGAACGCGGCCAGCTTGGCCTCCTCGTCGCTGCCCTGCTCGAACTCGATCCCGGCGTAGAGGTCCTCCGTGTTCTCGCGGACGATCACGATGTCGGTCTCGGGGAAGCGCGTGCGCACGCCCTCGTAGGCCTTGCACGGCCGGATGCACGCGTAGAGGTCGAACTCTTTGCGCAGCGCGACGTTGATCGAGCGGTGCCCGGAGCCGACGGGCGTCGTGGTCGGGCCCTTGAGCGCGATGCCGCGCTCGCGGATCGAGTCGAGGGTGCGGTCGGGCAGCGGGTTGCCCTCCTCCTCGAAGACGTCGATGCCGGCGGGCTGCTCATCCCACTCGAACTCGACACCGGTCGCCTCGAGCACGCGGCGGGTCGCCTCGGCGATCTCGGGGCCGGTGCCGTCCCCGGGGATGAGTGTCACGCGGTGTGCCATGCGGCTGAGTTCTATCGGAGGAGCTTCGAGCGAGCCGTTCTCGACACGGTCGAGAGCGTGGATTAGCGACCGCTGTCGGGGGAAGATCCCTGTGACATGGACTGGGGCATCGGCCGTTACGAGCAGGCCGCCGAGCAACTGCTGCCCGTCGCACGGGTAGTGGTCGAGCGGGCGGCGCCGGGCGAGGACGAGCACGTCCTGGACCTGGGGTGCGGGACCGGGAACGCGGCGCTCCTGGCCGCGGAGCGCGGCGGCCGCGTGACCGGAGTCGATCCGGCGCCTCGCCTGCTGGAGGTGGCTCGGGGACTGGCGGCAGAGCGCGGGGTCGAGGCGAGCTTCGCCCGCGGCGAGGCGGCGGCGATCCCGCTCGCGGATGGCGAGGCCGACGTCGTGCTGTCGGTCTTCGGGGTGATCTTCGCGCCGGACGCGGAGGCGGCGGCCGCCGAGATGGCACGGGTCACCGCGCCCCGCGGGCGGATCGTTCTCAGCGCCTGGATCCCGGGGGGCACGATCGGCAAGCTGGCCGCCGCCTCGCGGGAGGCGGTCGCGCAGGCGAGCGGCGGCTCGGGGGGATCGCGGCCTTTCTCCTGGCACGATCGGGCGGCGCTCGCGGGCCTCCTCGGCCCGCACGGGTTCCAGGTGGAGTCAAGCGAGGAGCGGATCGCGTTCACGGCGGAGTCGCCGGAGGACTACCTCCACAACGAGTCCGACCAACACCCGCTCTGGATCGCCGCACGCTCGCTGCTCGAGCCGCGGGGCGACCTGGAGCCGCTGCGCGAGCGGGCACTCGAGATCCTGGAGGCGGGCAACGAGGACCCGGACGCCTTCCGGGCGACGAGCCGCTACGTGGTCGCGACGGCGCGCCGGGCCTAGGCGGCCTGGGAGAACACGCCCGAGACGAGCTCGCGGCGGCTGTTGACGCCGACCTTCTCGAACACCGACTTGCAATGGTCCTGCACGGTGTAGCGGGAGATGAAGAGGCGCTCCGCGATCTCCTTCGTGTCCAGCCCCTCGACCAGCAGCCCCACGAGCTCGCGCTCGCGGGCGCTCAGGCCGTAGGCCCGGCCAAGCAGCCCGAGGACGTCGCCGCTCGAAGCGGGATGAAGGCTCACGGCGATGCCCCCGTCGGCGCCGTCGAGGCGAGCGGCCTCGACCACGCCCCAGCTGCCGTCGCCCGCGCGCACCCGCACCCGAGCCGGGATCTCAGGATCTTCGCCCCGCTCCGCAGCCAGCAGCCGGCCGACGGCGCTCCACACGGGGGTGGGGGCGGCGTGCGGGAAGGGCACCTGGGGAGGGTTGAGCGCGGCGAACCACTGGCGGGCGGCGCCCGTTGAGCTGCGCGGCCGCAGGTCGTCGCCCAGGAGCAGCACGCCGGTCTCGGCCGGCGCGCACTCGGTGCTGTCGGCCGGGCCGATCGCGCCCCGGCGCCAGACGCGGGCGAGCGCCAGCGAGGCCTGGCGCATCAGCTGGGCGTCGGCCTCGTCGAAGTTGGGCTGGTCGTCGTCGCGGAAGAGCTCCACGATGCCCCAGGTGCCGGCCTCGTCGGCCACCATCGTCCGCATCTCGTCGCCTATCCCGTAGCGGTCGTAGGTCTGGACGTAGCGGCGGCAGCGCTCCGGCTCGCCGGCCGTGGCCGCGCTCAGGATCCCCACCCGATTCCGGCTTCGCGCCAGCACGATCCGGTTGTTCACGTCGCCCATCGCCGAGTCGTGGACGAGCAGCCACGGGAACTCGGCGGCGAAGCCGGGGGCGTGCTCCCCGAAACCCCGGTTGGGCAGGTGCGTGTCGGGGTCCACGGAGGTGACGCACCAGCGCTCGAAGCCGACCGCCCGCCTCAGCTCGGCGACCGCCTCCCGGCGCAGGTCGTCGAGTGGGAGATCCGACTCGCCGAGCAGCTCCAGCCGCTCGATGCAGCGAGTCCGCGCGTACTGCGTGGCCATGGATCCAGCGTAGAAGCCCTCCTGGGCATCGGCAAATCCCAGACATGTGGGATGGCCGCGGGCGCGTTCCGAGCCCAGCATTGCCGCTCAGTTCGAACCACCGAAAGGAGCAGCAATGACCCAGCTTCACGAAGTGACCACCGCCCCCCGCCCCTACGCCCTCGGCGCCGAGGAAGGCGAGCGGATCTGGTTCCTCAACGGCGAGATGACGTTCAAGGCCACGGCCGCCCTGACCGGGGGCGACCTCTGCCTGACCGAGGTGCGCGCGCCGTCGGGATACGCCACGCCGCTGCACGTGCATCACGACGAGCACGAGGGCTTCTACGTCCTCGAGGGCGCGATAGACGTCGTCTGTGGCGAGGAGCGCTATCGCGCCGGTGCGGGGAGCTTCGCCTTCCTGCCGATCGGCATCGCGCACGCGTTCCAGGTGGCGAGCGAGGAGCCGGTGCGGATGCTGGCGATCGGCGTGCCGGGCGGAATGGAGAACTTCTTCCGCGACCTCGGCCGCGAGCCCGAGGGCCCCGGCCTGCCCGAGCCCGCTCCCGTCGACATCGCACGCGTGACCGAGGTCGGCGCGCGCCACAACGAGGAGGTCGTCGGCCCGCCGCCGTTCGCGCCCTAACGGCAGCGCCCTGAAAGAAAGGGCCCCGTCCCCTTTCTTTCACGCCACAACGAAGGGGTCGTCGGCCCGCCGCCGTTCGCGCCCTAGCGGCAGCGCCCTCGCGCCCGGCTGAAAGAAAGGGCCCCGTCCCCTTTCTTTCAGGCCGGGTGGCGGGGGTGACCTGCCACCATCTTTAGGAGTGTTGAGCGGTCGATCGATCCAGCTGGTCCGCGTCTTCGGAATTCGCATAGGCGTGGATCCGAGCTGGTTCTTCGTCCTCTTCCTGATCATCTGGTCGCTGTCGGGCTACTTCAAGGACCTCTTCCCCGGCCAGGACAGCAAGGCGTTCACGCTCGCGGTGGTCGCCGCGCTTCTGTTCTTCCTCTCGATCCTGCTCCACGAGCTCGGCCACGCGGTGGTCGCGATCCGCAACGGGATCGGGATCTCGGGCATCGACCTCTGGATGTTCGGCGGGGTGGCGAAGATGGAGCGGGACACCGACTCGCCGGGAGTCGAGTTCCGCGTGGCGGTGGCGGGACCGGTCGTGACACTCGTGATAGCTGCGGTGTGCTTCGCGGTCGGCTCGGCTCTGTCGAGCAGTCACACGCTGCTCGAGGGATCGCGCTTCCAGACGGGCGCGATCGGCGGCGCGGTGGCCGTCCTCGGGTACCTGACGACGATCAACGCCCTCGTGCTCGTCTTCAACCTGATCCCGGGATTCCCGCTCGACGGCGGCCGGATCGCGCGAGCGATCGCCTGGTGGCGCACCGGCGACCGGACCAGGGCAACCCGCTTCGCTGCCCGGCTCGGGCGCATCTTCGCGATCCTGATGATCGCCGTCGGCGCCTTCTGGTTCCTCACCGGCAACGCGGTCGGCGGGATCTGGCTCGTCTTCGTCGGCTTCTTCCTCAACCAGGCCGCCCGCTCGGCCGAGCTCCAGACCGTGATCACCAGCCGGATCGAGGGCGTCCGCGTGCAGGACGTGATGGACTCGGAGCCGGTCGCGGTGCCGGAGGACCTGTCGCTCGACCGCGCGCTGGACGAGTACTTCCTGCGCTACCGCTGGCCCTGGTTCCCGGTGATCGATCCCTACGGGCGCTTCGTCGGCCTCGTCACCTCCGCCTCGGTCGAGAGCGTGCCCGATGCGGTCAGGTCGGGACGCAACGTGGCGTCAGTGATGGCCCGCGACGACTCGGGCGGCCTCGCGGCCGGCCTCGACCAGCCACTCGAGGCGCTCCTCGGCCGCGACGCGCTCCAGCGCCTCGGCGCGGTGATGGCCGTGGATCCCGACGGAAAGCTGCGCGGGATCGTGACGATCGACGAAGTACGCCGGGCGCTCGAGCGCCCGTCCGTCGCGCTCTAGTGCGCGTCGACCATGTGATCCTCGCCGCGGCCGACCTCGATCGGGCGGCGGAGCGGATCGAGGCCGAGCACGGCCTGCGCGCCGTGGGCGGCGGCCGCCATGAGGGGCTCGGCACCCACAACCGGATCGTGCCCCTGGGGGGCGGCTACCTGGAGATCCTGGCCGTGGCCGATGCGGAGGAGGCCGCGGACTCGCCGCTCGGCCGGGCGGTCTCGGAGCGAATCGGCTCCGGCGACGGGCTGATGGGCTGGGCGGTGGCGGTGGACGACGTCACGCCCGTCGCCGAGCGCCTCGGCACCGAGGTCAGCACGATCACACGGCAGGGCCTGAGCGCGAGTCTGACCGGTGTGACCGAGGCGATGGCGGAGCCGTTCCTGCCCTTCTTCATCAGCCGCGACCACGGGATCCCGGACCCGGGAGCGGGCGCGGAGCACGGCGGAATCGAGTGGATCGAGGTGTCGGGCGACGCCGCCCGGCTCGCCGACTGGCTCGGGGGCGCCGAGCTTCCGGTGCGGGTGGTCGACGGGCCACCTGGCGTTCGCGCCGTCGGTATTGGGGGAGAGAGCTTTGGATAGGATCGGCCGCCCTCTCCGCTAAATGCCCCAGCACGATGTCCTCGTCATAGGAGCCGGACTCGCCGGACAGCGCGCCGCCCTCGCGGCCGCCGAGGAAGGCGGTTCGATCGGCATCCTCTCCAAGGTCCATCCCGTTCGCTCGCACTCGAACGCGGCGCAGGGAGGGATCAACGCCTCGCTCGATCCGGAGGACTCCTGGGAATCGCACGCGTACGACACGGTCAAGGGGTCCGACTACCTCGGCGACCAGGACGCCATCGAGATCATGTGCCAGGAGGCGCCCAACGAGCTGCTCAACCTCGAGCACCTGGGCGTGACCTTCCACCGCAACGAGGAGGGCAGGCTCGGCAAGCGCGCCTTCGGCGGCGCCTCGGCGGCCCGGACCTACTACGTGGCCGACATCACCGGCCAGGCGATCCTGCACGTGCTCTACGAGCAGCTGCTGAAGCACGACGAGGTCTACCGCTACGAGGAGTGGTTCACCACCGCCCTCGTGCAGGACGACGACGGCCGCATCGCCGGCGCGGTTACCCGGAACATCCGCGACGGCTCGATGGAGCTCTTCTCCGCCAAGACCGTGATCCTCGCCGCGGGCGGAAACGGCCAGGTCTACAACCCGACCACCAACGCCCTCATCTGCACCGGCGACGGGATCGCGATGGCCTACCGAATCGGCGCGCCGCTGATGGACATGGAGATGGTCCAGTACCACCCCACGACGCTCGCGGGCCTCGGCCTCCTCATCACCGAGGGCGCCCGCGGCGAGGGCGCCCATCTCTACAACGCCGAGGGCGAGCGCTTCATGGAGAAGTACGCGCCCAACAAGATGGAGCTGGCCTCGCGCGACGTCGTGTCGCGGGCCGAGCAGACCGAGATCAACGAGGGCCGCGGCTTCGACGACGGGACGGTGGCGCTCGACATCACGGTGGTGCCGCGCAAGCGCATCCATGAGGCGCTGCGCGAGATCGTGAACGTGGGCCGCGACTTCGCCGGCGTCGACATCACCAAGGACCCGATCCACATCAAGCCGGGCAACCACTACGTGATGGGCGGGGTAAAGACCGACACCGACGGACTCACCTCGATCCCCGGCCTCTACGCGGCCGGAGAATGTGCGTGCGTGTCCGTGCACGGGGGTAACCGGCTGGGTGCGAACTCCCTGCTCGACACCCTCGTCTTCGGCCGCCGCGCCGGCCAACACGCCGCCCGCGCCGGCAAGAGCCTCAACATGCCCTCGCCGTCCAGGGCCGCGCTCGACGACGAGCGGCAGCGGATCGGCAAGGTCCTGAGCCGCGAGGGGAGCGGCCGCCGCGTGTCCGAGATCAAGGCCGAGCTCGGCTCGACCATGGACAAGTACTGCGCGGTCTTCCGCGACGAGGACGGCCTGCGCACGGCCCTCGAGACGGTCCGGAAGCTCAAGGACGAGGCCGAGAACGCGGCCGTTGACGACAAGGGCACGGTCTTCAACCAGGACGTGCTCGCCGCGCTCGAGCTTCAGTTCATGATCGAGAACGCCGAGGCGATCGTGCTGTCGGCGATCGAGCGCAAGGAGTCCCGCGGCGCCCAGTACCGCACCGACTTCCCCGAGCGCAACGACGACGACTGGCTGAAGCACATCAACGTCTCGGTGAACGGCTCCGAGCCGGAGATTTCGTACTCCGAAGTGACTCTCACACAATGGGAGCCCGAAGAAAGGAAGTATTGAGTCGCTAGTCGTTAGTCGCTAGGGCTTCGGCCCGAATTCCTAGCGACTAGCGTCTAGCGACTAGCGACTCATGGACTACACCCTCAAAATCCGGCGCTTCAATCCCGAGAGCGGGCAGGCCGCGTACTGGGAGGACTTCGGCGTCGAGCTTCCGGCCGAGCGCTCCGTGCTCGACGGCATCCTCCAGGCCAAGGACCGCGAGGATGCGTCGATCGGGATCCGCTGCTCGTGCCGGGCGGCGATCTGCGGCTCCTGCGGGGTGAAGATCAACGGCAAGTCGCGGCTCGCCTGCAACACGCGGATCGGCGACGCCGCCGAGGAGGCCGCCAAGTCGAACGGCGGCGCCGTGGTGGTAGAGCCGATGGGCAACATGCCCGTGATCAAGGACCTGATCGTGGACATGGACGCGGTCCACTGGAAGAAGGTCCAGCGCGTGGTTCCCTGGCTCCTGCCCGAGGGCCCGCCGCCGGACCGCGAGTACATCGTGCCGGCCGAGGCGATGATCGACGTGACCCAGTCGATGGCCTGCATCCACTGCGGCGTCTGCGTCTCCGCCTGCCTGTCGATGGAGGTCGACCCGGACTTCGTCGGCCCGGCCGCGCTGGCCAAGGCCTACCGCTTCGTCGGCGACCCGCGCGACGGCGCCACCGAGGAGCGCCTCGCCGACCTCGCCGAGGACCCCCACGGGATCTACGACTGCACCCACTGCTTCGCCTGCATCGAGGTCTGCCCGAAGGACGTGGCGCCGATGTCGCAGATCATGCGCCTGCGCCGCCGCGCCACGGGCGACTACGAGATCAAGGACCGCAACAACGGCTACGGCCACGAGAAGGCATTCACGGGGCTGATCGAGAAGTACGGCACGCTGTTCGAGGCCCAGCTGCTTCCGCGCTCCTTCGGCGACGGCTCGCTCGTGAAGGGCCAGCTGAGCCCGACGGGTGCGAAGCAGATGCTCGAGGCGACGCCCACGGCGGTGCGCGGCCTTCGCTCCGGGAAGGTCAGCCCTAAGAAGGCGCTCCTGCATCCCAAGCTGCCCGATCAGAAGCAGGTGCGACGCATCTTCAAGCAGATCGAGTCGAAGGACGAGCGCCTCGAGCTCAACCTCTACATCGTCGGCGAGGAAGGCGGCGAGGAGGAGGGGGCGATGGCAGAGGGAGGTCAGGAAGGATGAAGGTGGCCTACTGGCCGGGCTGCGTCTCGCGCGGCTTCACCCCCGAGCTGCACGGCTCGATGGCGGCGATCGCGCCCAAGCTCGACATCGAGCTCGTCGAGCTGGACCGAGCCAACTGCTGCGGGGCCGGGGTGATCGCCGAGCACAACCAGGAGCTGGTCGACACCCTCAACGCGCGCACCTTCGCCATGGCGCAGGGCGTGGATGGGGCCGCGGGCATGATGAACATCTGCTCCACCTGCCAGGGCGCGCAGTCGGAGTGCCAGGAGCGCCTCGACGCCGACGGCGGCTACCGCGAGCACATCAACTCGAACCTCTCCGACGAGCGCCTGTCCTATCAGCGCGACGGCGACTGGTGGAACAAGAACTTCCTCTGGCTGCTGGTGGAGGAGATCGGCCTCGACAACCTGCGCGAGCGGGTCGTGCGGCCGCTCGAGGGGCTTCGGATCGCGCCCTTCTACGGCTGCTACATCGTCCGGCCCACGAGGCGGCTCGGCTACGCCGATCATCCGGAGCGCCACTCCTACCTGGACATGTTGATCGAGGCGCTCGGCGCCGAGGCGGTCGACTACGCCGGCGCGAGGAAGTGCTGCGGCTTCCCCCTGATCACGATGAACCGCACCACGTCGCTGCGCCAGGCGGGCAGGCACCTCGCGGACGCGATCGACGCCGGCGCCGACTGCCTCGTCACTCCCTGCCCACTCTGCCATCTCAACCTCGACATGCAGCAGCCCGACGCCGAGAAGTTCGTCGAGCGCGACGACCTCGGCATCCCCGTGCTGCACCTGCCGCAGGTGGTCGGCCTCGCGCTCGGCCTCGAGCCGAAGGAGCTCGGGATGAACAAGCACGTGGTGTCGACCAAGGACGTTCAGCGCAAGCTCGCGGCGGCCCCGGCCGCGGCGTAGGCCCGCATGGCCGAGGTCGGCGTCTTCGTGGTCCCCGCCGCCGGGGACGCGGCGCGGACCGTCGAGCAGGTCGTCGCAGCCGAGGAGGCCGGGCTGGACCTCGTCGGTATCCAGGACCACCCCTACCAGCGCCGGTTCCTCGACACGTTCACGCTGCTCGCCTACGTGGCGGCGCGCACCGAGCGGATCAAGCTGGCTCCGGACGTGGCCAACCTGCCTTTGCGGCCGCCGACGATGATCGCGAAGGCCGCCGCCTCGATCGACGTGCTCAGCGGCGGCCGCTTCGAGCTCGGCCTCGGCGCCGGCGCCTTCTGGGACAACATCGCGGCGATGGGTGGCCCGAAGCTCGGCCCCAAGGAGTCGGTGGATGCGCTCGAGGACGCGATCCCGGCGATCCGGAGCTTCTGGTCCGGCGAGCAGCAGGGCGATCTCAAGCCGGGGCCTCCCCCGGCTCATCCCATCGGCATCTGGCTCGGCGCCTACGGCCCGCGGATGCTGAGGCTCACCGGCCGCCTGGCCGACGGCTGGCTGCCCAGCCTGGGCAACCTCGACGAAAAGACGATCCCCGAGCGCCAGCAGGCGATCGACGAGGCGGCGGAGAAGGCGGGCCGCGCCCCGGGCGACATCCGCCGGCTGATCAACGTCGGGATGGACACTGATCCCGACCGCCTGGTGAGGCTCGCGGCGGAGGAGCGCTTCGACACCCTGATCCTCTCGCTGGGCGACGGCGACCCGCGCGAGGCGATCGAGCGGATCGGGTCCGAGCTGGCGCCGCGCCTGCGCGACGCCGCCTGAGCACGGCTGATCGGCCCTTGCACCGGATGCCGGAACAAGGACCGATCAGCGCCCCCCTGCAGCTGCAACAGCCCCCAGAAACGAGAAAACCGACCGTGGCTGGTCGGCTCTCGCGTTGAGCTAGGCGTACCCCAGTCCGCCCTAGGAAGATTTACAAGACTTCGTGTCCCCTACCTTCCCCCTCCGGACTTCCCTACCGAAGGTTCGGAAATGATGCGAAACGAGCAGGGTTTTTTCTTCCCCTCGCAGGTGTGATCTTGGGAGGATGAAAGCGGGTGAAGGAAGGGTGAGCGCGCTTTCACCCTTTCTCCCCCGTTTCGGCGTAGACTCTCCCCCGTGCCCTCCTCCGCGAACGACGCGCGCGTAAAGGTCCTTGCCGCCAAGTTCGAGGACCTCGTCGCGGTCGGGCTTCGCCAGCTGATCTCGGAGGACCCCAACCTCGAGCTCGTGCTCACCGACGTGCCGGTCACGCAGATCGAGGGCGAGATCGAGCGTCACGAGCCGTCGGTCGTGCTCGTGAACTTCGGCACGCTCAAGAGCCCGGCCCAGGTCTTCCAGCTGCACCAGTCCTATCCGGAGACGCGGATCGTGGTTCTGGCCAACCGCCCGACCGCGGCGGAGTGCAACCAGATGCTCTCGTTCGGCGCCACGGCCTGCCTGTCGAAGGAAACCGAGGCCCGCGACATCATCAACGCGATCCACCTCGCTTCCCGCGGCATGCACGTGCTGCCGCGCTCGGCGGCGTCGGGTGGCGGCGTCGACAGCCTCAACCTCGAGGGCTCCGACCTGCTGACCCCGCGCGAGGCCGACGTGCTCGAGCTCCTCCAGGACGGCGCCACCAACGCCCAGATCGCGCACACGCTCTCGATCGGCGTCGAGACGGTGCGCACGCACGCGCGCAACATCTACCGCAAGCTCGGGATCGCCTCGCGGCGCGACCTGGCGCGGCTCGGCCGGCCCGAGCCCGTGGTGGTCGAGGGCCCGGACGACGAAGCGACCGCTTAGGCGGCGCGCGACCGCCGGCCCGACGCGGTGAACGTCCCTCGCTTGCCCCTATAGGGGGTACTCAGGGACGTTCGGCCGGATCGGGCGCGTCGTTCCCAGCCTAGGCGGCCCGGGCCGCGCCCAGCAGGTTGCGCGACCGCAGCAGCTCGGCCAGCTGCACGGCGTTTGTCGCGGCGCCCTTGCGCAGGTTGTCGCCGACCACCCAGATGTTGATGCAGCGCTCGTGCGAAGGATCGCGGCGGATGCGGCCGACGAGGACGTCGTCGCGGCCGGCGGCGTCGATCGCCAGCGGGTAGATCCCGTCGGCCGGGTCGTCGACCACCAGCACGCCGGGGGCCGCCGAGAGGATGTCGCGGCAGGCCTCGGGCGACAGCGGGTCGCGCGTCTGCACGTTGATCGACTCCGAGTGGCCGGTGTAGACCGGAACGCGGGCGCAGGTGGCGGAGATCCCGATCTCCTCGCCGCCGAGGATCTTGCGCGTCTCGGCCATCATCTTGCGCTCCTCGGTGGTGTAGTCGTCGCCGTCCTTGAAGCGCTCGACCTGCGGCAGCACGTTGAAAGCGATCTGGTGCGGATACACGGACGGCGGCGGCAGCTCGTCGGCCTCAAGGACCGCGCGCGCCTGGTCGTGGAGCTCCTCCACCGCTCGCTGGCCGGTGCCTGACACCGACTGGTAGGTGGAGATCACGAGCCGCTCGATGCCGGCGGCATCGAGGATCGGCTTGAGCGCCACCACCATCTGCATCGTCGAGCAGTTGGGGTTGGCGACGATCCCGCGGTGGTCGTCGAGGTCCTCCGGGTTGACCTCGGCCACGACGAGCGGCACCTCCTCCTTCATCCGCCAGAAGGACGAGTTGTCGACCACAACCGCCCCGGCCTCCGCAAACCGCGGCGCCCATTCCTCGCTCACGCCGGAGCCGGCGGAGAAGAGGGCCAGGTCGAAGCCCTGGATAGTCGAGTCCGACAGCGGCTGGACCTTGAGGTCCACGTCGCCGTGGTCGATCTTGCGCCCGGCGGAGCGCTCGGAGGCGAACGGCACGACCTCGTCGGCCGGGAAGCCGCGCTCGCGCATCACGCCGAGCATCGTGGAGCCCACGGCCCCGGTGGCCCCGACGACCGCGACCTTCATCGAACCACCGGCCGGTGGTCGCCTGTGACGTCCTCGGGCCGCACAGCCTCGGCGCCGAGCTCGAACGCCTGGTGCAGCTCGCGCACCGCGGTGGTCACGTCCTCCTCGCGCACGACGCAGGAGATCTTGATCGGCGACGTCGAGATCATCTCGATGTTCACGCCTGCGTCGCCCAGCGCCTTGAAGGTGCTGGCCGCGACGCCCGGGTGACTCTTCATTCCTGCCCCGACCACGGACACCTTCCCCATCAGCTCGTCGGTCTGGATCGCGCCGAAGCCGAGCTCCTTGGCGAGCGGCTCGAGCGCCTCGCGGGCGGCGGCGAGGTCGTCGCGGGGCACGGTGAACGACATGTCCGCCTTGTGGCCCTCGGTCTGGGGCTCGTTCTGGATGATCATGTCGACGTTCACGTTGGCGGCCGCGAGCGCGCCGAGAACGGCGGCGGCGATCCCCGGACGGTCGGGCAGCCCGGTGAGCGTCACGCGCGCCTCCGACGTCGAGTGGGTCACGGCGGTTACTAGGGGGCGTTCCATGGTCTGATCCTCGTCCAGCACGAAGGTACCGGGTCCATCGTCGAAGCTCGATCGACAGTGGATCGGGATGCCGTAGTTGCGCGCGTACTCGACCGAGCGCAGCTGGAGCACGCCGGCGCCGGACGCCGCCATCTCGAGCATCTCCTCGAACGACACCTGGACGAGCTTGCGCGCGCTCGGAACGATCCGCGGGTCGGCGCTGAAGACACCGGCCACGTCGGTGAAGATCTCGCAGACGTCGGCGCCCAGCGCCGCGGCCAGCGCCACCGCAGTGGTGTCCGAGCCGCCGCGGCCCAGCGTCGTCACGTCGGCGGCGGTGGACACGCCCTGGAAGCCGGCGACCAGCACGATCTTGCCCTCGTCGAGGCCGCGGCGGATGCGGTCGGCCTTCACCTCCACGATCTTGGCCTTGGTGTGCGAGGTGTCGGTCACGATGCCCGCTTGGGAGCCGGTCAGCGAGATCGCCTCGTGGCCGAGGTCGTTGATCACCATCGCCGCCAGCGCGCAGGAGATCCGCTCGCCGGTCGACAGCAGCATGTCCATCTCCCGCGGGTCGGGCCGCTCCGACACCTCGTAGGCCATGGCCACCAGCTCGTCGGTGGTCTTGCCGCGCGCGGAGAGGACGGCGACGACGTTGTTGCCGCCCTCCTTGCGCTGCACGATCCGGCGGGCGGCGGCCTTGACGCGCTCCGCGTCGCCCACCGAGGTGCCGCCGAACTTCATCACCACGGTCTCGCCGGCTTGAGACATGGCGTCGAAAGATAGCTTTAGGCCGGTGGGGCGATTGCGAAGCCGGCAGGGGCTGATCGCGCTCGCAGCCGTCGCGGTCGCGGCGGTGGCAGCGGGGATCGCGGTGGGCGGAGGCGGCGGAAAGAGCAAGAAGGACGCGGAGCCGGCCGGCTCCGCGCAGAAGGTCTCGTTCCTCGCCCGCATCGTGCCGCCGCCCGAGGAGCGTCATTCCGCGGCGGGTCCGCGGGTGCCGAGCAGCATCGCCGATCTCGTCCGCCGTCTGCCGCTCGACCGCAAGGTCGCTCAGCTCTTCCTGTGGGGCTTCCGCGGCCAGGACCTGACGTCCGACATCTACACGCGCCTGCGCAGCACCGACCTCGGCGGCATCGTCGTCGAGCACCAGAACTATTTGGACTCGCAGCGCCTGGGGCAGCAGGCGGGCGAGGCGCTCGTGATCTCCCAGCAGGCCAAGCACGTGCCGCCCTGGGTGATGGCGCCCCAGCAGGGCGGCGAGTTCAACGCGTTTCCGGACCTGCCGCCGCAGGACGATCCCCAGGATCTCTCAGACGCGGGCCAAGGCGGGCTCGAGGCCGCCCAGGCCGCCGCCGCGCTGCGGCCGCTCGGCGTAACGGGAATCATCGGCCCGGTGCTCGACGTCGGCTCGGACGAGGGCGCACCGCCGGCCCTCGGCGGCCTCATCTACTCCGACGATCCGGAGGAGGTCGCCGGCTTTGCGGAGGAGACCGTGACCGCCTACCGCAAGGCGCGCATGTTCTCGGTGGTCGCGCACTTCCCGGGGCTGGGCGCGGCGGACCAGGACACGCAGGAGGCGCCTGCCACGGTCGGGCTGTCGCTCTCCAGCCTGCGCTCGCGCGACCTCGTCCCGTTCCAGGCGGCGTTCGACAAGGGCGCGCCGGCGGTGCTGCTGAGCCACGCGCTCTACGCGATGGACAACTTCACGCGGCCGGCGTCGTTGTCCCACAAGGTCGCCACCGACCTGCTGCGCGGCGAGCTGCGCTACCGCGGCGTGGCCATCACCGACGACCTGGCGGACCCGGCGATCACGTCCTCGATGTCCGTGCCGGACGCCGCGGTGCAGGCGCTCCGCGCGGGCGCCGACATGCTCTGGATCTCGGGCCCCTCCAGCGACCAGCAGGCTGCCTACGTGGCCGTGCTGCGAGCCGTGCAGCGGCGGCAGGTCTCGCGCGCGCGGCTCGACCAGGCGCTCTACCGCGTGCTGATCGCGAAGCGGCAGTACGGGCTCATCCGCTAGCCGCCCATCTTGATCACGAGCACCGCGATGTCGTCGCGGCCGGCACCGCCATCCGGCAGGGCGGCCCGTCCGAGCCGGGCGGCAAGGTCGGATGCCGGCAGGTCCGCCGACGTCGACGCGAGCTCCGCGATGTCCTCCTGCTCGAGCAGCGTCTCGGGAGCGCGGGCGTCGGTGACCCCGTCCGTGTAGAGCACCACGGCGTCCTCGCGCGCGAGCTGCTCCCGGCGCGGCTCGATGCTGATCTTCGGGTAGCAGCCGAGCAGCGTGCCGGTGCTGGCCAGCGGGCTGGCGCTGCCGCCACGCACCAAGATCGGCGGCGGATGCCCGGCCACCGCGGTGGTCAGCTCGCCGCCTCCGTTCACCAGGTCGAGGCGGGCGCAGGCCGCGGTGCAGAAGCGCTGGCCCTCGCGGACGAGCGCCTCGTTGAGCAGTTCGAGCAGCCGCGCCGGGTCGGGATCGCGCTGCGCGTCGGCGCGCACCGTATAGCGGGCCAGCGCGCTCAGCGCGGCGGCTTCCGGCCCCTTGCCGGCCACGTCGCCGATCAGCAGGAGCCAGCTGTCGGCGCCCAGCGGAAAGACGTCGTAGAAGTCGCCGCCCACGCGGTTGCCGGCGCCGGCGGGCCGGTAGCAGGCGCCCAGCTCCGTGCCCGGGATGTCCGGCAGGCTGCGCGGCAGCAGGCTCCGCTGAAGCGCCTCCACCGTGGCGTGATCGCGCGCCCGCTCGGTCACGTCGAGCGCGACGCCGAGGATGCTGGCGGGACGGCCCGAGGCGTCGCGGCGGACCTGCGCCACCCCCTGGATCAGGCGCTCCTCGCCACCGGGACGGACGACGCGGTAGGAGGCCTCGAAGCGCGCGCCGTCGCCCGCGAGGGCGTGCTCGATGGCGCTGTCGAGCGAGGGGCGGTCGTCGGGATGGACGCACTCCATGAGGCGCTCGAAGTCGCCGCCGAGCTCGCGCTCGTCCACGCCGTAGATGCGACAAAGGGTGCGGGAGGGCCTCACGGTGTGGGTCATCAGGTCCCACTCCCAGCTCCCCAGCTGGGCGAGCTGCTCGGCCGCCGCGAGCTGCGCGCCGGTGCGCCTCAGCTCGGCCTCGGCCGCCTTGCGCCCGCGGGCGTAGCGGACGGCGCGAAGGATGGTGGCCCCGTCGGCGCGGCTCTTGGCGAGGAAGTCCTCGGCCCCGTGCGCGACAGCCGCGAGGGCCGTGGACTCCTCGTCGGTGTTCGTGAGGACGACGATCGGGAGCGCCGGGAACTCGGCGGCGAGCGCCTCGAGGCCGGCCAGCCCGGCGGCGTCGGGCAGCGACAGGTCGAGCAGCACGCAGTCCGCGCCGCGGCCGTGGAGGTGCGCGATCGCGCCGGCGAGCGTGTTGGCCGAATCGAGCTGGACGTCCGGATCCTCGGCCGCCACCACCTCCCGCAGCAGCGCTCCGTACGCCGGGTCGTCCTCGACGGCAAGCAGGCTCAGGGCGGTCGCTTCAGAAGTTGGATGCATGGAGTTAGGCCGGTCCCCCGCCGCAATCCCAATGTTGGCACAGGCCCCGCGGGGTCCGCGGCTGCTGACATACTGGGTGCACGGGACGCGCTGGCCTAGAGATGAATTCTCTCGTACCCGGCGACAACGACACACAGGCGAAGACTGGTCTGATCAGCATCCTCCTCGTCGAGGACAGCACAACGGACGCCGAGCTCACCCGCGAGGTGCTGCGCGAGGCGAAGGTCAGATCGAGCATTCAGATCGTCCGCGACGGCGAGGCCGCACTCGCGTTTCTCCGTGGACGGCAGCCCTACACGGCCAACCCGCCACCGGATCTCGTCCTGCTCGATCTCAACCTGCCCGGGCTGGACGGCCGCGAGGTGCTGGCTGAGATCAAATCCGACGAGAATCTCAAGCACATCCCAGTAGTTGTGCTCTCCGCCTCACCTGCCGATGAAGACGTGGCAAGCGCCTATGCAAACCAGGCCAATGCCTACATAAGGAAGCCGACGGATCTCGACGGCTTCGTCGAGTGCGTCAGGCTTCTGGAGGCATTCTGGCTGAGCGTGGTTCGGCTGCCTCCGAAGTGAACGACAAGCGCACGCTGACAACCGCCCCGTCGAAGACCGCGGTGATCGTGGTATCCGCGGCGCTGTTCGCCGTCATCCTCGCCCTCAAGCTCGTCGTCACGACGCCGGGCTGGGGGTTCCCGCTGCTCTACGACATTCCGGTGGCCCTGCTCGCCATCGGCCTCGGCGTCCGTGGCGGGCTCATCGGCGCCACCGTGGGCATGATCCTGTACGCGATCGGCGACGCCGCCGGCGATATCCACTCCAACGTCGCGGGCTACATCTCGCGTGCCCTGACCTTCTACGTTCTCGGTGTCCTGCTCGGGCTCTACGCCGAGCGGCTCCGGACGGCCGAGGCCCGCGTCCGCGAAAGCGAGTCCCACTTCCGCGCCGCCATCCAGGACTCCCCGGTGGTCGTCTGGCAGCAGGATCGCGACCTCCGCTACACGTGGATCCACAACCCCCGGCTCGGCCTCGATCCCGCCGACATCCTCGGCAAGACCGACGCCGAGCTGGACCCGGGCGCGGTGATCGGGACCGTGGACGACGCCAAGCGGCAGGTGCTCAACAGCGGCAGGGGCACACGCGTGGAGGCCGTCTACCGCAATGGCGCCGAGCCCATCTACTTCGACGTGACCATGAACCCCCTCCGCGACGAGGACGGCAGGGTTGTCGGGCTCACCGGGGCGGCCACCGACGTGAGCGAGCTCAAGCGCGCGCAGGACGCCCTCAGCGAGAGCCAGGCCGGGCTCAACCGCTCGCAGCAGATGGCCCGGCTTGGCTCCTGGGAGTGGAACGTCGCGACCGACGAGGTCTTCTGGTCGGAGGAGATGCACCGCCTCTACGGGACCTCGCCGGAGACGTTCGAGGCGAGCTATCAGGCGTTTCTCGACCGCGTGCACCCCGACGATCGCGAGCGTGTCGAGAAGGCGATCGCCCACGCCTACGAGACCGGCGAGATCTTCGAGTTCGACCACCGGATCGTGCAGCCGAGCGGCGAGGTCCTCACGCTGCGCGCGCACGGCGAGATCACGCTGGACGAAGAAGGCAAGCCGCTCGCGATGGCGGGCACGGGCCAGGACGTGACGGCTCAGCGCCAGGCCGAGGAGGGCGAGCGCCGCCTGGCCGCGATCGTGGCCCAGTCCGAGGACGCGATCATCGCCAAGGACCGCCAGGGGATCATCAACGAGTGGAACGTCGGCGCCGAGCGCCTCTACGGCTACCCGGCCGAGGAGGCTCTGGGCAGCCCGATCTCGATCCTCATCCCGAGCGACAACGCGGAGGAGGAGCGGACCGTCCTCAGCCGTGTGCTCGAGGGGTATCCGGTCCAGCGCTTCGAGACGACCCGCCTCCGCAAGGACGGCCGGCGCGTAGCCGTGTGGGTCAACACGAGCCCGCTGCGTGACGCGAACGGCGAGGTGATTGGCGCGTCGTCCGTCTCGCGCGACGTCGGCCCGCTCAAGGAGGCCCAGCAGGAGCTCGAGCGCCAGAACCTGGAGCTCGAGCAGTTCGCCTATGTCGCCTCGCACGACCTCCAGGAGCCGCTTCGCAGCATCTCCGGCTTCGTCCAGCTCCTTGAGCGCCGCTACAGCGGCCAGCTCGACGAGGACGCCGACCGCTTCATCGGCTTCGTGGTGGGCGGCGTCGACCGCATGCAGGCGCTGATCGACGACCTCCTCTCCTACTCACGCGCCGGGCGCGCCGACCTTCAGCGCCAGCCCGTGGACTCGCGCGACGTCGTCGAGGGTGCGGTGGCGCTCCTCGACGCCCCGATCAAGGAGTCGCGCGCCAAGATCGACCTGGGCGAGCTGCCCGTGGTCGTCGCCGACCGCGGCACGCTCCGGCAGGTGTTCCAGAACCTGATCTCGAACGCTCTCAAGTTCAACAGCAACGGTTCGCCGAGCGTGGAGGTCTCAGGGACCCGCAGCGACGAGGGAGTGACCTTCTCGGTGGCCGACAACGGAATCGGGATCTCGCCCGACCACTCGGAGCGCATCTTCCGCATGTTCCAGCGCCTTCACGGGCGCGACGAGTACGGCGGCACTGGCATCGGCCTGGCCATCTGCAAGCGCGTCGTCGAGCGGCACGGAGGCAGCATCTGGTGCCAGCCGCGCGAGGGCGGCGGCACCGTCTTCCAGTTCACGATCCCCGACTAGGCCGCGCAGCGGTCCTTGAGCAGCTCGACGGCCTGGTCGCGCGCGTCCACGCCCACCGCGAGCGCAACCTTGGCGCCGCGGAAGCAGAAGGCCCAGTGCACGGGGGTCTCGCTCCTGCCGTCCTCGCCCCACATCTCGAGCGTGCCCAGCACGATCAGTCCAGGGCCGCTCGGCTCGACGCCGTAGGCGCGCGGGTCCATCATCTTGCCGGCTGCCCACGCCTCCTTCAGGCAGTCGCGCGCCTCTTGCTGCGAATGGAGCTCGCGGCCAAAGCCCGGGTGCGGATGCCAGATGACGTCCTGGTCGAGCTCATCGAGCAGGGCGTCGATCATCCCGTTGAGGTAGGCCGACCACATCCGGTGGACGATGCTGAAGCGCTCGTCCGTGAACGGCGCCTCCATCCGCGCGACCTCGTGCACCGTGTAGCGGATCGCCTCGAAGTCAGCGGCCTTGTTGAGGTAGCGGGTGGCCCCCTGGTCCAGCGCCTGAAGGCTCACACGGCCCGCCTCGTGGCCCGAGAGCACAACGACACGGGCCTCGGGCGCCTCCTTGCGCATGAGCGGGATGGCCTCGAGCCCGTCCATGTCGGGCATCGACAGGTCCAGCAGGACCACGTCGGGCTTGGCCTCGGCGACTCCGGCCACTCCCTCGCGGCCGTTTGAGGCCTCACCTACGACCTCGATCTCCGGATCCTCCTCGAGCGCGATCTTGACCAGCAGACGCAACTCCTGGACGTCGTCTACGAGAAAGACGCGGATGCGGTTCTGTTCGCTCATTTTCGCTCCGCGGTTCGGTTGGGCCCGGGCGGTCGATCGGTGGGCGCCTCCTCGGAACGGCGCAGTACGCCCGGGACGATTTCCTTCTCCTCGAGCAGGCTCGTGACGAGCTGCTGTGTCTCTTGCAAGGTCTCGGCGAGCTTCTCCCTGCTCGTCTCCGTGGCGCCCCGCTCCAGGGCAAGCTTGGCGACGACCAGCCTCTGGACCACGTTGTCGTTGATCTCCAGCGCGTGCACGCGGCTCAGCTCGGCGCGCTGGAGCTGCGAGTTCGCCATGAGCACCCGCCAGAACAGGAACAACCCGGCGATCGCCATGAGGGCGAAGGCGGCAAAGATCAGCCACGGGACCGTGCTGTCGAGCGGCGCATAGAGATTGTCCTTGTCGGCGCTCAGGACGACCGACCAGGTCGAGCCGGTGACGGGAGCTGCCGCGAAGTAGCGTCCGTCGTCATAGGAGCCGCTCCTGCCCTTCTCGATCGCGGCGGCCAGGTCCTTGTCGGGGAGCTTCTGGCCCGACTTCACGCCCTTCGCCGTCGAGCCGACGATCTGGCCCTTCGAGTCGACGACGTACGACGTGGCCGAGGCCACGTTCGGCACCTCGGCGAGGAAGCCGTCGAGGAACTGGGACAGCAGCTTGGCGCTCGCAGCCTGGAGGAGGACGCGCCTGCCGTGCGTGGTCGGGAACGGCGACGCGGACTCGAATACCGGCTTCCCACCCGGCCCCGGCAGCTGGTCGGAGAGCTGGAGCCGGCCGGTCCGCAGGGCCTTGGCCACGTAGGGCGCGTTCGCAGGCGTGCGCTTCGGGGAGCCGGGCGTTGCCGCCAGCACCTTGCCGTCGTCGGCGATGACAATCGCATAGGCCGACTGGCCCTGGCGCGCGGTCTTTTCGAGAGCGGCCTCGTCGATCTTCGAGCCGCCGAACTTCGCCGCGTTCTGAAGCTGCCCCTGCGAGCCGGCCGAGGCGAAGATCGCGTCGGTCACCGCCGCGGAGATGTCGGCGCGATCGCGGAAGCGCTTCTCGAGGTCGTCGCGCTGCTGATTCTGGGAATGCGCCAGCGAGTAGGCAAAAACGCCCAGCAGCACGACGATCAGGATGATTGCGCCGGCGAACAGCCCTCGCAGCGGCCGGCCAGCCGGGTCGAGCCTGTCAAAGCTCAATCGAGTCCACTCCCGGAACGCGTTGGGGGTGGTCTCATGAGCCCTCCCCCCGGATTTTCCGACCCTACACCCGGTACTGGACGTGCGCCAGCAATGAGCGGGTTTAGCGGCTGAGATCTTGCAATGACGCGTTTTCCGCAAGACCGTCGTAGACTGGCGGCCGGGAGAGCGCCGACCATCCCCAGTGGTTCCCGGCTCGCACGTTCATCCAGCGCTCGACTGCAGGAAGCACGCGTGACCGTGCAGGTCACAGCGATCGAGATCCTGCTGGTCGAGGACAGCGAGGCCGACATCGTGCTCACGGAGGAGGCGCTCAAGGACGCCAAGGTGATGAACCGGCTCTCGGTGGTCCGCGACGGCGAACAGGCGCTGCTTCGGGCGCGCCGCCTGGGCGCCTACGAGGGCGAGCCGGAGCCGGATCTCATCCTGCTCGACCTCAATCTCCCCATCAAGGACGGCCGCGAGGTGCTGCGCGAGCTCAAGGAAGATCCGGACTTAAGGCGAATCCCGGTCGTGGTGCTGACGACGTCCGCCGCAGAGCGCGACATCCTCGCCGCGTACGACCAGCATGTGAATGCCTACATCACGAAGCCGGTCGACATCGAACAGTTCGTGGCCGTGGTCAGGGCGACCGAGGACTTCTGGCTCAGCGTGGTGCGCCTGCCCAATGGAACTCACTGAGATGTCCACCCCACTGAGCGTCCTGCTTGTCGAGGACAACGCCGCGGACGCCGCACTGGTCGAGGCGCTGATCGACGAGGAGGCGCCCGGCGCCTTCGAGCTCGAGTGCGTCCAGCGCCTGGCCACGGCCTGCGAGCGTCTCGACCAGGACAGCGTCGACTGCGTGCTCTACGACCTCGGCCTTCCGGACGCGAGCGGCCTCGACGGGCTGAGCGAGCTTCGCGCGATCTCCCCCGACGTAGCGGTGGTGGTGCTGACCGGCGACTCGGAGGTTGCGACCGGGATCGCGGCGCTCCAGGCCGGCGCCCAGGACTACCTCGTCAAGGGCAAGGCGAACGGCGACACCATCGCCCGTGCCCTGCGCCACTCCGTCGAGCGGCGGCGCTCCGAGGAGCGGCTTCAGTTCATGGCCGACCACGACCCTCTCACCGGCCTGCTCAACCGCCGCCGGCTCGAGGAGGAGCTCGACCGCCACGCCGAGCGGGTGCTCCGCTACGGGGCCGAGGGCGCGCTGCTGCTGATCGACCTCGACCACTTCAAGCATGTCAACGACTCGCTCGGGCACCGCGCCGGCGACGAGCTGATCATCACGGTGGCCGGCCTCCTGCGGGCGCGTCTGCGCTCGAGCGACATCGTGGCCCGCCTCGGCGGCGACGAGTTCGCCCTCCTCCTGCCCAAGGCGACCGGCGCCGACGCGCGCAAGGTGGCCGACGACCTGCTCGCGGCGATCCGGGAGCACACCCTTCCCAGCAACGGAAGCACCCGGCGGACCACGGCGAGCATCGGGATAGCGCTGTTCGACGACGAGGGCCTGGCCGGCGGCAACGACGCGCTCGTGAGCGCCGACCTCGCGATGTACGACGCGAAGGAGGCCGGCCGCGACGGCATCGCCTTCCACTCAGAGAACTCGGGCGACGGGCACAAGCGGCGGCGGACCTGGGGCAAGCGGATCCGGAGCGCCCTCAGCGACGACTCGTTCGTGCTCTACGCCCAGCCGATCAAGGGCGTCGGCACCGACGACGTGACCCGCTACGAGCTCCTGCTCCGCCTGGCCGACCAGCCCGACGACGTCGTCCTGCCCGGCGAGTTCCTGCACATCGCCGAGCGGCTCGA
This sequence comes from Thermoleophilaceae bacterium, assembly GCA_036406475.1. GTDB lineage: Bacteria > Actinomycetota > Thermoleophilia > Solirubrobacterales > Thermoleophilaceae > DASXBA01. Next base: position 7,123 of record DASXBA010000118.1, on the reverse strand, counting down.
CCTCGTCCAGGAGATCGACCGCTGGGTGGTGAACGAGGCCCTGGCGACGCTGGCCGCCCGCCCCGACAAGGGACGCGGGCTGACCGTGGAGGTCAACCTCTCCGGACGCTCGCTGAGCGACCCGGTCCTGGCGGAGACGATCGAGCACGGGGTCGTCGATTACGGGATCGCGCCCTCGAGCCTGGTGTTCGAGCTGACCGAGACGGCTGCGGTCGCGGACTTCCGCCGGGCCAGCGCTTTCGCCGGCCGCCTGGCGAGCCTCGGCTGCAGCTTCGCGCTCGACGATTTCGGCGCCGGCTTCGGCTCCTTCTACTACCTCAAGCACCTCCCGTTCGACTTCCTCAAGATCGACGGCGAGTTCGTGCGCGGCTGCGTCGACAGCCAGACCGACCAGCTCGTGATCGAGGCGATGGTGGGCATCGCCCGCGGCCTCGGCAAGGAGACGATCGCCGAGTGCGTCGAGCAGCCGGAGACGGCGGAATTCCTCGAGCGCCAGGGCGTCGACTACCTGCAGGGCTTCTGGCTCGGGCGGCCCGAGCCCGCCGCACAGGTCCTGAACTAGAGCGTGTGGCGCCCGCGCAGGGCGTTGCCGAGCGTGACCTCGTCCGCGTACTCGAGGTCCGAGCCCACCGGCAGCCCGCTGGCCAGCCGGGTGACCGCGACGTCGGACGAGCGCTCGCGCACCGCGTCCGCGAGGTAGAGCGCCGTGGCCTCGCCGGTGGTGGTGGCGTTGGTGGCCACCACGAGTTCCCTCACCCCGTTGCCGCTCACGCGCGCGAGCAGCTCGCTGATGTGCAGGTCCTCGGGGTCAACGCCGTCGATCGGCGACAGGGCCCCGCCCAGCACGTGGTAGCGGCCGTGGAACTCACCGGTCCGCTCGATCGGGATCACGTCGCTCGGCTGCTCGACGACGCAGATCACCGACCCCTCACGGCGCTCGTCCTGGCAGATCCGGCAGGTCGCCTCGACGGCCAGGTTGAAGCAGACCTCGCACTGCCCCACCTGCTCCTTGACGTCGCGGATCGCGTCCGCGAGCGGCAGCGCCTCCTCGTCGGAGACGCTCAGGATGTGGAAGGCGAGCCGCTGGGCCGTGCGCTGCCCTATGCCGGGCAGCTTGGCCAGCTCGCCGATCAGCCTGTTCACGGGAGGAGCAAACACGCGGACCCCTCAGCCTAATGACGGCTCAGGCGGACTCGAGCTCGACGCGGTTGTCGTTGAAGGTCGGCGCGTTGCCGGCCTTGGTCAGCGCCTGTCCCGTGGTGGCCTGGGCCGCGCGGCCGCCCGGGTAGTCGCCGTTCCACCAGCCCATCGGCGCGACCAGCACCCCGGGGGTGGCGTCGTCCGACACCCGCGCCGTGCAGGTGAAGTCGCCACGGTCGTTGAAGACCCGGACGCTTGCGCCGTCCTCGATCCCCCGGCCGCCGGCGTCGTCGGGATGGACCACCACCTGCGGCTCCGGCTGCGCCGCGTGCTGGCGCCGCTGGTTGGCGAAGGTGGAGTTGAGGAAGAGGTGCGTCTTGGGCGTGATCAGCGCCAGCGGGTATCTCGCCGCGAGCTCCTCGTCGGCCACCTCGAGCGGCGGCTCGTACTCGGCGCTCAGCTTCATCCGCCCCGAGACGGTGCCGAAGCCGCCCTCGGCGTGAGGCGTCGGCCCCTGGCCCAGGTCGAGCTTGACCCAGCCGCGCTCGCGGAGGCCGTCGAGCTTCACGCCGTCGCGGCCGGCGGCGAGGAGCTGGTCAACGAGCTCCTCGTCGGAGTCGCGGAAGCAGGCGTCGTCGAAGCCGAGCCGCTCCGCCAGCAAGCGGAAGATCTCCGTGTTGGGCTTGGCCTCGCCGAGCGGCTCGATCGCCGGCTCGTTCCAGGTCAGGTAGTGGTGGCCCCAGGAGAAGACCACGTCGAGGTGCTCGAGCTGCGTGGTGGCCGGCAGCACGACGTCGGCGTGGGCCGCCGTGTCGGTCATGAACTGCTCGAGCACGACCGTGAACAGGTCGTCGCGTCGCAGGCCCTTCAGCACCTTGCCCTGATCGGGCGCTATCGCGGCCGGGTTCGAGTTCCAGACGACGAGCGCCCTGACCGGGGGCTCGGCGCCGGTCAGCGCGTCGCCGACCTGCGACATGTTGATCGTGCGCACGTCGTGCGGCCGGAGGTCGACGCGCAGGAGCGGCACCGAGCTGACCACCGCCGCCGTCGCGGTCGGGATGTAGGAGCAGCCGCCGCCGCGGTGGCGCCAGGCGCCGGTGAGCGCCGGCAGGCTCGCCAGGGTCCTATAGGCCGCGGGCGCGCCCATGTGGCGCTGGGCCCCCACCCCGAGCCGCAGCAGCGCCGGCTGCGTCCGGGCGAACTCGCCGGCGATCCTCTCGATCGTCCCCGCGTCGACGCCGGTCACTTTCGCGGCGCGCTCCACCGGCCAATCGGCGAGCGCGGCGAGCAGCTCGTCGTAGCCCTCGGCATGCGCGCGGCACCAGTCCTCGTCCTCGAGCCCCGCGTCGACGATCGCCCGCATCAGCCCCAGCCCCAGCGCCGCATCGGTGCCGGGGAGGAGGCGTATGTGCTCGTCTGCAGCGCGGGCGCTGCGGCTCCGGAAGGGATCGACCACCACGAGCCTGGCGCCGGCCTTGCGCGCGTCGAGCAGCTTGCGCCACAGGTGCGGGGCCGTGGACATCGGGTTCCAGCCCCAGATGAGGACGTAGCGCGCGTGCGGCCATTCCTCCGGGTCGACCTCCGGCGAGAGCCCGTGCGCCATCCCCGTGCCGGCCAGCCCGGCGGTGGCGCAGATCGTCCGCTCGAGGTCGCTCGCGCCGAGCGCGTTCATCACGCGGGCGCTCATCGAGTTGCCCTGGATCAGTCCCTGCGTGCCTGCATAGCTGTAGGGCAGGATCGATTCGCCCAGCCCGTGCAGCCGCTCGGCGGTCAGGTCTAGCGCCTCGTCCCAGCTCGCCGTCCGGAAGTCCGCCGCGCCCTTCTCCCCCGTGCGGATCAGCGGCTGGAGGATGCGGTCCTCCGAGTAGACGCGGTCGAGGTAGTTCGAGACCTTGCCGCAGAGGAAGCCGACGGTGACCGGGTGCTCCGGGTCGCCCGCCACCTTGGTCGCGCGGCCGTCCTCGACGGTCACGTGCATCGCACAGGTGTCGGGACAGTCGTGGGGACACGCCCCGCGGACCAGGCGGGCGCTCATGCTCCCGATGGTACGCCCGCGCCTAGAACCCCGGCAAGCCGAGGTCGCCCAGGTTGCCGCCGAGCCCGCCGGTGGCCTGGCCCATCTTCGACGCGGCCAGCTCCTGTGCGGAGCGGATCGCCTCGTTGACCGCGGCCTGGACCATGTCCTGGAGCAGCTCGACGTCCTCGGGGTCGACGGCCTCGGGGTCGATCTTCAGCTCGAGCAGCTCGAGCTCGCCGGTCATCTTCACGTGGACCATGCCGCCGCCCGCGCTGGCCTCGACCGTGGCGCTCTTGAGCTCCTCCTGCGCCTTGGCCATCTCGGCCTGCATCTGCTGGACCTGCTTCATCATCTGGTTGAGATTGGGCGGCTGGGGCATGGCTCCTAGTCAGTCTCCTCGTCGAGGACCTCCGTCGCTCCGAACTCAGACCGTAGCCGTTCGAGCAGCTCGTCCTCGCTGAGCAGCGCCGGGCCCTGGGCCGCGGCCGCGCTCAGCTCGTAGGCCACGCTCAGGCCGCGGCCGGTGATCCCCTTGAGGGCCTCGACCACCAGCTCGCGGTTGGCCTCGGCCTTCTTCTTGCCGAAGGTGGCGTCCTCCGCGAAGGCAACCTTGAGCACGTCGCCCTCCAGCGCTATCGGGCGCGCCTGGCCGAGCAGCGCCCCGAGCATCCCATTGCGCTCGCGTACGGCATCGGCCACCGCGGGCCAGATCTGCTGCACGTGCTCGAGCTCGGGTGCCGGCGCGGCCTCCGCCTGCGGCTCGGGCTCCTCCGCCACCGCCTGGGCCGCCGCCGCCGGGCCGCTGCCCCCGCTCCGCGGCGCCGGCGTGCTGCGGGGCGCCGGCGACGCGTCGGGCGCCGGCGCGGCGGCCTCGCCGCCGAGCCGCCGCTCGAGCTGCTCGATCCTGTACATCAGCGCCTGCAGCGACAGGTCCGCCTGCGGCTGGGTCGACTTGAGCAGCGCCAGCTCGAGCTGGATACGCGGATCGGAGCCCTCCTTGACGGCCGCGATCCCGCCGCCGAGGAACTCGATCGCGCGGACGACCTCGCCCTGGGCGATGCGGTCGGCCTGCGCGGCCACGCGCTCGGGGTGCGCCGCGGTAACAGAGAAGCTCTCGGGGAGCTCGCCGGTGACCTGGACCACCAGCAGGTGGCGCAGGTGCGAGGTGAGGTCGCGCATGAACTGCGTGAAGTCGCGGCCGGAGTCCGACAGCTTCCGGACGGCCGCAAGCGCGGCCTTGGGGTCCCGCTCGACGAGCGCGTCGGCCGCGTCGAGCACGAGCTCGGCGTCGGCCACCCCGAGGATCTCGAGCACGTTGTCGAGCTCCACCTGCCTGCCGCCATAGGTGACGAGCTGCTCGAGGGTCCCGAGCGCGTCGCGGAAGCTGCCGGTGGCGGCCCGGGCGATCATTCCGATGGCCGGGTCCGGCACCTCGATCTGCTCCTGCTCGGCCACCCGCTTGAGAACCGATGCGATCTGCTCCAGCGACGGGCGCTGGAAGTCGAAGCGGTGGCAGCGGTCGACGATCGTGGGCGGCACCTTGTGCGCCTCGGTGGTGGCGAGCACGAAGACCACGTGAGGCGGCGGCTCCTCCAGCGTCTTGAGGAACGCGTTCCACGCCTGCGTGGTGAGCATGTGCGCCTCGTCGAGGATGTAGACGCGGCGGCCGCCCTCCATCGGCGCCAGGCCCACGTTCTCCCGCAGCTCGCGGATGTCGTCGACAGAGTTGTGTGAGGCCGCGTCCATCTCCACCACGTCGAGCGAGGTGCCCGCGAGAATCGCCTTGCAGGCGGAATCGTCGGGGTCGAACTGGGCGTTGGGGCCGCCCTGGGCGTTCAAGGCGCAGGCAAGCAATTTCGCCATCGATGTCTTGCCCGTGCCCCGCGAGCCCACGAACAGGTAGGCGTGGTGGACCTTGCCGAGCTCGATCGCGTTCCGGAGCGTGCGGACGATGTGCTCCTGCCCGACCACCTCGTCGAAGCTGCGCGGACGGTGGCGGCGGTAGAGCGAGAGCATCGGCGTTCCATGCTAGCCGCGCGCCGGACGGCGGTAGGGTGCGCTTGCATGGAGCGCTCGATCGTCCAGACCGACCAGGCACCGGACGCCGTCGGGCCCTACTCGCAGGCGGTCCGCCACGGCGACCTCCTCTTCTGCTCGGGCCAGATCCCGCTCGATCCGTCGACGGGCGAACTGGTCAAGCAGGACGCGGCGGGCCAGGCCCGGCGCTGCCTGGAGAACCTGAAGGCTGTCTGCCAGGCCGCCGGAGCGGATCTCGCGGACGCGGTTCGCTGCACGGTCTACCTGACCGACATGGCCGACTTCGTCCGCGTCAACGAGGTCTACGGCGAGTTCTTCGGCGACGAGCCGCCGGCGCGGGTGGCGATCCAGGCCGCCGCGCTCCCACGCGGGGCCGACGTGGAGATCGACGCGATCGTCGCCGTGTGACGCACGCCACATAACCGCCCGCGGCGCTGGGCCGTATCCCCGGACATGGCCCACTTCAGACTCGCGACTCTCGCCGCCGCGGCGACGCTCCTCGCCGCCGCCGCCCCGGCCCACGCGGCCGGCCACTGGTTCCCACATTTCGACTTTGCCAACGGCAATAGCCCGACCAGGTTCCCGCAGGCCGGGCTGGTCGCCATGGACCCGCGCGGCAACCTCTATCTCACGTTCCGACTGAACGACGACGGCGGCTCCGACACGTTCCCGGCGAAGACCTCCTTCCGCTCGCGCTCCCTCGGAGGCGTCTTCGGCACGCAGCAGGACATCGGCACCACCAACAACGAGTTCCCGTTCGGCATCACCGTCGACGCCGCCGGCACGTCGACCATCCTCTGGCGCGACAACACCACCGCCGACCTGTTCGTCCGGCGGCGCACCGCGGCCGGCGTGCTCGGGATGCGCCGGCAGATCGACGCGACCGACAACATCGCCGACGCCGACCTGGCGGGCGATCCCGACGGGAACACCACGGTCGTCTTCGAGAACAACGCGACCGGGCAGGTGCAGGCCCGGCGGCTGTCGCGCTCCGGGACGCTCGGCCCGCTCAAGGACGTCAGCCCACCCGGCAAGTCGGCCGACGAGCCACAGGTCGCGGTCGCTCCGAACGGCACCGCGTTCGTGGCCTGGGCCAACTCCACCGACAAGCGCACCCAGCTGCGAACGCTCAGCCCGGGCGGCTCGCTGGGCCCGATCCAGAACCTCAGCACGGGCGCGGTGACGCCCTTCGAACCGAAGGTGGCCACGGACGCGCAGGGCGCCGCCTACGTCGCCTGGTCCGAGGGGATATCCCCCAGCGTGATCAAGATGAGGCGGCGCTCGCCGACGGGCGCCCTTGGCTCGATCAAGCCCCTGTCGACGGCCGAAGACTCGTTCGACCAGGACCTCGCCGTCTCGCCGGAAGGCGACGCCGTTGTCGTCTGGGACGACGCCACCGACCATGCCATTCAAGGCCGGCGCCTCGCCGCGTCCGGCAACCTCGGCCGGATCGTCAACCTGTCGGCCGTCGGCACCGTCAAGCAGACGCCGACGGTGACCGTCGCGAGCGGCGGCGACGCGGTGGCGGCCTGGGAAAACCTCGGCACCGGAAAGATCGAAGCCCGTGGGTTCCGGGAGAACGGCACGCTCGACCCGCTCGCCAACCCCGCCGGCAACGACACCCTCGTCTCCGATCCCCACTTCGGCGGAGACGGTCGCGGGAACACCGCGCTCGTCTGGATGGACGTGAACGGCAAGCAGATCGACGGCGCCATCTTCGACGGCGGCGGCCCGGAGCTCCGCTCGCTCAAGGCGCCCACGACGGTCGAGCGCACGGCACCCGCGGCCTTCTCCTTCTCGCCCGCGGACCTCCTCTCGCATGTGGCCTCGAGCCGCTGGGAGTTCGGCGACGGCTCCGGGGCGACCGGCGCGTCGGTCTCCCACACCTACACCCGGGCGGGGACCTTCACGGCTCGGGCGATCTCGACA